>MKRO01000179.1:792-2930 GCA_001896965.1 Sphingobacteriales bacterium 41-5 | reverse complement strand
CAATTCCAGCTTACATAAACACTTATGGCTCAAATAAATTGGTAGATAATAACATATCAACAAAATACTATGCCGAGCAATTTGGCGTTGTGGGTACCGGCTTGTGGTACCAGCTTTCATTTCCCAATCCTATTAGTGCAGAATCCTACTCGATGACATCGGCAAATGATCTTCCGGCTCGTGACCCCAAAGACTGGCAATTTTTAGGTTCAAATGACGCCGTTTCCTGGGACACTCTCGATGTAAGGACTAACCAGGTTTTTGCAACCCGGCTTTTAACAGTGAATTACTATTTTGAAAACCACAAAGCCTATAAATATTATCGAAATTTTATAAGCGCTATTAATTCAGGTACTCTTTTTCAACAAGCCGAATGGAGGCTTATCCAAAATGAGTACTTATCCGGTATCAATGCGGCTTCGTGGGCAAGCATGATGACGGGAAATACAAGGACTATCCACCGTATATGGGATAGCACTTTTTATGCTAAGCCCGTTGATACCACAAACTCCATCCCCGTGTCTCCAAACCTTTCTGCATTAAGGTTATTGCAGGATTATGATGACCGTATAAAAACTGTTGCAATATCGTCATGGGGCAACCTGGTAACAACATTATTGTCTGATGCCAGTAAAAAAGTGACAACCACCAGCGATGAAGATACCAAAACCCAGGCGGTCAGTCTTCTAAAAACTGACCCCTCCAGTGTCTTTATCACCCAATTTGGTGATGTCATTAACGCCCGGAAACAGTACGGCAGCGCCAACAATACTCCTGAATTTTTGGCAGCCGTAAATAAAACCGACGGTTATATTAAAGAAATGGCCGATGCCATCAAAAGCAGGCCCAATTATGCAAAGGAAGAATGGATTATAATCATAGCATCTACGCAAGGTGGAACAGGGGCAGGTAGCCCGGTGGATCTTTACCCCGGTTTTGTGATGATTTATAACCCTTTGTTTAAGCCGCAGGACCTCACAAAAATGAACCCGGCGATTAACGTAAAACAAGAGGATATTGCCCGTCAAATCCTTTACTGGATGAGGGTGCCTGCTACAGCCGCTATTCAAACAGGCTCTTTATGGCTCGACCGTTTTGGAGCCGAGTTTATTAAGTAACAAATAATTTTGTACCAGATATGAATCATTTAATAAAATATTTTGTATTGAGCTGTGCAATCCTGCTATTGCAGTCCTGCGCCAAGGAAAACCTGCCGCTTGATGAAACCCCTACTGATGCCTACAAAAAATTGTATTCCCCACAATCGGGCGCGTTTCAGGAGCGGTCAAAAATATTCCTTAATATTGGAGCCACAGACACTATACTCAACAATTTTAGCGTGGGTATTGGTGGTGATTTTAAGGCAACTACCGACATACCATTAAACTTTACTGTACTGGGCCCCGAGTTTGTGGATGCCTATAACGCAAAATACAATGCCAAATTTGTGTTATTGCCCGAGGGAAGCTACTCTTTTGCAAAAGATGCCGTTTTGAAAGCCGGCCAAAATAGTACCGGCCTGATGCCGATAAAGCTCCACAAAAACAAGTTAAACAACAAAACCGATTATTTGCTGCCGCTTTATCTCTCGTCTTCCAATTCTGATTTTCCGGTTGATGAGCAGCGCCGTATTATTTATGTGCCGTTCCGCACAAGGACTTATTTTATCGGCCAGAAAATTGGCAGGATTGAACAGCGTTCCGATCCCCGGGCCGACCTTTTTGACTTTTACGGCGACCTGATGCTGAAGGACACTTCCGGCAACCTTTGGGTGTACCCGCTTGAAAGCAACGGCAACGAAACCATTGGCGAACCCAAACTGGTAGGCACGGGTTACGAAGGATATGATTGTTTCATGTTTCATCCCTACTACGACAAATTGTTTGCTCTTCAGGTTGACCAGCCCTCATTTAGTTTCTCATCTCAGGAAGCAGGTGGCCCTTATAGTTTTACGGTTACAAGGTATCCTGATGTAAAAATTGGGCCTCCTACCGAATTGATTATGATTCCTGCAATTGGTGCAAACGGAAAACCATCATCGGCAGGCAGCCCGCAAATTATCACCGGTGGTAACGGATATGGGTATGGATATGCAAATTCCGACTGGGGTTATATTGGATATACCGTGAATAAACTAC
>MKRO01000179.1:0-782 GCA_001896965.1 Sphingobacteriales bacterium 41-5 | reverse complement strand
ATGGTTACACACACTTTCTCCATTACCAAAGTGCAACGAGTTCCGCCCACAGCCGGCTTGGCAGACTTGACGGGCTAGGCAGGTTTCCCAATGGTAGTGCCAACAACCGAGGGCAATCAAGTTGGCAACCGACTCAAAAAAGCCTTTGTACCCTGCACGACGTGCAAATAGTTTTGAATATTAATTATATGCAGGTGTATGGCGCCGCCGACCCGCAATGGGGATCTTATCCGGTGTACAGCTATTCTTCGCCTATTGGCAGTAAAGAATTTTATACAAAATATGTACGGATGTTTAGTATTTACCAAAAGGACCTGGTTTTTTACGAATATGACGGCGACATCGTGCGGTATAAAGACCCCGATTTTGAGAGCCTTTGGACGCCTACGAACGTGGATTAAGTAAGTCTAAATTTTACGCATGTATGAAAACTTGTTTAGGTTCGGGCAACAGGCCTTGGGTAATCCCGGCACACTTCGACTGCTCAGTTCCCTGTCTTCACCAAAAACCAGGTATCAATCACTTCGCTCATGCAATTGTAGTTGGGGTAGGCGCGGCTGTAAACTGATCGGATAATATTAGGGGCAATTTCCCTGATCGATACATAGTTGCTGCAATCCGGCGGATAAATGTCATTATAATACGGAATGTTAGGTTCCCAGGTACTTGCGTTCATCATTACTAAACATCAGCCAATTACCCGGCTGCCCATAGCTTACTGCCATTATACCGTTTTGTAAAACTAACGCGTCGGGCCAAACACTAAGGGGATTCACAGGCTC
>MKRO01000178.1:10398-10862 GCA_001896965.1 Sphingobacteriales bacterium 41-5 | reverse complement strand
TAAATACGCTGTTATCGAGGTTCCTGTGACGGCCGTGGGCCGGTTCATTTTATTGCCTTCACGAGCCGGACGGCACGACATCATGTTGCTCGAAGATGCTATCAAATTCAATCTGCCGGGGATTTTCAGCTTTTTAGGGTATAAAAAATTCACAGCGCACATTTTTAAATTCACGCGCGATGCCGAACTGGATATTGACAATGCTGATACCACCCCATTTGTTCAAAAGTTAGAAAAGGGATTGAAAAATCGCAAAAAAGGGAAACCGATCCGGCTGGCTTATGATGAAGAAATTGATAAAGGCCTTTTGGAATACCTGATGGCACGCTTCGGGCTTTCCAAACAGGATAACCTGATTCCCGGCGGCAGCATTCATACTTTCAGGCACTTTATGGATTTCCCTGGCTCCGTTTTTAAAGGGCTTAAACCAACTTCGAAAAGGTTGAAACCTTTTGAACATCCGC
>MKRO01000178.1:3950-10331 GCA_001896965.1 Sphingobacteriales bacterium 41-5 | reverse complement strand
TCGCGAAGCTGCGTTCGATCCTGATGTGGTTTCAATAAAAATTGCCTGTTACCGTTTAGCATCTCAATCAAAAATTATCAACTCATTGATCAACGCGGTGAGGAACGGTAAAGAAGTGGTTGTGATGATGGAACTGAAAGCGCGGTTTGACGAAGAAGCCAATCTTGAATGGAAACAAAGGCTTGAAGATGTTGGCGCACGCGTACTCACCGGAATTCCCGACATGAAAGTTCACGCAAAAATTTGCGTAATCAAAAAAAGCGTGAATAAAAAACTGGTTCATTACGGCTTTGTAAGTACAGGCAATGTGAACGAGAAAACTGCGAAAATATACGGAGATCATTGCCTGATGACATCCAATGTAAAAGTAATGAGCGATGTGAACCGGATTTTTCATTATCTCGAAAACCCAAAATCAGGATTGCAAAATTTGTCGAGATGCAAAACAATTATTCCAAGCCCGCATTACGTAAGAATGGCTTTGTTAAGAATGATTGATGAAGAAATCGCTTATGCGCAAAAAGGGAAACATGCAGAAATTATTTTAAAAATGAACTCGCTTGCAGATACCATCATGATCGAAAAATTAACCGAAGCCGCCAAAGCAGGCGTGGTTGTAAAATTGATTGTGCGCGGTATATTTTGTATGCTATCAGAAAACAACAAATTCAAACATCCCGTTCAGGCAATCAGCATTGTTGATGAATACCTTGAACATTCCCGTGTATTTGTATTTCACAATCGCGGTAAACAAAAAGTATTTATTTCTTCTGCCGACTGGATGTTGCGCAATCTTGATCACCGCATTGAAGCCACCTGCCCGGTGACCAATAAAGAATTAAAAAAAGAACTCATTGATATTTTGAATATTCAGCTAAGCGATAATGTGAAGGCACGAATTTTGGACAATGACCTGAGTAACCAGTACGTAAAATCTAAAAACGGAAAAGTGAGATCGCAGGAAGAAACATATAATTACCTTAGAAATAAAACATATAAAGTTGAAGTTAGCAGCAATTGACATAGGAAGTAACGCAGCCAGATTATTAATTACCGATGTTTACCTTGACAAGCAAAATAAGCCGGAATTCATCAAGTCTAATTTGGTGCGTGTGCCGCTGAGGCTGGGTTTTGACGTATTTGAAACGGGAGAGATTTCTGAAAATAAAATTAACCACCTTGTGAGCACCATCAAAGCTTACCGGCATTTGCTGGATGCCTATGATGTGAAACACGTGAAAGCCTGCGCCACATCTGCAATGCGCGATGCCAAAAACTCTGAAGCGATTATTAAGAAAGTAAAAAAAGAAACGGGCATTCAGATTGAAGTAATCACGGGTGATTCAGAAGCATCAATGATTTACGAAAACCACACGGCAGAAAGCCTTCCTAAAGATGCCGGGTATTTGTATATTGATGTGGGCGGCGGCAGCACTGAACTTACTTTTTTCATGAATAGTGAATTACAGTTCAAACGCTCTTTTAATATCGGTACAATTCGTATTTTAAAGCAACAGGTAACGGACGCGCATTGGGCTGAGATGAAGGAATACATTCGGGCCAATACAAAAAATGCGAAACGTGTAATGGCAATTGGGTCAGGCGGAAACATCAACAAAGTATTTTCGCTTTCAAAAAGAAAAGAAGGAAGGCCATTGCCGCTCGATCTTTTAAGGGATTATTACAAAGAGTTCAGCAGCATGAGCGTGCAGGAAAGAATGAGCCGTTATTTGATGCGTGAAGACCGTGCAGACGTGATTGTTCCGGCGCTTTTAATTTACATCAACGTATTAAAATGGGCGGGTGCAGAAGAAATCCTTATTCCCAAAATTGGTTTGGCCGATGGTTTAATTCACGCGTTATATGATGAAGTTGTGAAGAATGCATTAACCGGCGGAAATAGTTGATAAATTTACAAATCAACAATGTTTATTTTTATTAAGAATTCTACAATCTAATATCTCTATCAATGTCAGTAAACAAAGAAGTAAAACGTGTCACCACTAACACAATCCAAAAAATGAAAGAGGCAGGTGAAAAAATCGCGATGCTCACTGCTTACGATTTTTCTTTTGCCCGCATCATTGACAGTGCAGGTATTGATATTATTTTGGTGGGCGACTCTGCTTCAAACGTGATGGCGGGCCATGAAACCACTTTGCCAATTACACTCGACCAGATGATCTATCATGCTTCATCTGTGATTAAAGCCGCGCACCGCTGTTTGGTTGTGGTTGACCTCCCCTTCGGTTCTTATCAATCCAACTCAGAGATTGCACTGGCTTCGGCCATCCGCATCATGAAAGAAACCGGCGCACATGCTGTAAAATTAGAAGGAGGTGAGGAGGTTTTGGAATCTATTAAAAAAATCGTTTCGGCAGGCATACCCGTGATGGGGCATTTGGGTTTAACGCCGCAATCCATTTATAAATTCGGAACCTACGCCGTGCGTGCCAAAGAAGAAGCGGAAGCTGAAAAATTAAAAAAAGATGTACAGCTTTTGCAGGAGGCTGGTTGCTTTGCGATAGTGCTTGAAAAAATTCCGGCGATACTCGCGAAAGAAGTCACTGAAAGCCTTCACATACCCACCATAGGTATTGGCGCGGGAAAATATTGCGATGGCCAGGTACTGGTGATGCACGACATGCTGGGCATTAACACAGAATTTCATCCCAAATTTTTACGGCAGTATTTGAATATTTTTGAACAGGCAACTGAAGCAGTTGGCCACTATATAAAAGATGTGAAGAGCAACGATTTCCCAAATGAGAGTGAGCAGTATTAAAGGGGTATTTTTTGCATGTTAAGCAGAGCTGGTAAACTATCTCCAAAATTTCGGCTATTTTTGGAATAGTTTTATTCCGAAGTTTCAGCACAACTTTAATAGCCACAACTAGCAAAATTCATGAAGACTGAAAGCCATTCAATAAATGACGTCCTAGCAAAAAATGCAACTTCATTTTTTATTCCGCCGTTTCAAAGAGCTTATGCCTGGGGCAGACCTGAAATCGAGAGATATTTTAGCGATGTGTCAAGAATCATTGAATCTGAACTCGACCCTACACAACACGACAAATTAGAACACTTTTTTGGAACAGTAGTTATTAAAGAAGAAAAAGCAGGTTTTGCAAATAAATCAGTTGTCGTCGACGGCCAACAGCGTCTTACGACTACGCTCATTTTTTTAATCGCACTAAGAGATTCAGAAACTGACCCCCTAAAACAAGACTTTATTACCCAAAATTACTTGACTAATAATTCGTCGTCTTTTCAAGACAAAATAAAACTTAAACAGGTAACAAAAGATTGGGACTCTTACAAAGCTTTAGTTAACAAAACACACTTGGGTGCGGGAGTTATTAGCAATGCTCACGAACTACTTAAAAAATTAATTAATGAAAAGAGAACGCTTAATTCTGAAGTAAATTTTGAGCACTATATTATCGCCATACAAAGGATGAACGTGGCAGTAATATTTTTAGATGAAAGGCCATTTAAAGGCGAAGACCCACAAATAATATTTGAAACGCTCAATTCATTGGGAAAACCCCTTTCATTATCCGACCTGGTAAGGAATTTTGTACTCCTCAATATGGAAAGTCAGAATCAATCACATATTTATGAAAAAACATGGCATCCTAAAATTGAAGAAGTACTTGTTGAAAACACATCTAAGTTCTTTAGGGATTATTTGCAATACAAGACGGCAAGCTCATTAAAAGTTGTTAGCGATAATAACACGAAAGAGCTCTACCAGCAATTCAAAGATTTTGTTGAAACAAGTTTTGAAAGCCACAATGACTTCATTGAGGACATTGTGCGTTATGTAAAATGCTACAAATGGATTATTACCGAAATCAATAGCGATTCAATTTCAAGTAGCATTCTCAACGACAAAGAAATTAAGGAACTATTAAGAAATATCTTCCACGATATAAAAGCGGAAGCTTTTAAACCCTTTGTTTTAGGATTGTTGGAATACCATCAATATAAAGTGGATGACGTAACACTTAGCGATGAAATTCTGATCTCGACTTTGACGACCATCAGAACTTATTTAATTAGGCGTAGGACAATTGGATTAACACAAGGCGAAAACAAGAATATTGTCTTATTAAGCAAAAGAATAGAAAATATTGCAAAGGGACATATCTCAATGTTCGAACTTCTAACTAATTTGTATTTTAGATTAAGGCTGCCTAACAATTCTGAGATGGGTACCTCGCTAATCTCTATGAATTTTTACGAAGGGTTAAAACAGTATTCAAAACTTATCTTAGGAAAAATCGAAGAACATAATTCAAAAGTTTCAGTTGATTTTAGAAATCCTAAAATTACTATTGAGCATATTATGCCCCAAAAATTGGATGCCGGTTGGAAAGTAGAGCTTGGGGAGAATTTTGAAGAAATTCATAAAAGTTATTTGCATAATATAGGTAACATTATCCTCACGGAATTTAATAGTGAAATTGGCAACAAATCTTTTGAAGAAAAGAAAAGTAAATTAAATACATCATCCCTAAATTATAGGCTTGATGTAATAAATAGAAATACCTGGAATGAACAAAGTATAAAAGACCATCAATCAAAAATGATTCAATGGTTCCTTGAAACCTTTCCATTACCCGAACAATATAAGGACGAGGTTAATTGGAATACCCAAACGATAGAAAGCACAACATTTTCTCCCCTAGATACTGATGCTGGAGACATGGCTGAGGGTAATAAGCCCGCTGAACTTCAAATTTTCAATGACATTATAAAAGTAACTTCTTGGCAAGATGTATTCATTAAGTTCCTGAAATATCTAAAAGACAAACCAGACTATGATTTTGAATTTATCCTTGACAATCAACTTGAATTGTTTAGACGTGAGGAAACCATTTTAAGATGGAACACCTTAAAAGATATTATAGATTCAAATACAGACTTATCCAATAGATACAAAACATTTGATGGAAAAGTATGGGACAAAGTGAAGGAATTGGATGATAATTTGCTTTTTATCCATATAAATATTTCTGCATCTAATTGCATGTCAAGAATTTCAAGCGTAATGGAAAAATTATCTTTACCTGAAAACGCTGTTCAAATTAAATTAAAATGATTGGGCGAATAAATAAAAGTAAGGCAGCATCTGGCAGTTTTGCAAGAGCGCAGCTCAGAGTTCCATTAAACTTTTGTGCTACATTAGAAGCGCAACTATCCGATTGCTCAAAAGTAATAGAAATGAAGCCCTGCCTAAATTACATGACGAAATAACGAATAGAACTATTACATTTATATGATGAACTTCCTTCAAACACTCAACATCCGGCAACAAAATTCCGGCGCAAGCACCGGCACTAATTGGCTAAATGCCTCCGGAGAAAAAATAGACTCCTTCTCCCCTGTTGACGGGCAACTCATAGGCTCAATAGCAGCAGCCTCAAAAGATGATTATGAAAAGGTTATTGAAAAGGCCCGGCAGGCTTTTTTTGAATGGCGTTTGTGGCCGACACCCAAGCGCGGCGAAGTGGTGAGGCAGATTGGTGATGCTTTGAGAAAACACAAAGAGCCGCTTGGCAAGCTTGTTTCCTACGAAATGGGCAAAAGCCTTCAGGAAGGAATGGGTGAAGTTCAGGAAATGATTGACATCTGCGATTTTGCAGTTGGCCTTAGCCGCCAACTTTACGGGCTAACCATTCACAGTGAGCGGCCGGCACACCGAATGTACGAGCAATACCACCCACTGGGTGTGGTGGGTATTATTTCCGCCTTCAATTTCCCTGTGGCTGTTTGGAGCTGGAACACAATGCTGGCCTGGGTTTGCGGCGATACCTGTGTATGGAAGCCATCGGAAAAGACTTCGTTATGCGCGGTAGCCTGCCAAAACATTATTGCGGAAGTTTTCGCTGCCAACAATGTTCCCGAAGGTGTTGGCGGATTAATTGTTGGCGGCCGGGAGGTTGGCGAATGGCTTGCTGCCGATGAACGCATTTCGTTAGTTTCAGCTACAGGCTCAACAAGAATGGGCAAAGCGGTTGGTGCAAAAGTAGCCCAAAGGCTGGGTCGCAGTTTGCTTGAACTCGGCGGAAATAACGCGGTCATCATTTCAAAAGATGCAGATATTGATATTGCAATTTTAGGGTCTTTGTTTGGAGCCGTAGGTACCGCGGGCCAGCGTTGCACAACTACGCGCCGCCTCATCATTCATGAAGATGTGTACGAAACGGTAAAGCAAAAATTGCTGAATGCGTATAGCCAGTTGAAAATTGGCGATCCGCTCGATCAAACCAATCATGTGGGGCCTTTGATAGATAAGGCAGCGGTAACTTCCTACCTCGATGCAATTGAAAAATGTAAAGCCGAAGGGGGCAAGTTTATAGTGGAAGGTGGCTT
>MKRO01000178.1:3128-3859 GCA_001896965.1 Sphingobacteriales bacterium 41-5 | reverse complement strand
TTTGCACCTATTTTATATTTGATGAAATATAAAACGATTGATGAAGCCATCGCCATCCAAAATAACGTTCCGCAGGGCTTGTCGTCGTCTATCATGACCTTAAACCTTCGCGAAGCAGAACAATTTCTTTCCCATGCCGGAAGCGACTGCGGTATTGCAAATGTAAACATAGGCACATCCGGCGCTGAAATTGGCGGCGCTTTTGGTGGCGAAAAAGAAACCGGTGGCGGCCGGGAAAGTGGTTCCGATGCCTGGAAAAATTATATGCGCAGGCAAACGAATACCATCAATTACAGCACAACATTGCCGCTCGCACAGGGAATAAAATTTGATTTGTAAAACTTCTTTTAAAAAGAGTTACTTAGCCCTTCTTTCCCAGTCGTCTTTACGAAGGATCATTTGCCTTCCTGCTTGTTGACCTTTTCTGTAAGTAACAATACGAAGCCTTTGCGCGTCTTTAGGAATTGTTAGCGGCCCTGTGTACTTCGGATAAAAATTATCGGGTTCAGAATTATCAAAGCTGTAATAAATATCAACGTCGTCAATCTCTTTATCCATACTAACCTGATACTTACCTTCTCCCAATTTTTTAAATTTGAGTATCGGCTCGTACATGGCAGGTGAAAATTTTGTTTGAGCGTATTCAAACCTCTTGAAATGGTCTTCAGTCTTTGTAACAAATTTATCCCAGTTTTTATTTTTCTGAGGCGACCAAACGGATTCAGCTACCG
>MKRO01000178.1:0-3093 GCA_001896965.1 Sphingobacteriales bacterium 41-5 | reverse complement strand
TTTGCTCCGTCCACAAATTAGCCTGTCCTCCCAAAATATTTTTTGCATTCGCTCCCGCAGGTACGGGATCAAATTTATACGATTGGCTCAGTCGCAAATTTTGATACACCTTTGGGTCAGTTGATTCATCGCCCTGCATCAGATCAATATAAGTAAATTGATTAGGGCTCATCACAACCTTATGCCCTTCTGTTGAAGCTTTAATACCGTCTTTCGTGCCGCGCCAGCTCATGATTGCTGTAGATTCGTTTACACCGCCTTCGAGCAACTCATCCCAGCCCATCATTTTTTTACCTTTTGAATTCACTATTTTTTCCAATCTTTTTTCAAAATAGCTTTGCACCTGAGGAATCGTTTTCAATCCCTCACGTTTCATCAGCGCCTGCACCTGCGGGTTTTTTGCCCAGAAATTATGCGGCGCTTCATCCCCACCCATGTGTAAATATTCAAATGGGAAGAGTTGTGCCACTTCAGTTACAACCTTATCCATGAATTCATAAACTTTTTCGTTGGCGGGGCAAAGTGTGTTATCAATCAGAGCGATTGGTGGTGCGCCATGGCTCCAATCCATAATTGGTTCACCGGCGCGAACATTATATTTCTCTGCTCCCGGGGTGCAGGAAAGTTCAGGGTACGAAGCGATAATCGCAAGGCTATGACCCGGAACATTAATCTCAGGAACGATATCCACAAACCTTTCTTTTGCATACCTGATCACGTCTCTCACCTGGTCCTGCGTATAAAATCCGCCATAGCTTTTTGGTTCGTCCGGCAATGGGTTAGAGAAAGTGCCAAAATTCCCCTGCTTCTCCACACGCCACGCCCCTACTGATGTGAGCTTGGGAAGGCTCTTAATTTCAAGGCGCCAGCCCTCATCATTGGTAAGGCCCCAATGAAACATATTGTATTTATATTTCACCATATCGTCGATGTAGCTTTTCACTTCATCTACGGTGAAAAAATGCCGCGCCGCGTCAAGCATTAATCCACGCCAGCCCACGCGGGGATAGTCGGTTATTTCAACAGCAGGCGCTTCCCATTTTACATCTTTTACCAATGATTTATTTTCGATCTGCGGCGGTAACAACTGCAAAAAAGTTTGAACGCCATAGAATAATCCGGCGGGTTTATTGGCTTTTATTAAAACTCCGTTTTGAGCCACTGAAAGTTCGTAGCCCTCATCGCCCAACTTTTCATTTTTTCTTGCAATCAACTCAAGTGTAATATCTGCGCGATCCACGTTATCGCTTACCGTTCTTACGCGGAATCCTGTAGGAACGGTAAGCTTTCTGGTACGATCACTTATCGTATCTCCCAAATCTGTATCGGCATGCGCCTTGAGCACCATGCTTTGGGTTAAATTAAAACTGCCTTGTTTTTTTGCAAGTGAAACCGGTTCGGGAATGATTGAAATCCTCGAATCCTGGCCAATGGTTGTCATGGCTAATAGTGCAAAAACCGAAAAAAATAAAAAATGTCTCATGTGTTTATTGATTGAAATAATGATGAACAAAACCGCTCTAAGATATAAAACAAATGGCGGGTAGAAAACTACCGGCCATTATTAATACTCTTTTACTTTTAAATTAACTGCGCATGTTTTCTACCTGCAAAGGCAATCCAAGGTTCCAGCCTTTAGATGCCTGAATTACAGCCTGCAGGTCATCAATTTTTTTACCGGTTATCCTCACCAGGTCATCATTAATAGACGCCTGCACTTTCAGGCCGCTATCTTTAATGAGCTTCACAATTTTTTTTGCATCTTCCTGCTTCAAGCCGTTGCGCACGGTAATTTCTTTTTTCCAAACCTTACCAATCATGCTGCCCTCCTTGCTCATATCAAAAGCTTCCGGAGCAATGCCCTGCTTATGGGCGCGACTGACCAGCACATCCATCAGCTGCTTCATTTTCATATCGTCGTCTGTTTCCACTTTCAGCGTGTATGTTTTTTTATCGAGGTCTATCACCAGGTGCGAGCCTTTAAAATCAAAACGATTGGCAATCTCCTTGCTCACAACGTTTACAGCGTTATCAAGCGCCTGTGCATCTACTTTACTTACAAAATCAAATGATGGCATAAAATTTATTTAATGATTAATATACAACAATAGCATCAGGAGCAACCGGCCGGCTAATGGCTCTATGCGAAATCGTGCTTACTCCTTACGCGTCATTGTTTCAAAATTACAAAAGAATATTTAATGGAGCCAGATATACACATGATATAAATAAAATCCGAATTAAGAAATCAGTAAATTTGTCTACTTATTTTTTATGTCAAATTATATAGATTTCAGATCCGATACCGTTACCAAACCCTCAGCTGCCATGCTGCAGGCCATGATGGGTGCTCCCGTGGGCGATGATGTTTTTGGCGAAGACCCGTCAGTAAACAAACTGGAAGAAATGGCAGCCGGAATGTTTGGGATGCAAGCTGCGTTGTATTGCAGCAGTGGCACACAAACCAATCAAATAGCTATTAAATGCCACACACAACCGGGTGATGAAGTGATCTGCGATGCGGATGCACACATTTATCAATACGAAGGAGGCGGTATCGCTTCCAATTCGGGATGCTCTGTAAAACTATTACAGGGCCACCGAGGAAGGATCAGTGCGGAACAGGTGGTTGAAAGTATCAATAATAAAAATGATGTGCATAAAGCTTACAGCCGACTGGTGTGCGTGGAAAACACCAGCAACCGTGGCGGCGGCAGTTGTTATGATTTTGAGGAATTGAAAAAAATAAAAAAAGTATGTGAAGCAAATGGCCTTGCTTTTCACATTGATGGCGCGAGATTATTTGATGCACTGGTGGCAAAGAATGAAACGCCCCACCAATATGGCCAACTGTTTGACAGTATTTCTATTTGTCTTTCAAAAAGTTTAGGTTGCCCTGTGGGAAGTTTATTGTTAGGCTCAAAAGAATTTATAACAAAAGCCCGTCGTGTGCGTAAAGCCTTTGGTGGCGGTATGCGGCAGGCCGGGTTTATTGCGGCGGCCGGTATTTACGCATTTCAAAATAATATTGAAAGATTGCAGCAGGATCATGGCCACGCCAAACAAATAGCGGCCGCACTTCATGAAAAACCT
>MKRO01000177.1:14856-15273 GCA_001896965.1 Sphingobacteriales bacterium 41-5 | reverse complement strand
AGCCGTTGCGCCTGCTTTTAAATCAAGCATGGATGCACCGCCAAGCACGGCCAGCGATTTTATAAAATTTCTTCGTTTTGTTGTCATATAGAATATTTATGCCACAAGCATTAATACGGTTATCAGCTTTCCTTCTTGTCCTTTAGGCAGGCCGCGCTCATTTCAGCCATACTACGAATATCATTTTTCTTTTTTGCCATCATTTACTCAAAGGCACGGAGGACACGAAGTTGCAAGTTTGATGCATTCACTTCTTAACTTGTCAACTACTCAACAGCTTTACTGGTACCACGGATGCGAAAATATACTCCAGGTTCCGTATACCGGTTCATTTAATATCCGCCTGGCAATAACGTACCGGTTATAATTATGGTTATCAAAATTGCTGTCCTTCGGGTCAAGGCTGCTGATTTGAAC
>MKRO01000177.1:12285-14704 GCA_001896965.1 Sphingobacteriales bacterium 41-5 | reverse complement strand
TACAGAATCAACAGCAATGCCTGTCAGGTATTGCTGGCGTGCATCACGTGGCAAAATAATACCGTGCATTAAATAGGTTGTTTTGGTTAGGCCACTGCAATCCAGCCCGCGCGAGGAAGTGCCTCCCCAAAAATACGGCAGGCCCACAAAGCGCATCGCAGTTTCTTCAAGGCTTTTACCCGTCAACTGAATCGAGCGTTTCCAATCGTTCCATGTTTTCACCGATGATGCATTAATAAACCCGGCTCTTCCGTCAGGGAAAATAACTTCATACGCTCCTTTTGTTCTTTTATTATTCTTAAGGCGTAAAATATTTCCCAGCACAACTTCTGAAACAATTTCTTTTGATCCAGGCGAGTTATAAACAAAGGCAGTATTGTCCATTACAATCACGCGCGGTTGCTGATTCATTTTGTGCAGCGCTATTGAATCCAGGCGATTAAGCGGTGCGGAAGTCCAGCCCTCATAACCTTCAGGCGTTTGCACCTGGTACCAGTTTCTTTTTTTTGCAATAATTTTTAATGGAGTTCCAAGCAGCGCCTGAGAAATCATCTCCTCTTTAAAGGAAGGGCCACGACGAATATTTATAACAGATTGAGAGGCATAAGCCCAAATATCTTTTCCCAACTGGTTCGCCGGAATAATTGTTGTATCTGAATTTTGGGCGACAGGCTGCGCTTTTAAAAACAATGTACTTACCAATGCACAAATCACAAATAACCATTTTTGCATACCTACTCTTTTCTTGATTGAGGGTTGTAAAGTTATAAAAAAAAGATTGGTTTATGACCCATTAGACAACTGAGTTGTTTAAACTTTTAGTTTTTTACCAAAGGGTGCACTAGCAAAAGCCCCAACGAGCGAAAAAGAGTACCTAAATTTAGAAGGCTCACTAATCTCTGTAAATTCTACGTGGTTATTGTTCGATTCATTAAGCGAAATCTACCCGGTTCAAGAAAGTTTAAATAACTTCAACATTAACAAATATTCAAACGTCTTTTATAAATAAATTTTCTTAGTATTGTTCCAATCTGAATAATTGCTCTCAGGCAAAAAATCCGTATACAATCATGAACCTTATTAAAAGTATTTTTCTTTTTTTTATTACATGCATAGTAACAAATACAATATTTGCTCAGGGATTTGTTGTTAAAACAAACGGAACCTTCCCCTACCTGATTTACAGCGCCAGCGCGCACGACAGGCTTGGCGGTGCAAAAATGACCTTTCTTGATACGGCTATCCTGATGCGTGCAATCAATTCGTCAAACGGGTATTATACTATTCAATTGTCAAAAAACCACCAGGCATTTATACCAACAGATTATGCAGAAAGAGTGAATACCTATCTGGGTAATGATTATTTCGGCGGTTCGATACGCGCGTATGGAGACTCCGCTTATGATTACGTAACGTTTAATACCGGTGGTATAAAGTTGCCTTATCGATCGTTGATGCAGGTAAACCCGTCCAAATTAGTCGTAGATGTTTTTGGCATTGGCAATAATACCAACTGGATCACGCATAATCATCCTCTGTTAAAAATGGTAAAACAGGTATCTGTTGAACAAGTGGAAGATGATGTTTACAGAATTATCATAGACCTGAAACACGAACAAAATTGGGGTTATCGCATCAGCTATGACACTGCTAATTATAATTATCTCACAATCCGGCTAAAACATCCACCAAAAACAAACACCCTCAAAAACCTTAAAGTGGCTATTGACGCGGGCCACGGCGGCTCAAACGTGGGAGCGCGCGGCGTGAGCGGAAGAGTGACGGAAAAAGAATACAATCTCATTATTGCAAAGCTTCTTGCAGATCGGCTGAGAAGCCACGGAGCCAACGTTTTCATGACACGAACCTCTGATCAAACACTTTCGATGGATCAGCGATTACAAATGCTGCAAAGTTTTCAACCTGATATTATGCTGAGCATCCATTTAAATTCATCTGCGAAAGATACTGTGAAAGGCGTTAGCACCTACTATCGTTACCCCGGATTTAGGGATCTGTCTTTAAAAATTTTAAACCGCATGGCAGCGCTTGATATTGATAACTGGGGAAATATTGGAAATTTTAATTTCTCGCTCAACTCCTCAACTGAATATCCAAACGCATTGGTAGAAGTGGCTTTTGTTTCGAACGCCGAGGATGAAAAGAAGATATTGAGCGCGGACTTTAGAAAGAAGGCGATTGACAAAATACACCTGGGCATTGAAGATTTTTTGAAAGATGCCATGCGGCATTAAGATTTGTGTTTATTCACTATTATCCGTTTTTGTATTGTCCGTTAATTCGTAAGGGTATTTATCTTTTTTCGTAATATTTATAATAAGCATTACGAATCCCGCAACAAAAAGAAAATTAGAAAAGTATGTAATTGACGAATATGTTTTCATTTTAGCGATATGGC
>MKRO01000177.1:11591-12224 GCA_001896965.1 Sphingobacteriales bacterium 41-5 | reverse complement strand
ACCGCTAGCCCCAATACCATCAGGGCGCCCGAAATATTCTTCTTTCGAATCAGGTAGTATATTGAAGCCCCTAAAAGAATTAATCCTCCAAGAGATTGTTGTATGATCGTGAAAAATACGTGCCAGTTGTCGGGTTTCATGGCATTCGCTCTGTTGTAAATTTAAGAAAATGTGTGCACATTCGTTCAGTTATGATCAATAAAAATTTGTTGCCCAAGACGGCGAAGCCTATTATTCTGATAAAATTTTAGACCTGTCGGTTGCTGAAAAATATTTCAACGAATTAATACAGAATATTCGATGGCAACACGACAAAATAATAATGTTTGGCAAAACTATTATCACCAAAAGAGAAGTTGCGTGGTATGGCGATGCCGGCCTGCAATACACTTACTCCGGCAAAACAAAAAAAGCAATCGCCTGGACGAACACATTGCTTACCCTAAAAAATATTGTTGAAGAAAAAACGAGCGAAACTTTTAACTCCTGCCTTTTAAACCTGTACCACAATGGCAGCGAAGGCATGGGTTGGCACGCTGATAACGAAAAAGACTTAAAGAAGGATGCAGCCATCGCCTCTTTAAGCCTTGGCGCTGAAAGAAAATTTTCTTTTAAACACAAACGATCAAAACA
>MKRO01000177.1:11076-11504 GCA_001896965.1 Sphingobacteriales bacterium 41-5 | reverse complement strand
CCTGCTTCAAAAAAAATTTCAGAGCCCAGGATCAATTTAACTTGCAGGCAAATTATTCAATAATGATTTTGATGCGCGAGGTAAGATTCCCGTATTTGGCCAAAATGTACCCGTAGCCCGCCGAGGTACCGGCCGTAAAAGTTGTGCCGGAATAATTGCCTAATAAATTCGTTGTAATAGTAATTCCAGACAGGTTTGCATTAACTACCTGGCCGTATTGGTTCAACCCATAAAAAACAGGTGTAAAGCTTTGGCCCTTTGCCAGCCTCACGCTAAATTGCTTTGGCGCTATCTCGGCAATCTGAGAATCATCCGGTGCTGTGGAAACTGCAAAAATTCCGGCAACAACGCTGCGTTCTGTTCCATCACTGGGATTGTTTACGGTACCAATTCTATCAAGATACATTGTACTGGAACCACCGCCATCA
>MKRO01000177.1:5547-10885 GCA_001896965.1 Sphingobacteriales bacterium 41-5 | reverse complement strand
ATGCACATATAAACTTTGCTACCATTATTTGAAAACCCAATACCGGTTCGGGGATGTTTTTGATCTCCGTTCCAAAAATCCTGCTGAACTGCTCCATTTTTCATAATGATCTGCCGGCCTCCCGCTATATTGAATGGTGTAATAGAAGCTCCGCTGCGTGGTACCAAACTAAACTTAAGTTTGATTACGTCATTTACGTTAAGCTGATCCAGGAAAGCTTTGCCGGTTCCGCTCCCCGATAAAATTGAAACAGCATTAGACACAGCGTGGTTACCCTGATTTGCATACACCTCTACTACTTTCATTTCCGTTTCACCGTTATAGTTTATGTTTCCGCTAACGGGAGTTAACGCCACTTCTGTGCGGTTATTGTTGGTACCGGTTGTTTTTCCACAGTAAATATTAAAAAACATGAGGCTGTTAGGATTCGTCATCGTGTAATAATTGATTGTATCAATATTTCTTGACTGAGTACCAATAGTTGCAGAAGCCGAATAAGAAAATGCATCAATAAACATTCTTTTCTGAGCGTCAAAAATAGCGTTGCCGGCATAAAGGCTCCCGGTTATTACAGCGTTATCAGCAGGCGATCCCAAAACCCCATCAATCATATTCGCGTTTCTGGGGTAAATAGTTGTGGTATTATAAAAATCAGAATTGGTACCTGCAATGTAACGGTTGCCTGTAGCGGATTTTCTAACAGCCATCGCCGAAGGCCTTTCCTGGTTGGAAACGGAATCCCTTCCAATCACAGGCTTCATTGACAAATACTGGTTACTCATATCTGCCACCGTTATGAAGGCCTTTATTGGCTTGGTAACAGATGGACTGAAAAGGTTCAAAGCCAAGTAGTCAGCGCCCGGCCCGATTTTAAAATAGGACACCGTATCTATTTTATAAGAAATTCCGCCAATCGTTGTTGTGGCTGTTGAAACTGTTGCAAACGAAAAATCCAAAAGGTTTGATTGTACAACGCTGCTGGCCGCCGTGTTTTTGACAGACAGTTTTCGGCTGCCAACACCAACGGGAATAACTGCAGATAAAGCGGTGGCAGATGAGGAAATGGCCGTCACCTCGTCATTATCTAAATAAATTTTTGATGTGCCATCGAAATTATTCCCGGTAATCGTCAACGTGTCGCCCGTCATAGCAGATCTTGCATTTAAAGAAGAAATAAAAGGCATGACGACTTGTTGCGCGTACGTAAATGTGACTGCATTGGATTTTTGGGAACCGCTATTCACCACTACCTGAACATTACCGCTACCCACCGGCACCGTCACATTAATTTGCTGCGGCGCCAAAGACGATATTTGAGCGTTTGCACTCCCAAATAAAACGGTTGAGCCGGTTTTAAAATTTTTCCCGCTGATGACAACTGCATCGCCCGCCGCGGCAGTTGTGGGGGTAATGGAAACAATTTCGGGGCTACGCACTACCGGCTCTTTATCAACCGGATTTTTCTTACAAGACAGCAGGACAAAAAACAAAAGAAAAATGAGGGAGCTTTTTTTCATTTTAAAAATAGTTAGTTTAAGAATATTTCATAGCAACCTAAATGTACCGAAAAAACAGGTAAACATTCAGACTTGAACTGTCTTTAATTTCCGGTTTTATTATGAGTTTGGTTTTGGCTAAAAAACAAGGCTCATAATCAATTGCCACAATGCACTTTTATCAGGCCTTTCTGAACAGTTTCATCACTTCGGAAAGCACAAAAGGAACGATGCCTGCAATGATAGCGATAGTCCAGCCGCGGCTGTCGAGCATTACCAGCCCAAACGCATTGCGCAAAAACGGGATAAACATGACGCCCAACTGTAGCACCAATCCCAACACAATCGCGCCAATGAGGTATTTGTTGGAAAACAGGCCAATCTTAAAAACAGATTTTTTAACGTTGCGAACGCTCAGCGAATAAAACAACTGGCAGGCAATTAAAACGATAAATGCAAGGGTTCGTGCATTTTTCAGTACTTCTTCGGGAACGTTTTTATCAAAGGGAGAATAGCCTCTTTCGTAATAGCCAAACCAAAACGCCAGAATGGTGAGGCATCCGATTAGCAGGCCGCCCATAACAGCATGCCAGCCGGCGCCGTGGGCAAAAAAGCTTTCTTTGGGGTCACGTGGTTTCTCCTCCTTCATCACATCAGGGTCTCCGGGATCCATACCAAGCGCAATAGCAGGTAGTGAATCGGTGATCAGGTTAATCCACAGTATTTGTGTGGCAATCAGCGGGGCAGCCCAGCCAATTGACAGGGCGGCAAACATGGTCACCACCTCTCCAAAATTACAGGTAAGCAAAAAGATTACAGACTTTTTAATATTGTTATAAATATTTCTTCCCTGCTCAATAGCGGTAACAATGGTGGAGAAATTATCATCTGTCAAAATCATATCGGCGGCGCCTTTTGCAACATCGGTACCCGTAATGCCCATGGCCACGCCAATATCAGCGGCGTTTAAGGAGGGCGCATCATTCACGCCATCGCCCGTCATGGAAACAATATTGCCATTTGCTTTCAGCCCGCGAACGATTTTTACCTTGTGCTCGGGCGATACTCTCGCAAACACACGGTACTCTTTCACCTTTTCAGCGAGTTGTTCACCGGCGAACTGGTCAAACTCCTTACCTCCAATTGCCTGATCGATGGTTTCGGCAATACCGAGGCCTTTGGCAATGGCAAAGGCTGTGTTTTTATGATCGCCGGTAATCATAATGGTGATGATCCCTGCTTCTTTTGCCAACCTGATGGATTCTTTCACTTCTTCCCGCGGCGGGTCAATCATGCCCACAATACCCAATAACGTAATATCGCTTTCCATTTCACCTGCCTCAATGTACCCACCCACATCCTTATAACCCACGGCCAGCGTTCTTAAAGCCTGGTCCGACATCGTTTCGGCGGCTTTTCTGAACCTGTCCTTATGTTCATCAGTTATGGGCACTGATTTTCCATTGTCATAAACCTGCGTACTAATGTCAAACAGGCTTCCTAATGCGCCCTTGGAATAAACCCGGTATTGGTTATCGGTTTCAATAAGGGTTGACATTAGTTTTCTGTCAGAATCAAAAGCATGTTCGTTTTCGCGATGGGATGCCTGTGCAAGTTCTTTTCTGTCGATGCCCAAATTATCGCCAAGCATCAACAAAGCGATCTCGGTAGGATCTCCGGTACCTTCTCCGTTCTCATAAGTTGCATCGGAAGAAAGGATCATGGCTTTTGTTAAAAACTGATCAGCTTCGGTGGAATTTTTTGTAGCATCCCCATCTACCCTGGTTTGCCCGCTTGTTGTAAATGTTTCTACTACCGTCATCCGGTTTTGTGTAAGCGTTCCGGTTTTATCAGAACAAATCACATTTACCGAGCCTAGTGTTTCCACGGCCGGTAACCTTTTAATGATTGCATTCTTTTTTGACATGGCCGTAACGCCTATTGAAAGTACCACGGCCACAATTGCCGCAAGCCCTTCAGGAATGGCGGCCACAGCCAGCGACACTGACACAAGAAACATTTCGGCAATATCCCTGCCCTGAATTAAGGAAAGCACAAAGATGAATAAACAAATGCCAATCGCAATCTTGCCGAGCATTTTTCCAAGATCATCAAGGCGGCGCTCCAGAGGTGTTTGCGTGTCTTCCTCATCATCCAGTATTTTGGCAATCCTCCCAACTTCGGTTTCCATGCCGGTTGCCACCACTACGCCCACACCGCGGCCATAAGTTACCAGGGTTGACATGAAAGCGCTGTTCAGCCGGTCGCCCAACGGTGTTTGCGGATCATCAAAAACTTCATTCGCATTTTTTTCTGTTGGTACAGATTCACCCGTAAGGGCAGATTCTTCTACCTGCAGGTTAACCGCTTCCACCAGGCGCAAATCGGCCGGTACATGACGCCCCGCATCCAATAAAATAATATCACCGGGAACCAGTGTTGCCGAATCAACTTCTTTTGCCTCTCCATTGCGGCGTACCAAAGCCTTTGGCGATGACATTTTTTTGAGGGCTTCAATAGCTTTACCTGCTTTTACTTCCTGTATAACGCCAAGCACCGCATTAATAATAATCACCAGAACGATAATCACAGCATCTACATATTCACCCATTAAAGCCGTAATAATAACTGCAGCCATCAGCACGTAAATCAGCCAGTCCTTTAGCTGCGCTATAAAGAGTTGAAAAACCGTTTTCTTTTTTTTTCCCTGAAGTTGGTTGGGGCCGTATTTTTCCTGTCTTGATTGCACCTCCGACGGGGAAAGTCCTTTTTCAATGGTTGTACCCAACTCATTCAAAACATCCTGGTTTGGTTTGGAGAACCACATTCTTTTAGTATTATTTTTTATCAAGATAATAGAAAACGACTAAACATATAATTATTTTTATGAAGACAGTATGCGCATCATTTTAGCGGGCAGAAATGTCAGGTGGGCTCTCGCAAAAATTATGCCCGCCGCCGGTTGCGCGTTTTTTCGATTCTATCATAAATCAGGTAAGTAAAATTCCACATCAAATCATAGCTATCTTTGCTACTAAAGGCTTGTATGATTTCGTTTGATAAGGTAAATATACAATACGGCGATACCAAAGTACTGGAGCATTTTTCCATGCAGATTGGCAGGGGCGAAAAAGTGGCGTTGTCCGGCCCTTCGGGATCAGGGAAATCTACCATTATTAATGCGATCATGGGATTTGTAACCGCGTCGGCCGGAACGATCAAAGTAAATGATACACCGGTGAACCCGGAAAACATCCGTTCTATACGAAAAAATATTTCATGGCTGCCCCAGGAGCTATCATTCAACATTAAAGAATGCCGCCGGTTGGCTTACCTGCCTTTTGAGTTTCAGGCCAACCATAGCCATAAACCCACAGAAGAAGAAATGAATAAAATGCTTTCAGAGTTTCTGCTGCCTGAAGGTATTTTACAAAGAACCACAGACGAAATATCAGGCGGGCAAAAACAGCGGTTGATGCTGGCGTCTATATTGTTACTAAAGCGGCCCATCCTGCTGCTTGATGAACCCACATCGGCTTTAGATGCTTTATCGGCGAAAGCAGTTTTAGATTATATCAATAAACAGCCGGAACTGACAATGGTCAGCTCATCTCATGATACCGGCTGGACGCAACAGGTTACAAAAGTTATTGACCTTAAAAAATCTTCCTTATGAACGGCGCGCAGGATATCAGTTGATCCGACCTTGCCATCGGCTATATTCTAATTATCATTCCCATTCTTATTTTCAGTTATTATAAAACGGGGATGGTGAAGGCAACAATCATTGCCGTCATCCGCATGAGTGTTCAATTATACTTAGTGGGTTTGTACCTGCAATA
>MKRO01000177.1:1013-5531 GCA_001896965.1 Sphingobacteriales bacterium 41-5 | reverse complement strand
ATCAACGCCGCCTGGGTACTGGCCATGATCATTATTGCATCGTTCACAGTCATCAGGCGTAGTGGTTTAAACAGAAAGCTGTTTATTGTGCCGGTATTGTTTGCTATGACCATTAGTATTGTTTTTATCGACCTTTATTTTTTAGGAGCCGTTATCAAACTTGATTATTTACTTGATGCGCGTTATTTTATTCCGATTACCGGAATGCTGATCGGCAATTGCCTTTCTAATAATATCATCGCCCTAAGCACATTTTACAAATCACTCGACAGAGATAATACACAATACCGCTTTGCTATTGCCAACGGCGCCACCCGTGATGAGGCGCTGAAAAGCTTTATGGCAGAAGCTTTGAAGAAAGCGCTGAATCCTACTATCGCCACAACATCGGTAGTTGGCCTTATTTCACTACCCGGTATGATGACAGGTCAAATTTTAGGTGGTAGCGATCCATCGGTTGCCATTAAATATCAAATCATGATCATGATTACGATTCTCGTTTCATCGCTGATCACGGTGGTACTGTCAATTATTATCTCTAATAAATTTGCTTTTGATAATATGGATATGCCAAAAAAAGGGATGATAAAATAACCGGTGTATTTCTATTTTATCCTGCTTTTAATTTCCTGCAACTTTAACAGTGCTTCCACAGGTGTAAGCCGGTTGATGTCAATATCGGACAACAGTTTTCTTATCTCATCAAAGGTTTCGCTGTGCGCATCAAAAATAGAAAGTTGAAACTGGGGCGCAGCAATATTCTTAACCTTTTCCTGCATTACTTTTTTGTCGACGCTGATATTGTCGCCCTGAACTGGCTGAAGGGATTCGTCAACATGCTGCGACTCAAGCTGGGAAAGGATTTCATTGGCACGTTTAATTAAAGAATTTGGCATACCCGCCATCTTTGCCACGTGAATACCGAAGCTGTGCGTGCTGCCGCCAGGTGCAAGCTTGCGCAAAAAGATAATTTTATTCCCAACTTCCTTATTAGTGATGTGATAATTTTTCACACGCGGCAAGCGCTCTTCCAGTTCATTTAACTCGTGGTAATGAGTTGCAAATAATGTGATGGGTCGCTGTGGCGTATTATGCAAATGCTCGGCAATACTCCAGGCAATAGAAATTCCATCGTAAGTGCTGGTACCGCGCCCAATCTCATCCAACAAAATCAAACTTCGATTAGTGATGTTATTAATGATTGAAGCAGTTTCGTTCATCTCCACCATAAAAGTACTTTCGCCACCACTTAAATTATCGCTCGCCCCAACTCTTGTAAAAATCTTATCAGTTAATGAAATCCTCGCTTCGGTAGCAGGTACAAAACTGCCGATATGCGCCATCAAAGTAATTAGGGCCGTTTGGCGCAGCAGCGCAGACTTACCGCTCATGTTCGGGCCGGTGAGGATGATGATCTGCTGATCGGTTTTGTTTAGTTCCAGATCATTATGAATATAACTTTCCCCAACCGGCAAATTCCTTTCAATAACAGGATGGCGGCCTTCCTTAACCATCCACTCCTCTCCTTCGTGCAGCTCAGGTTTTTTGTATTGATGATGAATTGCGTTGTGCGCAAAGCAGCACAGGCAATCCAGTATAGCCACCAGGTTTCCATTGGTTTGCACCGGGGCGAGATAGTCAAACAATTCGTTCAGCAACTGATCATACAACTGTTGTTCAAGCGCGAAAATTTTTTCTTCGGCACCGGTGATCTTTTCTTCGTACTCTTTTAACTCCGGCGTGATGTAGCGCTCCGCATTCGTGAGTGTTTGCTTGCGCATCCAGTTTTCGGGCACTTTATTCTTATGAAGGTTCGTTACTTCAAGATAATAGCCAAACACGTTATTAAACCCGATCTTTAATGAGCTGATACCGGTTTTTTCCGATTCAACAGTTTGCATCTTTGCAAGATATGATTTACCGGTTTGCGAAATCTCTCTCAATTCGTCTAACTCAGCATTCACGCCACTTTGAATCATACCACCTTTTGCTGCAACCGCCGGCGGGTTATCAACAATTTCCTTAAAAATTTTATCGGCGATGATTGGGCAGGGATTTAACGCATCGCCGATCCTTTGCAGATAAGGGTTTGAGTGGCTGATGCAAAGTTGTTTGATATGTTCCACCTGTTTCAATCCGCGTGCCAACTGCAACACTTCCCTCGGGTTGATTTTTTTTGAAGGTATTTTAGAAACCAGCCGCTCAATATCCCCGCACTGCTTAATGCTTTGCACCAAGGTGTGCCTGAGATCAGTTTCTTTGATCAGTTCCTCAACCACATCAAGCCTTTCATTAATCTTTTTAATATCATTCAATGGGAAAATGATCCACCTTTTTAAAAGGCGCGCACCCATGGGAGATGCGGTATTATCCAAAACGCTCAGTAAAGTGTGGTTGTCTTCGCTGTGGCCGTTTACCAATTCAAGGTTCCTGATTGTGAACCGGTCCATCCACAAAAAGTCGTTACGCTGAAGAATATGCAACGATGTGATGTGTTGCAGGTTCGGGTGTTCTGTGTCCCGCAAATAATGAATGATTGCTCCCGCTGCGGTTAATCCGAGTTTTTGGTCCTCCACCCCAAACCCTTTCAGGCTGTGGGTTTGAAAGTGCTTCAGTAAAATATCCTGCGCATAATTCAGATCGAATATCCATTCGTCCAAAGTGTACACATACATTTTGCCGCCGAAATATTCTTTAAATTTCTTCTGGTTATGCCGTTGAAAAACCACTTCGGCCGGGCCAAAACTCTGCAATAATTTATCAGCATATTCGCGGTCGCCCTCGGCGATGAAAAATTCACCGGTGCTGAGGTCTAAAAAAGCAAGGCCGTATTTATCATCATCCGAAAAATGAATGCCTGCTAAAAAATTATTGCTCTTGTGTTCAAGCAGTTTATCATTAATAGCAGTGCCGGGAGTCACCATTTCAGTAACGCCCCGTTTCACAATTCCTTTTGCCTGTTTGGGGTCTTCCAACTGGTCGCAGATGGCCACGCGGTAACCGGCTTTAACAAGTTTGTGCAAATAAGTATCCAGCGAATGGTGCGGAAAGCCTGCTAAATCGAGCGAAGCGGCAGCGCCATTATTCCGTTTGGTTAATGTAATGCCGAGAACCTGCGAGGCAATGATCGCATCCTGGCCAAAGGTTTCATAAAAATCGCCCACGCGAAACAACAGCACGGCATCAGGGTATTTTTGCTTGATGGCCCTGTGCTGCTGCATCAGCGGTGTATCGTGGGGATTATTCTTCGCCTTTGCCATGGCTGGCAAATGTAATTTTTTATTTAAGATAGAATGATTTTAACCGGCGATTGTGGAAAGATTGGGAAAAGCAACCCGGCCTGAAGTATCTGAAAAAAACCTGCTGCAGGCAATAAATTTTCTAATCAAATTAGTTCTTACTTTTATATATTGCCTGTCATAAAATGTATGTTATGCATGATATTGATATAGGCCTTGTTGAAATGAGCCTCGACATTATGAAAATCGTCATCAACCGCATTACCGAAAAAAATCCCAGGCTGGGGCGATTTAAAAGTGAAGAAGAACTTCAACAATTAGTAGGCGAAACCATCACACAGAAAGGTATTACCGGCGAAAGGGCTTTGCATTTATGGAAAACCGTTTTGTCAAAAGCCACTATTTCAATTGACCATCCAAGGCACCTCGCTTTTGTTGCGGCAGCTCCTTCAAGAGCGGCGGTAATGTTTGACCTTGTTACTTCTGCGGCGTCTGTTCATGGTGCTTACTGGCTTGAAGGTGCGGGGGCTATTTTTGCTGAAAACCAGGCGATGAAATGGCTGGTATCATTAACGGGTTTACCAAAAAGCGCGTTTGGAGTTTTCACCAGCGGTGGCACCGGTGCTAATTTATCAGCCATCGTAACTGCCCGCGAATACTGGCGAAGTAAAGACACATCAAACTACAACCGGCGCGGCTTAATACTGGCTTCCGAAGGCGCGCACTCATCAGTGAAAGCCATGGCTAAGGTTGTGGATGCTGAATTAGTTTTGATTGAAACTGAGGAACGCCTGACGGCGGAGCATCTTGAGAAAGCGATCCAATCATTGCCGGAAGAAAAAAGGAAATCCATGTTTGCTGTGGTAGCCACGGGGGGAACCACCAATGCGGGAATTATTGACGATCTCGCTGGTATTGCGAAGGTTTGTAAGCGGGAACAACTTTGGTTTCATGCCGATTGCGCTTACGGCGGCGGGGCGCTGGCGGCAGATTCTGTACGGCATCTGTTCAATGGAATTGAAGAAGCCGACAGCATCACTATTGATCCGCATAAATGGTTGTTTTCGCCCTACGATTGCGGCGCAATTATTTACCGCAATCCCGAGCTCGCCAAAAAAGCACACAAACAGGAAGGCTCCTATCTCGATGCTTTTAAAGAAGCCAATGGCTTCAACCCTTCGGATTATCAAATTCAACTCACACGCCGGGTGCGTGGCTTGCCGCTTTGGTTTTCGCTGGCGATGCACGGCACCGATGTGTACAAAAATGCAATCGAGCG
>MKRO01000177.1:0-1007 GCA_001896965.1 Sphingobacteriales bacterium 41-5 | reverse complement strand
TGAATTGGCAACTATTGCCGCTGAGAAAATCAGGGCTAACCCGAAGCTGGAACTGGTTCGCGAACCGGGGCTGAGTTGCGTTTTGTTCCGTAGAAAAGACTGGAGCGCGGAAGATTATAACAGATGGACATTTAAAAACCTTGATGATGGTTTTGCTTTGGTTACTTCTACCAAATGGAAGCATTTGAACGAAATGGAGACCGTGGCGCGCTTTTGTTTTATTAACCCGGACACAACCGAAAAAGATATTGAGGATATTTTGGCAACGATGGAATAGATAGTTTTGTTAACGCAGTAAACAAATTTTTGAATTGTGAAAATTAAAAGAGTATTTAGAATTATTCTCAAAACGATTGGCATTATTACCGGCCTCCTTGCATTGTATGTAATTGCCGGCCTTACACTATACCGCATACCTGTGAATAAAAACGTAAATTATAAAGCACCCAATGATGTTACTATTTATCTTTTGTCAAACGGCGTACATACTGATGTAGTGGTGCCGGTAAAAAATGAATACATGGATTGGCGCGGGCTGATCAAATACGAACACACCGATTCAAAAGACAGTACCTACCCGTTTGTCGGCATTGGCTGGGGCGATAAGGGGTTCTATTTACAAACTCCGGAATGGAAGGATTTAAAGCTAAGCGTAGCGCTGAAGGCCGCGCTGCACCTGAGCACAGCCGCCATTCATGCTACGTTTTACAAAACCGTTGACACAACAATTGTAAAAAGTGCGGTGTTGCATATTTCAAAAGAGGAATATTCTGGCCTTGTCACATTCATTAAGAATAATTTTTTGATAGACCGTGAAGGCAACAGCATTCACATCCCCAGCACCAATGATGGTTACGGCGACAGCGACGCTTTTTACGAAGCAAAGGGTTCGTACAGCTTGTTTTACACCTGCAACACATGGACGAATAATGCCCTGAAAGCCGCGCATCAAAAAGCAGCGCTTTGGGTGCTGCTCGACAAAGGGATTTTTTATCATTATAAAAAGC
>MKRO01000176.1:13058-15191 GCA_001896965.1 Sphingobacteriales bacterium 41-5 | reverse complement strand
TCGCCGATGGCTTCGGTAAGCATTTTCCAACCTTTCCAATCGTCTTCAGCCATACCGTCTTCAATAGAAACAATAGGGTATTTTTTCACCCAGTTTTCCCAGTATTTCACCAGCTCCTCGCTGCTCATTGCTTTGCCGTCACTTTTGTGGAATACATATTTTTTCTTTTTGCCATCCCAAAGCTCGCTGTTAGCAGCATCCATTGCGATCACAATTTGTGAACCCGGCTTGTAACTCGCAGCAGAAATAGATTCCAACACTGTTTCAATAGCTTCTTCATTGCTTTGAATATTAGGCGCAAAACCACCTTCATCGCCCACATTAGTGCTGAACCCTTTTTTCTTCAACACGGTTTTCAGTGCGTGAAAGATTTCAACACCCCAACGCAAACCTTCGCTGAAAGTATTAGCGCCCACCGGCATGATCATAAATTCCTGAAAGTCTATTTTATTATCAGCATGCGCACCGCCGTTCAGGATGTTCATCATGGGGATGGGCAATGTTTTAGCATTAGTACCGCCCACGTAACGGTATAAAGGAAGGCCGGCTTCTTCAGCAGCAGCCTTAGCCGCAGCCATACTTACAGCCAACAGTGCATTGGCTCCCAGCTTAGCTTTATTGGGCGTGCCGTCCAGCTCTATCATTAGCTGGTCAATACCCGTTTGGTCAGCCACATCATATCCTAAAAGGGCAGGAGCGATAATGCTGTTAACATTCTTAACTGCTTTTAAAGTTCCTTTACCCAAATATTTTTTCTTGTCGCCATCGCGCAGTTCCACCGCTTCGTGAATACCGGTGCTGGCACCGCTTGGAACGGCGGCACGGCCTAAAGCGCCTTCGTCTGTAATAATATCAACTTCAACTGTAGGATTTCCCCTGCTGTCTAAAATCTGTCTTGCAAAGACATCTGAAATGTAACTCATCTGGAATTTTTTATTAATTATAAAATGTATGTCTGGTTCGGTGCCGCAAGTTACTTAATCCTTTGCTTATTCATGTGAAGATTAGCAAAAAATTAAGGCACAGTGTGGAAAAGCGTAGAGGTTTATGATAAAACACAGGTTTTTGTTACAGGCTACTGTGCAGATGGTATCTTTACCTACCTGGTGGGTAGGACGGATTCGAGCGCTGCGTCGTTCAATTATCACAGCATTGGGCCTAATAAAGTAGGGGCATCTCAATCATTAAATTTGGATGCCCCGGACACTTTAAATTTTACTTCCCACAGCTAATTTTCTGAATTAAAAACTACTTGCGATGAACAGGTCCTATAAATCATCATACACGTACAATGGATCAAGTTTGGAAATATCTGCCGGCATTTCATAAACCGATTTGATCGTGCCGTTATTCAATCCATAAACCCAGCCGTGCAAGTGCGGCGCCTGGCGGTCTTTCCATGCCTTTTGAATGATTGAGGTTTTTGCAAGTTTTTCAACCTGTTCAACCACATTCAGTTCAACAAAGCGGTCTGCCCTTTGGTCCAAATCTTCAATTGCATCAAGCTCCTGCCTGTTATGGCGGTAAACATCTTTAATTGATCTCAGCCACATGTTCAGCACTTGTTTAAAATCGTGGTTACTCATGGCCGCCTTCACTCCACCACAACCGTAATGGCCGCATACAATTACATGCTTAACTTTAAGATGTGTAACTGCGTATTCGAGAACGCTTAAAAGGTTCACATCAGTGTGTACCACAACGTTGGCGATATTGCGGTGTACAAATATTTCGCCGGGATTGGTTCCTGTGATTTCATTGGCCGGTACGCGGCTGTCGCTGCATCCGATCCATAAAAACTCAGGGGTTTGAATGTGTTCCAGTCTGCTGAAATACTCGGGGTCTAATGATAATTTTTTTGCTGCCCAGTCTTTATTCGACTGTAATAATTTTTCGTATGATTTCATAAAATATTCCTGATGGATTTTTTAAAGTTAATAATTTATTTTTCTTCAACTAATTCTGTTTCCTCCATAGCGCCATTTTTTATAATCTGTTTCGAGTGACTCCTCTTTAGCCTTCCATCACTGTTGTCATTCGCGAGAATCTTGTAAGAGAAACCGTGATCAATAAAACCACTCGTTTTCAGTTCGACATTTATGTTTTTTAAAGGTGCGTGTATCATAAAATCCT
>MKRO01000176.1:9519-13040 GCA_001896965.1 Sphingobacteriales bacterium 41-5 | reverse complement strand
TATCAATAAAATCGGCACGCATTGCATCAATAATCACGTTGCCGTTTTCAGGTACCAGTTCAAGTTTGTTTTTTATAATCGCCTTGTTAAGAAATGATACATCCTTTCTCAACCGGAAGAGGTACTTGTCATCGTCATGAACAACAAACACCGCTTTGCGGAAATTTGACCTCATCACAAAGAACAACCCCACCAAAATACCAAAGATTACCCCTTTTAAAAGGTCGGTTGCTAAAATGGCGCCGATGGTGGTCACGAAAGGCAGAAACTGATCCATTCCTTTTTTGTAGAAGGCCTTAAACAATGTTGGCTTAGCCAGTTTATAACCTGTGTAAATAAGGATGGCCGCCAGCGCCGCTTTGGGGATCAGGTTTAAAATTGCGGGGATTAGCGCTACAGATAATAATAACAACGTTCCGTGGTAAATGGTAGACATTTTAGTTTTAGCTCCGGAGTTTACGTTTGCCGAGGACCTTACAATTACACTGGTTACCGGAATACCGCCAATCAACCCTGAAACCATATTGCCGATACCCTGTGCTTTCAACTCTCGGTTGGTGGGCGTTACACGCTGGTAGGGATCAAGGTCATCCACCGCCTCAATGCTTAAAAGGCTCTCCAGGCTGGCCACCAAAGCAATGGTTACCGCCTGTACCCAAACCATCTGGTTGGTAATAAAACTCCAGTCGGGGTGGGTGAAAAAGGAGAAAAATTCGCCTGCAGAAGATGCTATTGGAATTTCAACAAGATGCCCGCCGGATAGCGACCCCATGCTGCCCGTGGCGGCAAACAAAGCATTCAGCCCAACGGCTAAAAACACCACAACCAGCGGGCCGGGAATAAGTTTTATAATTCCCTTTTTGCCTGTTGTTAACTTTTCCCAGAAAAAGTAAAATACCAGGCAGACTACACCGATGATGGCAGCAGAGAGCTGAATATTGCCAAATGATTTAAAGAAATTGACAAAAATATTTCCTGATTCTTTTGGCGGCGTATTTTCATCAATCACGAAAGAAGAGTCATCGCCTAACAAGTGAGGGAACTGATTCAGGATAAGAATGAGGCCAATAGCGGCGAGCATACCTTTGATAACGCTGTTGGGAACGTAATCGCCAATGATACCTGCTTTAACAAAGCCTAACACCAGTTGCATGGCACCGGCAAGAACCACCACCACAAGAAACGCTTCAAAAGATTGTAACGCAATAATGGCAGACGCTACAATGGCCGTTAAGCCCGCCGCAGGGCCGCTTACACTAAGGTGCGAGCGGCTGGTGAGGCCAACTACAATACCGCCACACACACCCGCTATAATTCCGCTGAATAAAGGTGCATTGGAGGCTAATGCCACGCCCAGGCATAAGGGGAGGGCTACTAGAAAAACAACTATGGATGCCGGAAAATCCGACGAAAAACTCTTCAGATAATCTGATGCTTTAGGACGTGCTGTCATAAAAATTCATTTGATTAAAGTAATGAAACAATAGGGCTGCGCGGATTTTTGAAAACCGTGAACCTTAAATACCAATAAAACTTATGACAGGGTGTTGGGTGGCGGGCACATTGGCTCACCGTGATAGGCTATATAAGTAGATTCGTGCGCATGAATATACGCAAGGGAAACCTGAAAAGGTATTAGCGAAAAATCGTGATCGGAATGATGTATAAACTCCTCGTTTAAATTTGAGGTGGGGGCGTTGGGTGTTTTTTCTTCGGAAGTGCCTGTTAAGGGATTATCATCATTAATCGTATTTGAAATATCAACATTAGCCTTCGTTTGATTGGCCTCATTGACAGCAGGCAGGCAAATGGTCAACCACGACAAAATCAGGAACATAACTATTCCTGAAATAATACTTTTAATATTTGTATGATTTACACTTTTTTGCACCGCCGCGAAATTATGGTTATATGGCCAAAAAGCCAAAACATGAAAAGTTAAAAAATTATGAAACCATCATGGCCGCATACTAAGAAAACGAATGATCCCAACAGAAAGCCATTGTTATAATTTTATTATTTTGCTATCGTAACCGGTTTAAATCGCGAATCAGTTTCTGGTCGTTTCGGATGCCGCGCACTGCAAAAAAGAAACCTACGATACTACCTAATGAAACCAACGCAGTGAGGGCAATACCGCCAGTGGCAAAAGAAAAGGTGTAATAATAAAACAACGCCAGCAACCCTACTGATAGCAATAAACCTATAAACGTTAGCTGAATTTGCAGTTTACGGTTTTTAAACATAAAAATGGCAACGAGCGCTAAAACTATCACCGCGCCTGCTAATAGCATCAGCCATATATTATCCGATGCTGTTAAGTCAGCGCCTTCAACGCCCACCGCATCTGTTTTAATTGTGCCGTTGTAAAAAGGAAGCCTGAAGGTAAGCGCTGCGCAGATCAGCGACAATAATAACCAAAGCGTTTGTTTACGTTGAATCATTTTCAAAAAGTTTACAGATTGATATGGTGAAATGTGGGCAGGGTTTTTTAAGTTGTTAACTTATAAATTCGGATATAACGGAAACTGCTGCATGAAATTTTTTACGTCGCTCTTCACGCTTTCAATTACAAGTGCATCATCTGTATTCATCAATACCTTATCAATCATTCCCACAATTTCAACTACGTCGTTTTCTTTCAATCCTCTTGTGGTAACAGCAGGTACACCCACGCGGATACCGCTTGTTACAAACGGTGATTTATCATCAAAAGGAACAGAATTTTTGTTCAGCGTGATGTGGGCTTTGTCTAAAGTTTCCTGTGCTTTTTTGCCGGTAAGGTTTTTATTGCGGAGGTCAATCAGCATTAGGTGATTGTTAGTGCCGCCACTGATGATGTTATAGCCTTTATCAATAAATGCCTTTGCCATTGCCTGCGCGTTAGCTATGATCTGCTTGCCGTAAGCTTTAAAATCTTCGCTTAAAATTTCGCCGAAGGCCACCGCCTTTGATGCAATCACATGCTCCAGCGGGCCGCCCTGCTGTCCCGGAAACACAGCCAGGTCGAGCAATTGGCTCATGGAGCGTGTATTGCCTTTCGGGTCTTTATGCCCCCACGGATTTTCAAAATCGTTGCGAAGCATAATAATGCCGCCGCGGGGGCCACGTAATGTTTTGTGCGTGGTGCTGCTTACAATATGGCAATGATCAAACGGGTCATTTAATAAACCGGTCGCTATTAAACCCGCCGGGTGTGCAATATCAGCAAAAACAATTGCGCCAATTTTATCAGCCACAGCGCGAATGCGTACATAATCCCAATCGCGGCTGTAAGCAGATGCGCCGCAAATAATCATCTTAGGTTTTTCTGCCAGCGCTTTTTTTTCAAGGTCATCATAATCCACCAGGCCTGTTTCTCTGTCCACGCCGTAAGCAATCACTTCATAATGCTTACCGCTGAAATTTACCGGGCTGCCGTGCGTTAAGTGCCCGCCCATGCTCAGGTTCAGCCCCATGATCTTATCGCCCGGGTTCAGCACTGCGAAAAATACGGCGGCATTAGCCTGCGCGCCACTGTG
>MKRO01000176.1:6083-9451 GCA_001896965.1 Sphingobacteriales bacterium 41-5 | reverse complement strand
CGGTCAATCGATAGTTGTTCAATTTCGTCCACCACTTCGCAACCGCCATAATAGCGCCTGCCGGGGTAACCCTCGGCGTACTTGTTGGTGGGGCAGGTGCCCATCGCTTCCATCACCTGTTGCGAAACAAAATTTTCTGATGCGATCAGTTCAATGCCGCTGCGTTGGCGCTCCAATTCTTTATTAATAAGGTCAAAAACCCTGGTATCTTTTTGCATGGCGCAAAGGTAGGGAACCTGTTTTTTTGAAAACAACGAATTATTCACATTTATGGAGAATTATTATGACATCGGCCATCAATTTGTGTTCTGCAATGAGCCGGTTAAAGGCTATTCTCGCAGAGCGGATACTATTCCTGCATTTCTATCTTCGGTAAGCAAACATGCAATTCCTCCATAATCGTATCTTTATCCCTCACATAAAACTACTAAGCGAATGAAGGAAGGATTTACGGGTAACAGCCTCATCAAAGACACCTCAATAACTGATGGTTTTCTAAAAGAAATACTGTCAGGTTGTAATACAATCAGCATCAAAAAAGGCGATTATATTTTAAAGAAAGGCGACCCGTACAGGTACGCTTATTACGTACAAAAAGGGTTGCTTCGTTATTACTCAATTGATGAAAAGGGCAGGGAGCATATTTTGCAATTCGCTCCGCAGGGCTGGTTCATCAGTGATCGCCAAAGTGCCTGCCTTAATATTAAATCAGATTTTTTTATTGATGCACTTGAAGACAGCGAAGTACTTGTGGTGAATGAAGATTACATCATAGAAACCGCAAAGAAAAATCAGGAGTTTTTGGAACTGAATAACCAATTGCTGCACAATCATATTCGCCAGTTGCAGAACCGGATTAACCAGCTATTAAGTTTCACGGCTGAGGAACGCTATCTGGATTTTGTAAAAACCTACCCCGACATTATACTTCGTGTGCCGCAATGGATGGTAGCTTCTTATTTAGGTATTACGCCCGAAAGCCTTAGCAGGGTAAGAAAGGATTTAGCAGAGAGAAACCAAAAGAAAAAAATATAGAAACCTGTCCGTATGACAGTTTCGAGTAACAGAGTTTCTACACCGATGTTTTACATCAACAGTTTCTCAAAAGCCCTGCGAGGTGAGCCACGAAAGTAAACCTCGCCGCAATAACTGTAGCCGAGTTTATCCAGTATTTTCAGCATCGGAACATTATCAAAATTAGTGTCAACCTTTATGCTGCCTACATTTTTTGAAAGCGCCAGCTCCTCAATTTTTTTCATGATGATTGTTGCGATTCCCCTGCCTTTTGCTTCTGTTGTTACAGCAACGCGGTGCACCACAACATAAGCCCCGTTGCTTAGCCATTTACCTTCAATATTTTCATAGGCAGGCTCAATATCGAAAATAACCGCAGCATAAGCAATAATGAGTTGGTTCTCCATTAAAACATAACCATATCCGGGTTCTATATCGTTCGCTATCGTTTCAGGATTGGGATAACCATCCTGCCATTGGTTGCTGCCATCAGCTTTGCGCGTGGCAATCGCTTCCTGTAAAATTTGCCAAACTCTCTTTGCGTCTGCATTAGTAGCCTTTTTGAAGGTCATTTTAAAAATTTAATTCAAAATAACAAAAACACATTGTTTTTTCAGTTTAAATGTTCTTACCCTACATCAATGGTATGGATTTGCCATCGGTGTAAATTTGTATCACAAAAAAAGGAGTGATTATGAAATTCGATGTTTTAAATAAAATGGCGGAAACGAACAGTAACACGGAAAAGATGCCGGTTCTTTTTTTAGGCCACGGAAGCCCGATGAACGCTATTGAGGAAAATGAATTTGTGCAGGGATTTAGAAATGTGGCTGAGGGAATAGAAAATCCCAAAGCGGTTCTTGTCATTTCCGCACACTGGGAAACCCCGGGCACCTTTGTTACGGCGATGGAACATCCCAAAACCATTCATGATTTTGGCGGTTTCCCGCGGGAGCTGTTTGAAGTGCAATATCCCGCGCCGGGAAGCCCTGAACTGGCAAAGGCAGCAAAAGAACTTGTAACAAAAACTGATGTAGGTTTGGATCATCAATGGGGACTGGATCATGGAGCATGGTCGGTGATAAGGCACATGTACCCGAATGCAGATGTACCGGTGGTGCAGATGAGCATTGATTATACAAAGCCCGCATCTTATCATTACGAACTGGCGAAGGAACTGGCGGCACTAAGAAAAAAAGGCGTACTGATTGTTGGCAGCGGGAACATGGTTCACAACCTCAGGATGGTTGACTGGCGCAGGCTTGATGAAGTGGATTATGGCTACGATTGGGCGATTGAAGCAAAGGCGAAAATGAATGAAAGTATTTTGAACCATGACCATCAAACCCTGATTGATTTTGATAAACAGGGAACGGCTTTTAAATTAAGCGTTCCCACGCCTGAACACTATTTGCCATTATTGTATGCTTTGGCTTTGCAGGACAAAAATGAGCAGGCAACTTTATTCAACGATAAAGCAGTGGCCGGGTCTTTAACAATGACGTCGGTAAAAATAGACTAAGCAGGGGTTTAAATATTTTTTTGAAATGGCTATCAACGAAAACTGATAGCCATTTTTCGTTCAACTTAGGAATTTCAATTTGTATATTTTTGCCAGATGCAGGCTGATTTAAAAGATGTTACCCAAACAAAAAAATATCTCCCCTTCATTTTAGCAACTGCAATTTTTATGCAGATGCTGGATTCCACAATCCTGAATACATCATTACCTGCCATGGCAAAGGATTTGAACGAATCGCCACTGGATATGCAGAATGCGATCATCAGCTACGTTCTCACCCTCGCATTGTTTATGCCAGTGAGCGGGTTTCTTGCAGATAAGTTTGGTACAAGGAAAATTTTTGTGTTTTCTCTTCTTCTGTTCAGTATCGGATCCTTGTTTTGTGCGCTTTCGCAAAACCTTACACAGATCGTGATTTCGCGGGTAATACAAGGTTTAGGAGGCTCGTTGATGACACCCGTGGGACGGCTGGCGCTTATGAAGACATTTAAAAAAGATGAGTTGGTAAAAGCCATGAACTACGCCATTATCCCGGCGCTTATTGGCCCGGTGCTTGGCCCGCTGGTTGGCGGTTACATGGTGGATTATTTATCGTGGCACTGGATTTTCCTTATCAATATTCCTATTGGTATGCTGGGTATTTTTTTGGGCTTTAAGTTCATGCCCGATTATAAAACGGACGATTAACATTTTGACCTGAAAGGCTTTTTAATATTTGCAGTTGCCTCTTTGTTCATTTCCGTTTCGCTGGAGTTGCTGGGCAGCGCAAGAAATGTGACACCGGTGTTACTGGTAGCCATTGCAGGTTTTTTGATGTTGTATTTTTATTACC
>MKRO01000176.1:3975-6053 GCA_001896965.1 Sphingobacteriales bacterium 41-5 | reverse complement strand
TCCCTTTAAACCTTTTTCAGGTACGAACTTTCAGAATTGGGATTGTTGGCAACCTTGTTACACGTCTTGGAATCGGCTCCATACCACTACTCATCCCTTTGCTCATTCAAATAGGCTATGGACAAACGGCGGTTGTTTCGGGATGGATTGTAGCGCCAATGGCGCTCACAGCTATGTTCGGCAAATCAGCCGTAATAAGGGTTTTAAATAGCATCGGTTATCGCCGCACTTTACGCATCAATACAACCATCATTGGATTTTTAATACTGATCTTCGCAATCCCGGGGGTTCACAGCTCTATTTACTGGTTTGTTCCAATACTGGCAGTGCTTGGGTTCTTTAACTCAATTCAGTTTACCGCTATGAACACAATCAGCATTTCTGATCTGCGAAATTACCAAACGAGCAGTGGCAATTCTTTGCTATCGGTGAACCAGCAGTTGGCGGTAGGATTCGGCATTGCATTTGGGTTACTGGTTTTAAAGGTATTTGAAAAACAGATTTCGTTCACTGGTGGCGAAATTCACAACGCTTTCCGTTATACTTTTTTGGTGATGGGGGTTATCACTATTTTGTCGGGCTTTATTTTCAGACGGCTGCACAAAACAGACGGCGATAATATGAGGAGCGAATAGGCAGCATATTCAACAGCTTAAAATAGCCCGGGGTGCAGCGATACCCCGCACGGCGCAAAGCGGCGGAGGAGTACAAGCGAAACACCGGAGACAAAGCCCGGGCATATTTTGGCGCCGATGCTCTCATTTATTTATCATACATCAATGGCGGGGAGTGGCTTTAAATTTAATTTGCAGCATGAAAAAATTTGAAATTTTACTGGTTGTAAAAAGTACGGCGCCGGTTATTGAAAAATTGAAGAACCACAATAATATCAACATTCATTTGGCTAATGATGAAGAGCAGGCGATTGACCAGATGAGCGCACGAAATATTGACATTATCGTTTATGAAGGCAGCGCTGATTTTTCTTTAAGAAATAAATTAAAATCGTTGAAAACTATTTTGCGGCCTGATGCTGAAATTGTTGAGTATGATGAAAGAAACCTGAACGCGCTGCCGGACGATTTGAAAATGGCAATGGAAAAAATTAATTCGAAATACGACGGGATGCCAAAATTTTTTGAAGGCCCCGAATTAGATTAAGCTATAAAAAATAGAAAATGAAAAAAATAGAATTTGGAGTGATGTCGTTTGCAGACATGCCTCCCGAAACCGGAGAACAAGGAACAAACGCTGAGGTGCGGATTAAAAACCTGTTGGAAGAAATAAAGCTCTCAGATGAATTGGGTATTGATGTGTTCGGCGTTGGCGAACATCACCGGCCTGATTATGCCGTTTCATCACCCACAACCGTTTTGGCCGCCGCCGCAGCCATTACGAAAAATATTAAGCTCACAAGTGCTGTTACAGTGTTGAGTTCAGAAGATCCCGTGCGTGTTTACCAACAGTTTGCAACGGTTGACCTGATATCCGGCGGCAGGGCTGAAATTATGGCCGGCCGCGGGTCATTCATAGAATCTTTTCCGTTGTTCGGTTACAACCTGCAGGATTATGATGAGTTGTTCGATGAAAAACTTGACCTGCTTCTTGAAATAAACAAACAGGAAAAAGTTGATTGGACAGGCAAACATCGCGCTGCAATCAGCAACCTGGGTGTGTACCCAAGAGCCGTTAACGGAAACATCCCTGTTTGGCTTGCGGCGGGCGGCACGCCAGCGTCTGCCATACGTGCGGCAAAATTAGATCTGCCGTTAATGCTGGCAATTATTGGCGGAATGCCGGAACAATTTACGCGCTTTATTAATTTGTATAAAAGCAGCGCGATGCAATTGGGGAGAAAAGAAGAAGACATACAGGTTGGCATCAACAACCACGTGTTTGTTGGCGAAGACAGTGAGGCAACCGCCGACGCATTCTTTCCCTTCTACGCTCAAATGATGGACCGCGTAGGCCGCGACCGTGGCTGGCAACCAATCACCCGCGATCAATACGAATATATGCGCAGCCCAAAAGGCGCCTTGATGGTGGGCAGTGTGGAAGAGGTAACAGAAAAACTTTTG
>MKRO01000176.1:3018-3940 GCA_001896965.1 Sphingobacteriales bacterium 41-5 | reverse complement strand
TCCGCATGAACTAACAATGAAATCTATTGAATTATTTGCGAAAAAAGTGGTTCCGGAAGTAAAGAAGAGGCTGGGAGTTTAAATAAATTGCTGAAGCCATTCCCTGGCTTCCAGAGCGTTGGTAAAACTCTTCATGGGTATTGCCGGCGCTTTGAATTTAAATAGCAGATTCATGATCAGTTGGGCCAACCCGGGTTTTGAAACCATCGCCATGGCTTTATAAATTTCAGGTAATTTTTCAGTTGAGAATTGTCTTGTAGCTTTATCAGGCACGGGTGAATTTGTCAGGTAAATTAGTACTGGCACGCGTTTACCGCCGGTTATGCTTTTTACCAGTTCAACGTTTTCCGCAATTAAAGCGACCGTGCGCCTGACGGGTTTTGACAGCGAAACCAATATACCGTCTTCAAACCAATAAGTTGCAATGGCACCTTCGGTTACTTTTTTGTCGGCAGGTATATGTACATTTTTCATCTGCATCAAAATTTAATATTGGCAAAATAATTGTTATTTTGATTTGGAATTAAGAATGATTATGCGCATAGCAACTTTTACCATCATATTAGGGTTGATTTATACCTGCCAAACGGCCTTTGCGCAACGGGATACGTTAAGATACGACACCAGCTACTACGAGCGTTTTACGCGAAAATTAATCGTCACGCCTTTTTTAGTAAAAAATCTTAGCGCTTTTTCTGTGGCAACGCCGGAGGTTGAAAATAAAGTGAGGTATTACAGTAATTCCCCGGTGGGCTTGGGTTTGCGGGTGGGTTTTGACTGGCTATCGCTTTCTGCGTCATACGGAGTTGGGGTGATAGACCCCGACTTTAACAAGGCAAAAGGCAAAACCAAAGCGCTGAACCTGCAAACCAGTTTTCTCGCAAAAAAATTTCTTATAGATGTTTATTTCCAAAATTACAAA
>MKRO01000176.1:2548-2991 GCA_001896965.1 Sphingobacteriales bacterium 41-5 | reverse complement strand
TGCCATGCCGCCTTACACAAGCGAGCTTTTTTATGTAAGGCCTGATGTAACCAGCAAATTGCTCGGTGTTAACGGCGTTTGGGTTTTTAATGGTAAAAAATTTTCAGCAAGGCCAGCATTTAAATTTGATGTTTGGCAGAAAAAATCTGCCGGTTCGCTGCTGGCGGGCATTGAGTTTCTTTCAGGTTCGGCAAGGGGGGATAGTTCCTTAGTGCCATCAGCTTATAAAAATAGCTATCCTCAGGCGCAGATCAATAAAATGAGTTATATGCTGTTTGGGCCAAGCCTGGGTTACGGCCATACGTTTGTGATCAACAGACATTTTTTTATCACCGGCATCGGAGCATTAAATGCCGATGCCGGTTATGTGAAAGAATATAAAACCGGTTTTGCCGAAACAGTAGATCAGCGCTGGCGTTTCGATCCTAATATTAATTTTCGTG
>MKRO01000176.1:0-2444 GCA_001896965.1 Sphingobacteriales bacterium 41-5 | reverse complement strand
TACAGGCTGTCTTACACACGGCGTCTTAATGCTGGCAAAACAATTCCGAAAGTTGTGGACTGGGCGGGGAATATTATTGAAAAACTGGGGTTCGGTTTTTTGATCAGGTAAGCCAATGCTAACCGTTCCAAACAAAAATTTTGCTGATTGGGAAAGGCTTTGTTATTTTTATCGCCATTGCAAATTTTGTAAAAACTATCTCATGAAGAAAATGATTATCTGCCTGCTGCTTTGCTGCTCGTTTAATTTATTTGCACAGGATACGCCAAAGGATACGATTCCTCCCAAACCCGGTGTGCCTGCTCCCAAAAAAGATACGGTGCCCGTAACCCGCAGGGATACCACAGGAGCTGCCGCGAGAGCTGCTGCTCCAAAAAAAGAAGAGATCAAACCTTATAAGGAAGTGATCACCGCCGAAGCCGCTACCCAAAGGGGATTGTTCTGGACACACAAGGTTGACAAGGCCTGGTTTTTTGAAATTCCTGACAGCCTGATGAACCGCGATATTCTGGTGGTAACACGGTATGTGAGTGTACCGGGTGGCGCCAATGTGTATGGCGGCGAACAGGCCAACCAGCAAATGGTGCGTTTTGAAAAAGGCCCTGATAAAAATATTTTTTTAAAACTGATTGCAACGATCGCGGTTGCCGATTCAACCAATCAGATTTACCGGGCTGTTGAATTATCTAATGCCAATCCAATCATAGCGGCATTTCCCATAAAAGCTATTGGGAATAAAACCACCGTAATTGATGTGACAAGTTATCTCAGCGGCGATAATGCTGCGGTGAGTGTATCGCAGCGCATTAAAAAGTCTTTAAACCTGGGTGGCCTGATGGCCGACAGGTCTTTTATTCAGAGGGTAAATTCCTACCCCATCAATGTGGAAGTTCGCTCTGCGAAAACATTTACGGTTACCACGCCACCGCCATCTCCGGTACCGGTGCCCTCCCGCACCAGAACTTTTGGAGTGGCCGATGATGCAGGAGTGGTGACCATTGAAATGAACAACTCTTTTTTATTACTCCCTAAAACACCTGCACAGCAAAGGCTTTTCGATCCCCGTGTTGGATTTTTTGCAGACAGGTACACAAAATTTTCTGATGACCAGCAAAGAGCCGATGCCAAAACTTTTATTGTAAGATGGAAATTAGAACCAAAGCCCGGTGATTTTAATAAATGGAAAAACGGTCAATTGGTCGAACCTCAAAAACCAATCGTTTTTTACATTGATCCGGCAACGCCAAAACAATGGGTTCCTTATTTGATACAGGGCGTGAACGACTGGCAGAAGGCCTTTGAGAAAGCAGGTTTCAAAAATGCGATCTATGCGAAGGAATGGCCTAAAGGCGATACAACGATGAGCCTTGAAGATGCACGCTACTCGGTCATCAGGTATTTTGCATCAGATATTGAAAACGCTTACGGGCCAAATGTTCACGATCCGCGAAGCGGCCAAATTTTAGAGAGCCACATCGGTTGGTATCACAACGTGATGAAGCTTTTGCAAAACTGGTACATGATACAGGCGGGCCCCAACGACAGGCGCGCGCAACAAATGAAATTCCCTGATGAGTTGATGGGTGAATTGATACGTTTTGTGTCATCACACGAAGTGGGCCACACGCTTGGCCTTCGCCATAATTTCGGCAGCAGCAGCACAGTGCCCGTTGAAAAATTGCGCGATAAAAAATGGGTGGAAGCCAATGGGCATACGCCTTCTATCATGGATTATGCGCGTTTTAACTACGTAGCGCAACCTGAAGATAAAATTTCAGAAAAAGGTTTGTTCCCGCGCATCGGCGAGTATGATGACTGGGCAATTCAATGGGGATATAGTTATTCAGGTGCTTCAACACCCGAAGAAGATAAAAAGATTACAAATAAGTGGATCGTAAATAATCTGAGAAAAAATCCGAGGCTTTGGTTTGGCACCGAAACCAATCCCTGGGATCCGCGGTCGCAGTCAGAAGCTGTGGGCGATAATGCTATGCTCGCAAGCGAATATGGTTTAAAAAACCTGAAAAGGGTTGTGGAGGGCATTCCTAAATGGACGAAAGAAGAAGCTGACCGGTATCAAAACATGGGCGAGATTATGCAACAGGTTTTTACCCAATATAACCGCTACATGAACCATGTGCTCAAATATGTGGGCGGTATTGAGGAAACTTTTAAAAGCGTGGAAGAACCCGGTTCCGTTTACGTTCCTACCGATAAAAAATTGCAACGGGACGCGATTGCTTTCCTAAACAAAAATTTATTTCAGGCACCCGACTGGATTTTGAACAACGAGATTCTTGACAAAACAACCAACCCTGCCGGCGAAGATTTATTTGCGCGTGTGCAGTTGAACGTGTTAAACAATTTGCTTTCAGGGGAACGCCTGAATATACTGGCGGTAAGCGAGCAAAGATTTGGGGAGACTGTTGCTTTTAAAATGGAAG
>MKRO01000175.1 GCA_001896965.1 Sphingobacteriales bacterium 41-5 | reverse complement strand
TTTTATTATTCCTTCTTTCCACATCAGCCATCCTGTGCGACGGGTCAATTTCTGCAATGCGCAGGTCCATCAATCTCTTTGAAGTTTCAATCGTGTACGTTTGATTTGTCCAGTACCACGGGCTGTAAACTGTTCGCGGAACAGCGCCATCTTCATCAGGCTTTGTGCCGTACATCAAATCGAGCGGCACATAATGCATTTCTTTAGAACCATCTTTAAATGTTAACTGCATATCAATCGGCATGGGCATTAATCCAATTCTTCTCATGCGAATTTTTGTTTTGCCGCCAACTTCCCAAAGGCTGTCGATGGCATAATCAATAGTGCGCGTGCTGTTGATCCAGTACTCACGGTACCAATCCAATTGCAGGCCCGTGTTTTTTTCAGCAAGCCGAAGAAAATCCTTGTCAGTTGGGGCTTTAAATTTCCATTTGTTATAAAAATTCAGCAAAACTTTGTCACGGCTTTTGGCGCCAATCACATATCCTAACTGCTCCAAAAAAATAGCTCCTTTAGTATATGCGGCAACGCCGTAAGCCATATTGGTATTAAAATGATCTGCATGAGTGGCCAACGGTTCTTCAAAACCGCTTTTAGTAAATCTTACATACCTGTCGTAATCATCGGTATGTACCGAATCATTTTTATTATTTAAAAATGCTTTTGACCTGTTTTCGGCGTAGGACGTGAAGCCCTCATCCATCCAGCTATACAGGCTTTCATTAAAGCCCAAAACGCCCTGATACCAACTGTGCAGCCACTCATGCAACCAGGCCCCCGGACTCGAAAGCAGGGTCCCCATCGGGTACTCCATGCCGCCATCGCCGCCGGTGATGAATGAATACTGTTTGTACGCGTATGCGCCAAAGTTTTTCTTTAAGAAAGGATAAACCTTTTCGGCTGCAACCAAAATATCTTCCCAGGCTTTAGGAGTGGTTTTGGCAGGCTTATACAAAAGGTGCAGTGTAATGCCATCGTCAATGGTTTTAGACTTGTGTGTGAAGCCGGGATCCGCCGCCCACATAAAATCATGAACATTTGGCGCTGTAAATTTCCAGGTTAGTTTATCGCCGGCCGGCCGCATCACTTTCGCTCCTGCAGCCTCGTATCCATAGCCGATTTGATTGGCGTTATTCAGATAACCGGTGCCGCCTAAAATATAACTTTTATCAATAGTGATATTTACATCAAAATCCCCGAACGATCCATAAAATTCCCTGCCAACATAGGGTGTAGGATGCCAGCCATCCACATCATAGCCCGCCATGCGGGGGTACCATTGACTCATAGAATAACGAACCTTAGTATCAGGATTATCGCGGCCACTGCGCCTTATTTGCAAAGGAACCTGAGCCTCAAAATTCATGTCAAAAATTACTTTCTGTTTTGGTAAAATGGGTTTCGAAAGATGCACCATCATAACCGTTTCATAAACGTCAAACTTTTGCTCAACGCCATTCATCTTTAAGGACAAAATTTTCTGATACCCAATTTCATCGGGCTTTAAGCTGCTGATCCTGTCTTTAACGCGGCTATCCCAATCGCGGGCTTTAGCATTAATTTCAAAACTTCCCTGCCGCTGGCTGCGCTGGTCCATCATACTGCCGGGCTGAAACGCATTCCAGTATAAATGATAAAAAACTTTGTCAAGTGTATCCGGCGAGTTGTTCCAGTATTCAAGTTTTTGCTTACCGGTGAAACGGTTGGTGCGAACATTCATATCAATATCCATCACATATTTCACCTTTTGTTGCCAATAACCGCTCTGCGCACCAACAATGCCAATACTCAAAGAAAGTATTACCAAAAAAAATAATCGCTTCATGTTTAATTCAAATATTTTATCGTACCCGCGAAATCCTTATCACTTTTCCGTTTTCGTTTAAATAAATATACCGATTGTTAAACGAATCGTTTTTCAGTTTAATACGATACTCTTCAATACCACTGGGCAAATAAACCAGGGTTGTTTCCAATACATCCTTTTTGCCATACTTCGTACTTTTCAGGCCCTTTTTCACTTTTGATGGAAGCCGGTTGTAATCATAATCCATCAATGAATAGCGCCATTCATTCTTTTCGTAGGAGGCGAGATAATGTTCGCCTTTCATTTTAAAATCCACCTCCGATGCCCTCCATTTTTTATTAACCTTAATATTGGTGGCATATGGATACTGCATGTAAAAAAGATCACTAATCCCCGGCGGAACTTTTTCATCCTGAGCATTTGAAAATCCGTATAAAAAAATAAAAACTGAAATACAAAATAAATGCCTCATAGTATTTTTAAGATGGCTACGGGAAACCCAAAGTTGCCCGGCTATTTTTTTAACATTTTATTGCAAAACGCGCGTACCAGGCCTCAGCGCGCAGAATTGCAATATAACGGCTTTGGTACAATTTTCGCACCACAACAGCAAAAATCATTTTCTATGAAAAATTTTTTACTTGTATTTGCTGCAATTACGGTAACCGGTTGCAACCTCAGTACTGAAACCAAAGCTGACGTGGATAATGATTCCGTAGTTGTTATGCCGGAATCACCGGCAGAGCCAAATACACCTCAGGCAAACCTCGAAAATTGCTATCGTTTCGTGGCGCAAAAAGACACTTACGACATCCGGCTAACTAAAACAGGAAATAACGTAAATGGTTCAATGCATTTCAACAATTATCAAAAAGATGATAGCAGGGGAAGTTTTAACGGTTCGGTCGTAAAAGATAATATCATTAAAGTGATTTACAAATTCGAATCAGAGGGCATGAAAAGTACGCGCGAAATATTTTTGAAAGACAATGGTGGCGAACTTATAACAGGCGTTGGCGAAGAAGATGTAAAAGGCGATTCGGCTTTTGTAAAAAATCCTGATGCCATTCAATTCTCCGGCCCTGTTTACAAAAAAGTGGATTGCGGCGAAATGAAATAATATTCCCTCATTGCAGTTTTAGGAAGTGAAAAAATTTTAGCAACTAAAAAACGAACTCCCGCTATTTTGACGCGGGAGTTCGTTCTAAGATTAAACGAGGTTGCCTATTTTTTTTCAGGCCTCAACACAGCAGTCACTTTATTATTACCGCTAAAAATTTTCTTCGCGGCATCCTGCACAGATTGTGTCGTAAGCGCGTTCACATATTTCTCATAATTCAAAAAGAGGTCAACATTTTTATTTTCCAGCTTTGAAGTCAAAATATAATTCAGCCATGTACCATTTTGCTTCATAGCAGTGCGCCGGCTTTCAATCCATTGCATTTTTACTTTATCCAAATTCTCTTTAGATGGCCCTTTCAATTTGATACTTTCAATTTCACTGTTCATTGCTTTTAACAGCGTATCAATTTTATCAGGACCAGTAGGAAGTTGAATAAATGATGAATAGTTTTGATAAGGATATTTATTAACGTCGATACTTATTCCTCCCCCATAAATACCTTGTATCTTCTCTCTCAATTCTTCTATTATCCGAATGTTCAAGACCTCTTTTACAGCTTCAACTCTCAACGCCATGTCATCGCTATACGGCATTTCTACGTTCATTATTTCAAGTATTAGACTTTTCTCTGCTTGGCCTTTGTAAACATTTAATGTTTTAGTGCCTTTAATCGGTCTCAACCCATTGTCTTTATAATTAAAATTCTTTTTTACAGAAGGTAATCCACCAATGTATTTTTCAACAAGGGGTTTTAGTTTTGCTTCGTCAAAACTACCGACAAAAGCAAAATTCATTCCGTGGGCATTACCAAAACGCTCTTTGTAAATTTCCAAAGCTCGGTTCATATCGACCTTGTCAAAATATTCGGGCTTTGGCACAGCAATCGGAGTTAATGGACTATTGTTGTAAAATGTTTTCACTAACGTATCAATAAAAGAAGTCTGAGGGTCTGCAAGAATGAATTGTAGCTGTGATTTATTTCTTTGAATATAAGATTTAAACAATGCTTCATCCACTCTCGGCGATGTGGCTTTCAGATACAACAACTGCAGCATTGTTTCCAAATCCTTTACGCTGCTGCTACCGGAAAAACCATCAGTAGTTGCCGTTAAAGCTGCGCCTGCACTGGCAGTTTTTCCAGACATTACTTTTTGCATATCGGTTGGCGAAAAATCTCCAAAACCCATTGCATTTACAACGCCCAAAGCGTAAGCTGCATTGTATTTATCGCCAACGCTGTAATTGCTTGTGCCGCCAAACCTGCGGGCGCCAAGCTGAATTTCGTCATCTTTGAAATCTGTTTTCTTAATGGTGACAGTGGTTCCGTTGCTCAAATTCCACGTTTTGGTCCCTAACTTAGCATCAGTCGTTTCTTTAATGATTTTACCCGGAACAGGTTCTTTGTTCAATAGTTTTGTGGCGATTGCTTTCTCTTCGTAGGGAGTGATATCCGTTCTGGAAGCTACCGAAACCGCCGTTGAAATCAAATCCTGCTCTGTTGGCAATTTGTCTGACTCAGGGCCTGACATTGAAACAAAGAACTCAGGAGTTTTTTGCAGTAATTTTGAAATGCCATTCACGTCTGCAAGTGTAATTTGTGGCACCAACGCTTTGTAATAATCGTACTCAACGGCTATGCCGGGGATCGGTTCATGCTCTAAAAAATTACGAATGTACTCGGCCACGTAATTTCCCGACTCGTTTTTCTCACGTTCATTATACGCCTTCTCCATGCTTGCAAGCATATTCATTTTAGCCCTGTCTAATTCGCTTTGGGTAAAGCCAAAGCGTTTTGCCTTTTCCACTTCTTCCATCAATACCGCAAGGCCTTTTTTCGCCACGTCTGCCGTGGCAATTCCCGCAACAGCATTGAACTGGTCGTAGCCCCGCGCATAACTATTAAAATAACCGTACCCATACAGGAACGGAGGATTTTCTTTTTGTGTCAATTCACGTAATCGCTGGTTTAAAAGTGAAGTAAAAATTCCTTTTACCAACTCGTCTTTGTATTGGCCGATTGTAACTGCCTGTATAGCCGGAAAGGCGCTGTAAGCAAGTGAAACGCTGTAGCCGGTGGCTTCTTTATCAGTAACCACTTTTGCACTGTTCGCAGTGTAAGCGGGCACATCTGTTGCGGTTCTCGAACGCGGAGAAGCGGGATTTACCAACCCGCTAAAATGTTTTTTTACCAGAGCTTCGGCAGTTGCCGCGGGAACATCACCAACCACTATAACAGCCATCAGATCCGGGCGATACCAATCCTTATAAAACCTGCGGATGGCATCGGGCTTAAAGTTTTTAATGATTGAATCAACACCAATCGGCAACCTGTCAGCATACTTACTGCCGGCGAAAAGGTGTGGGTAAGTTTGCCTGAACATCCGGTCCTGGGCGCCTTTGCCTAATCGGCTTTCTTCCAAAATAATGGCGCGTTCGCTTTCAATATCTTCATCCAGATAAGTAACATTATGAGCCCAGTCTTCCAAAACCTGAAATCCTTTTTCAAGGTTACCTGGCTTGTCGGTTGGGATCGGCAACATGTAAACTGTTTCGTCAAAACTGGTGTAAGCATTCAGGTCGTTACCAAAACCCACACCGATATTTTGCAAGAAGCTGAC
>MKRO01000174.1:5697-6255 GCA_001896965.1 Sphingobacteriales bacterium 41-5 | reverse complement strand
ATGACAATCCTGTGGTTGATGTTGCCAGTCATAACATTTTTCACGGAGGCAATTTCATGGCGATTATGTGAGTTTTGAAATGGACAAAATAAAGATCGCCATTACAAAGCTTACCATGCTCAGCGAAAGGCAATTGAATTATTTGCTCAATAGCAAACTCAATCAAAAATTCCCGCCGTTCGTAAATCTGGGCGTACTTGGTTTAAATTTTGGTATGCAGGGTATACAGTTCACGGCAACATCCACAACCGCCGAAAACCAAACGCTTTCGTTCCCGATGTATGTACACAGCATCTCTAATAACAACGATAACCAGGATATTGTGAGTATGGGTTACAACAGCGCGCGCATTGCAAAAATGGTGATCGAAAATGCATACGAGGTATTAGCTATACAGGCAATGACGTTGCTGCAGGGTGTAGATTTTCTCGGATGCCGGGATAAGATGGCTTTCAAAACAAAAGCCGTGTATGATGCACTGCGCAATATCTTCCCTAAATTTGTTGAGGACGCGCCGCTTTACAAATCATTGGCCACCGTGAGAGAATTTTTAAAGAA
>MKRO01000174.1:0-5569 GCA_001896965.1 Sphingobacteriales bacterium 41-5 | reverse complement strand
ATTGTAAATCTTCAAATTGTAAAAAATACATGAATTGGGCATTAGTAACAGGCGGTTCCCGTGGTATTGGCAAAGCCATTTGCATTAAGCTCGCTTCAATGGGCTATAACGTTCTCATCAATTACAAGGGCAATAAAGAGCGTGCCGAAGAAACACTTGCAGAAGTTAAAGCCGCCGGCGCCAATGGCGAATTACTTCAGTTTGATGTTGCTAACCGGGAAGAAGTTCAAACAGTTTTAGGCGGCTGGATGGAAGCTAATGAAGATAAAACCATTGAGGTTTTGGTGAACAACGCCGGTGTTAAAGATGATGTGCTGCTGATGTGGATGAAGGATGAACAGTGGGACAGCGTGATCAACACCAGTCTTGGAGGTTTTTTTGCGGTTACCCGAATTGTGATTAACAGCATGCTCAAAAAACGTTATGGCCGCGTAGTAAATGTAGTTTCATTAAGCGGTTTAAAAGGCCTGGCCGGACAAACAAATTATTCAGCAGCCAAAGGCGGCATTATTGCGGCCACTAAAGCATTGGCACAGGAAGTAGGTAAAAGAAACATCACCGTGAACGCTGTGGCGCCGGGTTTTATTAAAACTGACATGACTGCCGAAATAAACGAAGCCGAAATGAAACAAATGATTCCTGCAAACCGTTTCGGTACGCCTGAAGAGGTTGCGCATGCTGTTGGATTTTTTGTAACTAAAGAAGCGGCTTATATTACAGGACAGGTCCTTTCAATAAATGGCGGGCTGTACACCTGATTTTTTACCGTTATTTTTTTTGTCTTTACCGAAATGCTTAACTTAGGTTTTCTCCTGAACGCTTATTAATTTATCTTTACGTTCAAAACCTTACCAGCCATGAATTTCCTATTAAAAGTTTTAATAACGGGGCTTATTGCTTATTTGCTTCAATTGTATGTTTTACCCGGTGTTCATATTGCCGACATAAAAACAGCCGCTTTATTTGCATTGGTGCTCGCAATTTTGAACGCTATTGTAAAACCTGTGCTTGTAATCCTCACAATTCCGGTTACGGTAATTTCGCTTGGATTGTTTTTACTGGTTATAAACGCGTTTATGATAATGGCCGCCGCTTACTTTTTTAAGGGTGTGCAGATTGATGGGTTTTGGTGGGCTTTATTATTTAGTATACTACTCTCCATCGGGTCATCGCTTCTGTATTCTCTGGTTGGCGGAGGGAAAAACCCTTAACAAGAAATATTAATTTGTTCACCCGTCAATTAGTTATTAATTTGCACCGTAATCAAAACATTAATCAAAAGTCCCTATGTTTCTACATCGGGGCTTTTTTGTTGAAAATCGAATTGCATTGTTTACAAATTCCCTGAACCACCACCTCAATTGTTTTGGGTTTATACCCCGCCGGAACGGCCACTGTTGGTGTAACCACTTCGTCAAGGCAAAAGGTTCCGCTGCACTCGCTGCATTGAAAATGCACGTGATGGTCGTGGTGATGGCCTTCTTCACAATCATCTTTACAAAGAGCGTATTTAATTGAATTATCAGATGAGGGAATGATGTGAATAATCCCTTTGTCAACAAATGAGTTGAGCGTTCGGTAAACCGTAACCCTGTCAAAATACTCCCCGGTTTTCTTCTCAATATCTGAGTGAGAAAGGGCGCCTTGTACATCTATAAAAAGCTGCAAAATTTTTTGCCGGCCCGCGGTTACACTTAAACTATTTTCTTTGAGTATTGCAGAAACTTTGTTCATGTTTAAAGTTTTGCTGTTGGTTGAGGCTTTTCTTCCAACTCTTTTTTGATATCTTTTATCAGGCGGTTTATTTCCTTTTGCTTGAGGCCGTCATAAATTTTCAGAACATTTCCCTTCCTGTCAACAAGCGCCCAAAATTGTGTGTGTAAAAAATCATCCTCAATATTCGTAAGGTTGTTTGCCGGGTCATCTATCGTATAACTTAGCCTGGCCATGTTGTACAGACTGTCTTTTCTGCCGGTTAAAAAAATCCATTGTTTCGTATCCACGCCCATCGAGTCTGCATAACGTTTTAATTTTGCTGCACTGTCGGTTTTAGGGTCGCAGGTATGTGAAAGAATCAAAAAATCGGGATTGCCTTTATATTTTTCGTACACCTGCTTCATATTTTCGTTCATCATCGGGCAAATACCCGGGCAGGTAGTAAAAAAGTATTCGGTTATATACACTTTCCCTAAAACATCTTTATTGGTAACCGGTTTACCATCCTGATCAGTAAAATTAAATGGGCCCACTTTACTTATCGGCTCCAGCTTTCTGTCGTTAAACCCTGGTATAAAATAGCTTGAGGCCAAATAGAAACCCACGGCCAGCAACACAAAAAATAAAACGTAGAAAATCCCTTTTTTTGACATATCTAAACTTAAAGTGCAAATGTACTTTTCATTTAACAATTTGAAAAGCAAAACGTTCATAAACACAAAAAGCAGCTCTTCCGGCTGCTTTTTGTGTTTCGTGATATGTGTATTTATTCTGTGTTAGAAAGATCCAGTTTATGCGCCGTCGCAAAAGCTTCCCTTTCTTTCAAAAATTCATCATCGGCCTTTGCCTCTTCCTGTTGAAGCTTTGTAACCACCTCCTGCACTTTTGCATCTGCGGTTGTGTCTTTTACTTCGCTATAAATCTTTGCAATATCAGCGTAATAAGTGCCTACCGATTTTTTATAAAACTCGCCAAGGTTTGAGGCTGCGTTCCGGTAGGTCTTGTTTCCGTCAAATTCGGGCATGCCCTTAATTTTTTTGTTGACCGAGTCAATCTGATTTTCATATTTCTTTATAGTTGATTCAATTTCTGTACTATCAACTTTGGCGTTCTGCACTGCAAATAAGGATTGCTGCATCTGCGTAATATGCGATGTAATAAAATCATCATACTCGGTTGCCGATGCAAATTTTTCAGACTGACCGCCTGATCCACAGGCAAATAATAAAACACAAAGGCCAATGGCCAACAAGCTCTTTTTCATGCTTATGGGGGTTTAAGGTTTATTGTGGAAATACTCCGATACTCTCGTTATTAATACCTAATACATCAATGGCCAAACTGGCGGCAATTTGGGAAGCATCTTTTTTATTGAATGCTTTTCCCTGTGAAACGTTTTCGCCATCAATTACAGCGGCAACGGTAAACAACCTGCGGCCGCCTTCGAGCCGCTCATCGATTGTAATGAACTCAAGATTCTTGCCATTTTTGTTCACCCAACCGTATAATTTGTTTTTATGATTGATTTCGAGATTCTCGAGCTCATCTACAAACATGTGCGGCATTATAATATAGTCTAAAACCCAGCGGCAGGTTTTTTTGTAGCCGAAGTCGAGATAAATAGCGCCTACAAGAGCTTCGAGGGTGTTTCCAAAAATATGGCTGGTTCTGAGGGAGTTGTCAAGTTTGTTGTATTTGGCAATCTTTTTTAGGCCCATTTTCACCGCAACATCGTTTAACTGCTGGCGGTTGACCATTTTGCTACGCATTTCGGTAAGAAAACCTTCTCCCTGGTATGGATAACGTTTAAAAAGATAATCTGCTACCAGTGCGCTTAAAACCGCATCGCCCAGGTATTCAAGCCTTTCATTATTTTCATCAACGCTTTCACCAAGCGAGCGGTGCGTAAGTGCCGTTTTGTATAAAGAAAGATTATCCGGGCTAAAACCTGTTATGTTTTTAAGCTCCTTTTTTAAAGTGGCATCCGATTTTTTCCTGAAAAAATCTTTTATTAAATTCACTAAAAATGAATTATTTGTACTTCTTTACAATTACGCAGGCGTTGTGGCCCCCGAAACCGAAAGTATTGCTTAATGCAACATTTACAGTTCGTTCCTGCGATTTGTTGAAGGTGAAATTCAATTTGGGATCCAGTTCGGGATCATCTGTGAAGTGATTAATGGTGGGCGGCACAACATCGTGCATCACACTTTTTATGCAGGCGATTGCTTCAATAACTCCTGCAGCACCCAAACAATGGCCGGTCATACTTTTTGTAGAACTGATATTTAGATTAAAGGCATGTTCTCCAAACACATCCGTAATGGCTTTTACTTCTGCAATGTCACCAAGCGGTGTAGAAGTCCCGTGGGTGTTGATGTAATCAATATCAGATGGCTGTAACCCTGCATCGTTCAATGCAGCAATCATTACGTTTTTAGCTCCCAATCCTTCGGGGTGAGGGGCTGTGATGTGGTGTGCATCAGCGGTAGCGCCGCCGCCGGCCACTTCGCAATAAATTTTTGCGCCACGGGCTTTTGCGTGTTCCAGTTCCTCAAAAATTAAAATTCCTGAGGCTTCTCCCATTACAAAACCATCGCGGTCTTTGTCATAAGGGCGGCTTGCCGTAGCGGGGTCATCGTTACGCTCGCTCATGGCTTTCATGGCATTAAAACCGCCAACACCCGCTTCGCTGATAACTGCTTCGCTACCACCGGTAACTATGATATCGGCCTTTCCTAATTTTATAAGATTCACTGCATCTATCATTGCATTGGTACTGCTGGCACAGGCGCTTACCACCGCATAGTTGGGGCCGCGTAAGTTGTGCCTCATGCTTATCTGTCCTGCAGCAATATCAAGAATCATTTTTGGGATAAAAAAAGGATTGAAGCGCGGCGTTCCGTCTCCTTTTGCAAAATCCGTCACCTCATTTTGGAAGGTGATCAAGCCACCGATTCCGCTTCCGAGTACCACGCCAATCCGGTCAGGATTGATATTCTCTCTATTAAGACCGGCATCAGCCATTGCCTGATCGCTTACAACCAATGCGAACTGTGTAAAGCGGTCTATTTTGCGGGCTTCTTTTTTATCAAGAAATTCGGTAGGATTAAAATTCTTAACCTCACAGGCAAATTTTGTTCTAAACTTAATTGCATCAAATAAAGTAATAGGTGCCGCTCCGGAAACTCCATTAACAAGCCCGCTCCAGTATTCATCCACTGTGTTTCCGACAGGGGTAAGCGCCCCCATTCCTGTAACTACAACTCTTTTTAGATTCATAAACTCCCGCTAGTTGGTTAAGTGAAAAAACCGCCTTTGTCATGGGTACCATTATCAAAGGCGGAATTACAAATGATTGCTTAATATGATTCGAAGGTCAAACTAAGCACCAAATCTTCAAATTACTATTTAGCATGTTCTTCCAAATAAGATACAGCCTGGCCAACGGTTGTGATGGTTTCAGCTTGTTCATCAGGGATAGAAATGTTGAATTCCTTTTCAAACTCCATGATCAACTCAACGGTGTCCAGTGAATCGGCACCTAAATCATTTGTGAAAGAAGCTTCTGTAGTAACTTCTGCTTCGTCAACACCTAATTTGTCAACGATGATCTTTTTAACTCTTGATGCAATGTCTGACATATTCTTTTAGTTTTTATTAGACTGCAAAAATAGCCTTTTTGATTAAATATGCACAGGAAACAAAAAAAAATATAAAATTCTTGTCTGGCATTAAAAATGATGGCTATCTTACTTAACTTGGTGTTAAATACTTTACCACGAAAATGATTGCCGGGTTTGGTTTCACTTAATAATTATTGCTTGTTATGCCACTTAAAATTATTGATCAC
>MKRO01000173.1 GCA_001896965.1 Sphingobacteriales bacterium 41-5 | reverse complement strand
GTTTGATTTTCTGATTTTCATAAATTTCAAAGCTTATATCATCCACCGCATGGGTGTAAGTAAGTGGCGCACCTAACCAGTTTTTTGTTTTGGGAAACCAGACTGAGAGATTTTTTACCACAAGTAATGGCTGCGCGGTGCCAGGTGCGGGATTCGGGATTCGGGGCTGTAGAGCATGTAAAATCGTCGCCGGACTATTTTCTTTCCCTAAAAAATCACTCACTACCGGTAAGCTCTCTCCTCTTTTATGATTGGCCGGCCTGCAAGCCAGTAAAGCTTTTGTGTAAGGATGCTGCGGGTTTTGAAAGATATTTTTAATATTTCCCTGTTCCACAATTTCACCTTTCAGCATTACAATGGCGCGGTCCGCAATTTCTGCAACCACTCCCAAATCGTGCGTAATAAAAATAATACCCATACCCGTTTCCTGCTGCAATTCTTTCAGTAACTCCAAAATTGTTTTTTGAACGGTAACGTCGAGTGCGGTGGTAGGTTCATCGCAGATCAAAAGATCGGGGTGGCAGCACATCGCCATCGCGATCATTACACGCTGTTTTTGGCCGCCGCTTAATTGATGCGGATAACGGTTAAAAATGTTTGCAGGATCGGGAAGTTTTACTTTTTCAAACCATTCTAAAGCGCGCTTTTTTGCTTCGTCTTTTGAAATTTTATTGTGAACCAAAATTGCCTCCGCTACCTGGTTGCCGCAAGTGAACACAGGATTGAGCGAGGTCATTGGCTCCTGAAAGACCATCGCGATTCGATTGCCGCGTATATTTTGCAGTGCAGCCCAGTGCAATTGAAGCAGATCAATAGCTTCATTTCCATCCATAGAAAATAATATTTCCCCACCGGCATATTTTGCAGGTGGTGATGGCAGTAATCGTAAAATTGATAAGGATGTAACAGATTTGCCCGAGCCGGATTCGCCAACCAGCGCAACTATTTCATCTTTGTTCACCTGCAACGAAATGCTCTTCAACGCATGGTTAACGCTGGTATCAGTGACAAAATCAAGTGAAAGGTTTTCTATTTTTAATAATGGAAGCTGCATAACACATCGGGCAATACCTGCCTGACGGTAAAGATATTATTTCACAACTTTTATATCCAATTTCTTTTCAGGCGTTGGATAATAGGCCATACAAAAGACACACTCGTTTTTAGGAGGATTAGCATCAATTACGAAATAGAACGTATCGCCCTCTTTTAAATCAGCAGGGATAAGGCATGGATTTTTTACGCCAAAAGCATTTTTATAAGTTTTACCGCTATGCTCATCAGTGTAGCTGGCCATAACAAGTGAGGGGTCAATACTTCCCTCCACCACGCTGAATGTGTAATTGTTGCAAAGCGCTTTCACCTCAAAACGTGCTTTATATTTGGCTTTGCCGGCTGTATTGCTGCTGCTATTACAGGCGCCAAAACTTAAAAGAATTACTGAGAGCATCACTAAAACAGAGAAGTATAAATTTTTCATTCGTATTTTCTTAATAGTAAAAATAACTACCGGCAGGAATCTTCCTGATAAAAAAAAGGTTACCAGAGTCGTTTGAAATTGACAAAATTCCTATACCTCCCGCCAAAATGATGCCATCAAAAAATCGCGGCATAAGGGAGTTTGTTAAAACCTTAAATGCCGCACCGTCAGCCCATCGTGAATCAACTGTTTCAGCGAATCTATACCAATACGCAAATGCCGGTCAACATACATTGATGTAACTTTTTTATCAGATGCAACCGTCTTAACGCCCTCGGGTATCATTGGCTGATCGCTTACGAGCAACAATGCGCCGGTTGGGATTTTGTTGAAAAAACCAACCGTAAAAATGGTGGCGGTTTCCATATCTACGGCATAGGCGCGTAGTTTTTCAAGGTAGATTTTAAACTCCGTATCGTGCTCCCACACACGGCGGTTAGTGGTATAAACAGTCCCTGTCCAGTAATCAATTTTTGCATCGCGAATGGTTGTGCTCACTGCCTTTTGTAAGGCAAATGCAGGGAGGGCGGGCACTTCAGGCGGAAAATAATCGTTCGAAGTTCCTTCGCCGCGAATAGCCGCGATGGGCAATATCAGGTCACCAACATTATTTCGTTTTTTCAAACCGCCGCATTTACCCAAAAACAAAACGGCTTTTGGCGAAATTGCAGAAAGCAGGTCCATGACCGTTGCAGCAGTAGGGCTGCCCATTCCAAAATTAATAATTGTAATATCATCAGCAGTGGCGCATTGCATCGGCTTTCCCTCGCCTATAACTTTTACGTTATGCCATTCAGCAAAAAGATTTACGTAGTTGCTAAAATTGGTCAACAAAATGTACTCACCAAAATTTTTGATCTTCTCTCCCGTGTATCGCGGTAGCCAGTTTTTTACTATTTCTTCTTTTGTTTTCATCCGTATATTTTTTATTTTTTCTAATGACTACATACCTGCTTGTCGCAGACAGGGAATAGGCCAAATATTCATTCCGTTTCGTAAACAAAAGTTGTTTGTGGCTATTTCATAACTATGAAATTTATTATCGGGTCAGCACACGATCATAAAGCAGGAACCTCTTCCGTTCTTTTACTCTTCGCGTGGGCCATATCAAATACACAATAGCTCAGACAAAATTAAACTTTATTTTTGAGCCGATGATTGAAATTCAATTTCCCGAACCTGCATTCAAAGTAAAGCATCAAAAAGGAGTACCTTATATTTTTGATGTAATACGCCGGACATGGCTTTTGTTGCAGGATGAGGAGTGGGTGAGGCAAAACTTTGTACAGTACCTGTTACAGGTAATGCAGTACCCGCAATCACTCGTTGCGCTTGAAAAAGAAATTTATTTGGGGGAACTGAAAAAAAGATTTGATATTCTGGTTTACGATCAAAATCACAAACCCTGGATGCTTATTGAATGTAAATCAGAAAAAATAAATTTAAAGGACGATGTGTTACATCAGGCGTTGCGCTATAATATTGTAATGCCTGCAAAATATCTGGTTATTACCAACGGAAAACAGACCTACGGTTGGGAAAAGAAAAACGGAACGCTCGAAATGATTCATGCACTGCCAGAATTTTAGGCATTGCCAGGCTCATAAAGGCCTGCTTAAAATAAAAAGTGACTAATACCAGCTATTTAAACTTTGCACTCACTATCAAATCTTTTGTTCCGCCGGAATAATTATAAAAACCTTCACCGCTTTTTACTCCCAACTTACCTGCGGCAACCATATTCACAAGCAACGGGCAGGGCGCGTATTTTGGATTGCCAAACCCATTGTACAATACATGCAAAATAGAAAGGCATACATCCAGCCCAATAAAATCTGCAAGCTGCAAAGGCCCCATGGGATGCGCCATGCCAAGTTTCATGATGGTATCAATCGCCTCCACACCGGCCACGCCTTCGTGTAAAGTATAAATTGCTTCGTTGATCATTGGCATTAAAATTCGATTGGCAACAAAGCCCGGGTAATCGTTAGCCAGTGCGGGAACCTTTCCCAGCTTTTTGCTTAGTTCCACGATCGTACCTGTCACAAAAGAATCCGTTGCATACCCGTTGATTACTTCAACCAGTTTCATCACCGGCACGGGGTTCATAAAATGCATACCAATCACCTGTTGCGGCCTTTTAGTAGCCGCCGCAATTTTTGTAATGGAAATGGAGGATGTATTGGTAGCCAGAATACAATTTGGCGGTGCTGCTGCATCCATTTGTTCAAATATTTTCAGCTTTAATGCCTCATTTTCTGTAGCGGCCTCCACAATTAATTCTGCGGCTGACACTCCTTTCGCGACATCAGTTCCTGTTTGAATGTTTTGCAGCAAAAGAGTTTTGTCCTCTGCCGTAAGCGTGCCTTTCGAAACCTGGCGGCCAGCGTTTTTGCCGATCGTTTCCAAAGCTTTTTTCAATTGGCCGGCGTTCACATCTATCAACATAACTTTATAGCCATGCTGTGCAAACAGGTGCGCAATACCATTACCCATTGTTCCGGCGCCGATGACAGAAACGTTTTTAATCATAAAATTTCAGAATTTGCTGACTACAAATTTAGCGCTTCTTACCAACCGATCAACCCGTCAACCGGGAACTTATTAACTTAGCATTTATCTTTGCACCGAATCAAAAAAATCATGAACAACCGTTCAAATATCATCATCATTTTGCTGGTTGTAATTATTGGGGTTTTGCTGTATAACAACTGCAACCCTAAAACGCAGTCATCTGCTACTCCCAATAAACAAACTGAAACACAAAAAGAAAAAACCGGCGCTGAAAAAGCGGCATCATCAAACAAAATTGATGAGCTTACAAAAGAAAGCGTGGTTGTTCCTTATGTGAAATCTCACGGGAAATTACCCGGCTACTACATTACAAAAAAAGAAGCGCGGGAAAAAGGCTGGGAGGCCTCGTTGGGAAATTTATGTGAGGCGCTGCCGGGCAGGGCAATTGGCGGCGATGTGTTTACCAACCGCGAAGGGAACCTGCCTGAAAAACCCGGCAGAAAATGGTTTGAAGCCGATCTTAATTACGATTGCGGCGGCCGGAATGCAGACAGGCTGCTGTTTTCAAGCGACGGACTTGTATTTGTAACCCACGACCACTATAAAACTTTTGAAGAAAAATAACCCGGAAAAAGAGGGAACTACTAATTTTTTTTACAATGAATACTGCAACATTTGATTTTGAAAGAATAGGAACGATTGAAGATTTTTATATGCTTGCCGAAAAGGAATTGAAACTGCCGGATTATTTTGGTAAAAACCTTGACGCGCTTTGGGATTGCCTAACCGGCGATGTGGCGTTGCCATTGCAGGTTCAGTTTATAAATCTTACCATGAACCAGTTGGAGCAGTTTGATAAATTAATTACCCTGTTTGAAGATGCGGCTGCGGAACTGGGCGACGGCCTGAGTTTTGAATATTACCTGAAAAAAACTGAATAGGTTTTTATTTACAGAAGGGTGCAATATTTTTATCTATTGCCAGGCGGCCTGCCGGTGGCGGTGCTTTCTGTTCAACGTGCAACAAATTGGTCCACCTTTACCACTTCTTCTAATGATAAAGTCCAAAAAGTTGCCTGTATTACCTTTGTATTTCTCGGTTCTGCGTGATATGGATCGTCAAAATCCAAATCGAAAATTTTGTCCCAACTTTTTACGATTTTCGTTCTGATGTCTTTGGGTAATTTACCGATATTGGTTTTGTCAAGCCCCTTACGTTCTAACATTTCGTCAAAAGCTACGCTTTCTATTTCGTTCTGTCCTATGAAACCGTGATAACTATACGGAAAACCCCAAAGCATAAAATCAGAAAGTAAAACGTCTTTTTCGTTTTTGATTATTTCTAACCGCACCCCCTTTTCACCTTTCGGTAAAAATCTTCTTGCTCGCAAATCAGGTTTTCTTCGTTTGTTATCGTTGTATTGATACCAGGCCCAAACGGGAAAACATTCAGGAAAGGGGTGTTTGCCGATTTTTGTGTCCATTTTCTTCATTAGCCAATGATAACCAAACAAACTAGTGTCATGTCAACAAAATAATGTCTGTTAAAAAATGTATCTTTGGCTAAAAG
>MKRO01000172.1 GCA_001896965.1 Sphingobacteriales bacterium 41-5 | reverse complement strand
ATGATTGTAAAATGGCCGGGAATTGTAAAGGGCGGTTCGCAAACGGAGGCGATTGTTCAGTACGAAGACATCGTGCCGATGCTTGTTGACCTGGCTGGCGGAAAATCAATCCCCGGGCTTGATGGCAAAAGTTTTCTACCGGTTTTAGAAGGAAAATCTGACAGGGCAAGGGATTATGCTTATGGAATTCACAACAATATTCCCGAAGGGCCGGCCTATCCGATAAGAGCTATTCGCAGCGAGCGTTACAAGTTGTTGATGAATTTGTTGCCCGAAAAAAAATACGCAATTAAATTCATGACCAACCGCAAGAATGTGAAGTATTGGGACTCATGGAATATGAAGGCGGAAACTGACGCGGTCGCAAGATGGAAAGTTGACAGGATCACAACCCGCCCTGCTGTTGAGTTTTATGATCTGAAAAATGATCCGTATGAATTACATAATCTTGCAAACGATAAAAATTATGCGAAGTTGGTGAATGAATATAAAACGAAATTATTTGCCTGGATGAAGCAACAGGGCGATCCCGGAGCCACGGCCGATGTGCCGTTGAAAAAAGATTCGGGAAAATAATTTTAAACTTAATCGAATGAGGTTGTCGTCTCGGCGAAGTGGGGTCGAACCATTTCAATTAAATCACGGGATTTCTCTCTTCGCTTCTTTCAGAAGCTCGGTCGAAATGACGCACTGTGTCAGATGTGGTAACATAAACAATAAGATGATGAACAAACTTTTCGCAGGAATTATTATTCTTTTTTTAATCGGCTGCAAAGGGCCGATAGTAGCGCAAAAAACTACGCAGCCGAATATTATTTTTATTATGGCTGATGACCTCGGCTCGGCGGAACTTGGTTGTTATGGCAATACATTTAATGAAACGCCTAACCTTGATAAGCTTGCAGGGGAAGGTGCAAAGTTTACACAAGCATATACGGCAGCGCCAATTTGTTCGCCATCGCGTGCGGCGATTATGACCGGGCAATACCCGGCGCGGATTCGAATTACCGATTTTTTACCCGATAACTCCGATCGATATTTGGATCCGGCAAAATATGTTACATTAAATGAAGCATTATCTGCAGGGGGGTACCATACCGGCATCATCGGCAAATGGCACCTTGATACACGGTTTAAAAATCCTAAGGGCAACCCGAAGCAGCATGGCTTTGATGAAGTGATCGGTTCTGAAACAAAATATATTGCCGACGGCGATTATTTTTATCCGTACGACAAAACCGAAACGCTAAATGCAGCGGGGCAAGATGATGAATATTTAACAGATCGCCAATGCCTCGAGGCATCGAAGTTTATTGAACGTAATAAAAGCAAACCTTTCTTTTTATACCTTACTTTTTATAGCGTACACACCCGATTGGACGCGCCGAAAAGTATTGTGGATAAATACAAGTCGAAGTTTGATAGAGAATACGGTGCAGGTAAAGCGGATGAACTCTTTGAAAAAAATGACCGTCATGAAGGCCGGCATTTGGATAATCCTTACCTCGCGGCAATGATTGAGCGAATTGACCTGGGCGTAGGCGCCATCATGGAAACATTGAAAAAGCAGGGCCTTGATAAAAATACGATAGTCGTTTTCTTTTCTGACAATGGTGGCGTTGGCAATTTGGGCAATAACGGGATTTTGCGTGCAGGCAAATCATGGTTGTACGAAGGCGGCATACGCGAAAATTTAATTGTCCGTTGGCCCGCAACCATCAAGGCAGGCTCAGTTTTTGACACACCGGTTTACGGAACGGATTTTTACCCCACGTTTCTTGACATGGCACGAGCCACTTCAAAAGCTGACAAAATAATTGACGGCAAAAGTTTTCTTCCCGTATTGTATGGTGACGGTAAAGGGTTGAATGAAAACAGGCCTTTCTACTGGCACTATATTTCTGAAACAGGTAAATGGGTGCCACGCATGTGTAGCGCCGTGCGTAGCGGAGATTATAAGTTGCTTCATTTTTATGCGGATGACAGGATTGAATTGTACAATTTAAGAACTGACCCGTCAGAGAAGAATAATATCGCTGCATCCGAACCGTCGAAGGCGAAGGAACTGAAAGCTATGTTGGATCAATGGAGAAAAGACGTAAACGCGGAAGCTCCTGATTTAAGTGCAGCGCAAAATCCAAAGGCGAAAAGGAAGAAACTAATTGATTAAATTTGTTGATTGTCGTAAAATAAAATGTCGAATACTTTCAAAGCTTTGCGTGCATTGCGTTCAAAAGCAGTAGCATAAAGCACTGGGTTCGCTAAATTGAATAAAAGACTATCACCTTTTGTTAAAACTTAGAATACCATTTATTGTAATACTCATTGCTTTGCTTCAAAGCAGCGTAGTGCCCTATGCGCAACCAATTCAGTTTAGAAACTATACCGTAAATAACGGGCTTCCTTCTAACACAACATGGAATATTTTGCAGGATGATAAGGGCTTCATGTGGTTTGGTACCAAAAACGGGTTGACAAAATTCGATGGTTTTCAGTTTAAAAATTATCAGGTTACTGGGCAGGATATTTCCTTTATACATTCCATCTGCAAGGTCGATGAAAATATTTATTGGGTAGGAACTGAATCAGGTCTGTACCGTCTTGACCTTACAACTGAGCAATTTCAGCCGGTTAAAGAAGTTCCAAAAGACATTGTATTCAGCATTATTACCGACCGTAATAAAAACACTTGGGTTTCTACAAGTCGTTACGGGGTCTATCAGTTCGGCCCTTCAAAAAAGTTATCCCGAAATTTTACGGCAAAAAAATCGTTGAATAGTTTGTCTTTAAATCAGGTGCGCCGCCTGGTTGAAGATAATGATGGACGAATATGGATGGGAACATTTGGTGAGGGTATTGATATTTATGACCCACAGTCGGGCCGGTTTACGCATTTTAAGAAAGGAAAAGATGCCGCATCGCTTTCGGGGAACTACGTTCTGAGTTTGTATAAAGATCTTGATGGAAATGTTTGGGCAGGTACTCTGTCAGACGGGTTAAGCGTGTGGATGAAAAATGAAAATCGGTTTAAAGTGTACCGTCAGGGCGCCAATTCAATAAATGACAATATCGTGCGGGCAATATATCAGCCACACAAAGGCGAAGTGTATATTGGTACCGAGCACGGACTAAATGTTTTAAATACAACAACGAATACATTTACTTATTACGAAAAAAAATTTTACGATCCTTATAGTATTAGTGATAATTCAGTCTACTCAATTTACGGTGATCGAGACGGCGGTATTTGGGTAGGAACTTACTTTGGAGGAGTGAATTATTTTACGTCTAATAGTTCAAATTTTGAGTTATTTTATTCCACCGGCGAACAAAACTCTTTAACAGGAAATGCGGTGAGTTGTTTTCTTGAGGACAAGCCGGGATTTTTTTGGGTGGGCACTGAAAATGGCGGGCTAAACTATTTTGATGCAGATAAAAAATCATTCTTGCGTTATCCCTTCAAACCGGGTCAGCAGAAGCTTTCACACTACAATATTCATGCGCTCTACAAAGACAAAAAGGGCAGGCTTTGGATTGGCACGTTCACTGGCGGACTAAATATTTATGACCCTGCAAACGGTTCCGTAAAGACGTATATTAGTAACCCCGCTGATCCCAACTCAATCAGTAATAACAGTGTTTACGCAATTTATGAAGATAAAAAAGGTGTGATTTGGATTGGCACGGTGAAAGGCCTGAATGTATACAACGAATCAACGGATAACTTTACACGTGTCACCGACCAGGGCCTAAACGCCAGTTGTATTTATGAGCTGTACGAAGACGATCATAACAATTTTTGGATCGCTACTTATGAACGGGGGCTTGTGGGGTTTAACCGCATTACGGGCAAATGGATGCAGTATTCAGTGAGCGGGGCAACGGGTATTTCGTCTAACAAAATTATTTCTCTGCTTGATGATAAAAAGGATAATCTTTGGTTGGGGATGGACGGCGGCGGGCTCGATTGTTTTAATATTAAAAGTCAAAGCTTCACGAGATTTGGAATAAAAGAAGGCATCCCCTCGGTGGTTTATGGAATTTTATCAGATGAAAAAAGTGATCTTTGGCTGTCAACAAACGATGGCATATTAAAATTTTCTCCTGCTACAAAACAAGTATGGTCATACAGTAACCGCGATAACCTGCAGGGAAAAGTATTTAATTATAATGCTTATTACAAAGCAACGGATGGCAAAATGTTTTTCGGTGGCATCAACGGGTTTAATACATTTTTTTCACAAAAGGTAAATACAAAACCACTCAATTCCAGCATTGTTTTAACCAATTTCAAACTGTTTAATAAAGAGGTGAATGTTGGCCACGAAGGCTCGCCGCTTGAAAAACTGATTGGTTTTAATAACAAGATTACATTAAAGCATAATCAGGATGTGGTTACTTTTGAATACGCTACCCTGAATTACCGTGATCCTCCAAGGGTGCGTTATGCTTATAAAATGGAAGGGTTTGATGATGACTGGAACTATGTGAACAATCAGCGCAATGCAACTTATACCAACCTGCCTCCCGGGGATTATATTTTCCAAGTAAAATCAACTGATTCGTTTGGTAACTGGGTTGATAAAATGGCAACCGTGAGCATTACTGTAAAGCCCCCGTTTTACAGAACAACGCTGGCTTATATTTTTTATCTTTTGGCGATTGGCGCCAGCATTTACTTTCTCAGAAATTTAATGCGTGAAAGGTTACGCCGCAAGAACCAGATAAGGCTTGAAAGGCTCGAAGTGCAAAAAGAGCATGAGTTCTATCAGCAAAAAATGGATTTCTTTACAACAATGGCCCACGAAATTCGCACACCTCTTTCGTTGATTATGGCGCCGTTGGAAAAGCTACAGTCAACTGAAAAGAAAACTGAAACGATGAAGCAGTTGAATGTGATGGAAGAAAATACAAACCGTTTGCAAACACTCATTAATCAGTTGTTTGATTTCAGGAGGATTGAAAGCGATATTTATATCATCAGAAAGGAAACGATCGAACTGGTTTCTTTTGTGCAATCGGTTTATTCGCGCTTCTCTCCAATAGCCGCGCAAAGAAATATCAGGTTCGCCCTGGCCACCGATTTTGATCGGTTGGATATTGAAGCCGATCCGGAAGCCTTGCAAAAAATTCTGAATAACTTGTTGATCAATGCTTTTAAGTTCGCAAAAAAAACGGTTCGTCTCAAAGTAAAAAAAACTGTGACAGAGCAGGGCAAGTCGGTTTCAATCAGTGTTGTAGACGATGGTATCGGCATTCCTGATGAGCAGCTTGACGATGTATTCAAACCCTTTTTTAAAGTGAATTCGCCCGGGCATAAGTTAAGAAACATGAGCGGCACGGGCATCGGCCTCTCGCTTGCGAAAGCATTGACCGAAAAACATGAAGGTAAACTTGAAGTGGAAAGTGAGCAGGACGAGCAGACAACGTTCAGCCTGACGATTCCATATAAAGAAAAAATAATTTCGATTGAGAAGCATAAAGAATTAGTAAAAGGAAAGGATAGCGGTGAGATTAGTATTTTAATTGTAGAAGATGATTTGAATATGCTGGATTATATTTCGTCAAGCTTAAAAACTGAAGG
>MKRO01000171.1:73883-79520 GCA_001896965.1 Sphingobacteriales bacterium 41-5 | reverse complement strand
TGTTGTCGATGTGTCGATGATAGATATTCTTATGCCGGGGTGGGTGGGGTTGTGCGTTGGCATTTTTAGCTCTTGGCAAGGTTGGCTTTGTGTCGGGGTTTTGTGTGCCTTGCCATGTGCTAAAAATAGCGTGGGGCAGCATGGCAAAGTCTTGGGTGTTTAAATATGTACGGAATGTTCAAATAGGGTGACACATAACGGGCAGGTATTGCCGAAGTGCAGGAAATAGAATTCCGTCCGCCCCGGCTAACTGCTGCTGAGTAAAGATAAAAAGATGATGATATATTCTATAGCTAAATAGATAAGGTCAAGCTGGATATTTAGCTGAACGGAGTTACAAAAGTTGAAACACGGCATCCGTCAGCCTGCATTTTGGCAATACTTATGTTGCCTGCAGTACATTATCAGGTATTCAGAATATTGTGCTGCTAAGCTATGTTTTTATGTCAGAAACCTTCAAGATTCTCTGATATGAATAACTCCTTCGTAATAATACGACAATTTTCAGCCAATTGATTTAGAGTGCAAGTAATTAAATCGAGATTTGCAGGCAGCCCTTTTTGGGTTTCCCAAAAATCAAAATAAAGAATATTTTTTTCGCTAACACCATGCGAACCTTTTAACTGTTTGAATATCTCTAAAGCACGCTGCCGATTGTTTCCAATAAAAAATTTTGCAAAGCTTTCAAATCCACTATGGGTCCTTAATGTTAATGTTATATAAAATTGTGTTTCCATATTATTTAACTTTGTTATTTGTATATGAACTTCCTAATAATGTTAATCCAAATAGCTGTCAGTAACATTGTAGCAGAAACAACATTCAAAGTCAGTTGATACCAAAAGTCGTTTACTAAGTTTTGCGTTTTAGCTACTATACATAATACCAGACTAAATTCTCCAATTTGAGAAAGTAAAGCTCCAGCGTAGATACTATTGCGCCAGCTTACTTTTAAAAGCCTAAATACAAAAGCATTGATTGCACTGTTAACGAGCAATATTATTGCGACTATTAAAAATATTAAGCCTACGTGATGAGTTAAAAAATCACCATTTATTTGCAGCCCGATTGACAAGAAAAATAAAGACAAAAAGAAAACCCTGAAAGGAATTAGTTTAGCCTCTAACCATTGTGTAGAATTTGACTTGGCGATTATGATGCCTCCAATTAATGCACCAATTGCAGCAGACAGATGTAGGATTTGTGTTAGCCAGCCAAAACCAAAGCATAATAAAAGCCCAACAAAAACCTGTGCTTCGTGGTCATCTTTTAATTTATTGGGAAAATGAAAATTAATTTTTTTGTTGGTAAAAACAATTCCTAAAAGTATAGTAATTCCTATCGTAGAAATTATAAGCGGAAGAATTTTATTAAGAGTTAAAGTTTCTCGTCCGATAAAATTTATTGTCAGCAACATAGGTACTAATAAAAAGTCCTGTAGTATTAAAATGCCGGAAGTCAATGTGCCTAACGGGGTTTTTATTTCATTATTTTTTCAAGGTATTCAAGAATAATAGCGGAACTGCTAAGGCTGATAATAAATGAAAATAATAATATTTCCTTCCAGTTCCATTGTTGATATAAGCCTAGCAGCAAAATAAAAATGTAACTTAAAACCAGCTGTGCAATAACACCTACTACCGGTTTTTTAATGTTTTTTGCCAATGTCTGAGTATCCATTTTAGCTCCAATAAAAAACATCTGAATAAGCAGACCCAATTCTCCAATCACGGCAATTGCACCGGAGTGAGTAAATACTTTAAGAGAGTAAGGACCTAATAATATTCCAGCAATAATATAGGCTACAAAATAGGGTTGGTTTAGTTTTTTTAAAAGCAAACCAATTAGCAAAACGCTAAGTATCATTATTACAATACTTTGTAGTAGTAAATTAAAGCTTAGTTCTGATACCATTTTATAGAAAGTATTTTAAAACAACAAAAGTTGCCTTTTATTAGAGGGCAACCTTTGAAGCGAAGAAGCTATTAGTTAAGTAATTTGAATCAGCCTTGGTGGCTTTTGTTTCGCTTCTTCTTTTTTGGGAATGATCAGATGCAGTAATCCATTCTCATACTTGGCCTTAATATTATCGGTATCTACTACATCTTTTTGTAATGTGAAGGTTCTTTGGAAAGATTGGTAACTAAATTCCTTACGAGCATAACGCTCGTCTTCATTTTCCTCCGCTTGATTAGTTTTTTCGGAGTTAATTGTCAAAGAATTTCCATGCAATTCCACTTTGAAATCATCTTTAGTCATACCAGGTGCAGCCACTTCCACTTCGTAATTCTCAGCGGTTTCTTTGATATTAACCGCCGGGATCGTAGTGTTAGTGTCAGAAAAGTTTGAATTTCTCCAATTGAACAAATCCCGGTTAAAGAAGTCGTCAAAAAGCATTGGTAATGGATTTGAAAAATTTCCAGTTCTTTTAATGAGTGTCATGATTACCTCCTTTTTTAAATGGTTAATAAATTGATTTTAAAATTGGAAATTCAAACCTTGTGCCATTGCAATCTGGCGTCTAAAAAAATGAAATTTTGTCGGAATAGTAGGTAAAAACTGACAGTAAAAAGTCAAAGTTTCTGTCTTTTTTAATGGTGATGGTCTATACTGTTTTGACCTCTAGGGTTTGTCAACGTATAGCAGGCAAACTCTCAAATATACGAAAGTCTACATTTTATAAACTTTTTTCACCCAAATTTATAAAATTTTAATAACTAAGGCTTTAAAACCAAAACAATTTTTTTCACGTATTTACGTATTTTGTGTTGTTTTTATTATATTTGATTCTAACAACTCGTTTCGCGTATGGCAGAAAATCAAAAAAAGGTAAAAATAGGTACCACCTCACACAAAGATAGAAGAGTTATTTTCTTTTCGTTTGACTATGACAACTCATTAGTAAAAAGGCTCAAAACGAAATTCCCTAATGCCAGGTGGAGCCAGTCTAACAAATTTTGGTATATCCCCGATACAGCAGCCACCAGAAAAATGTTGCACATCGCGGAAAAAACTCCACACAAAAACGTTTTCCTAAAAATATCCCCGGAGAATCAATTTGCCTTAAACAAATTTGTAGAAACATTACAATTAAAAGCCTACAGCCCTAATACCATTAAAACATATACCAATGAATTGTCGCAGCTTTTACAGGCTCTTAAAAATACCCGGGTGGACGGGTTATCTTATAACCGCCTGCGAAGCTATTTTCTATATTGCACAAATGAATTAAAACTCAGTGAAAATCTTTTGCATAGCCGCATCAATGCTGTAAAATTCTACTTTGAGCAGGTTTTAAAAAAAGAAAAATTCTTTATGGAGATTCCAAGGCCAAAAAAACCTTCTACCCTGCCAAAGGTTTTAAATAGCAACGATATTAAAAAACTCTTTACGGTAACTACTAATGAAAAACATCTTTTAATGCTTGAGCTTTGTTACGGTATGGGCCTTAGGGTAAGCGAAATTGTCAATATAAAAATATCTGACATTGATTCGAAAAGAATGAAGGTTTTGATAGAAGGTGCTAAAGGTAAAAAGGACAGATATGTAAACCTGCCCGAAACAATATTGCCGCTGTTAAAAACATATTACAAAGAAGTTTCACCCCGGTATTATTTGTTTGAGGGAATTAACGGCTCACAGTACGCCATAAGAAGCGTTCAGGCGGTTTTTAAAAATGCTATGAAAAAGGCTAAAATTAAAAAACCGGTTGGCATTCATAGTTTACGCCACAGTTATGCTACACATTTAATGGAACATGGTACCGATATTCAATTTATTCAAAAACTAATGGGGCATAAAGACCTTAAAACAACGCTGGTTTATACTCATGTAAGCGATAAAAATATATCTAACATAAAAAGCCCTTTAGATTTTTTATAAGCTACAATCCTGCCGCCTTACTTATCTCCAGCATTCTGTCAATAGGTTTTTTAGCAGCCAGGCGCAGCTCTTCATCCATGATGATGTCAGGCTTTTCGTACTTCATGCACAGGTACACTTTTTCCAGCGTGTTGCGCTTCATGTGCGGGCAATCATTACAGGCACATTCGTTATTAGGCGGCGCGGGTATAAACTTTTTATGCGGGCTGGCTTTTTCCATCTGGTGAAGAATGCCCGTTTCGGTGGCTACAATGTATTCTTGCGCATCATCGTTCATTGTGTATTTCAATAGGCCCGTTGTTGAACCTATAAAATCTGCCATCTTCAATAATGGTTCTTCACATTCGGGGTGGGCAATCAGTTTTGCGTTTGGATTTTCCTGCTGCAGCCTGGTAATTTTTTCAAGGCTGAAAATTTCATGCACCATACACGCGCCGTTCCACAAAAGCATATCGCGGCCGGTAACCTTGTTGATGTAAGCTCCCAGATTTTTATCGGGCGCAAAAATAATTTTCTGCTCTTTTGGAAAACTCTCCACAATTATTTTGGCATTGCTGCTGGTGACAATCACATCACTCAGCGCCTTAATTCCCGCACTACAGTTAATGTAGCTCACCACCACGTGGTCAGGATGTTGGGCTTTGAATTTCGCAAACAGTTCGGGCGGGCAACTGTCGCTCAAAGAACAGCCGGCTTTAAAATCAGGTATCACAACTTTTTTGGTTGGGTTTAAAATCTTTGCTGTTTCAGCCATAAAATGCACCCCTGCAAAAACAATCATGTCGGCATCTGTTTTTTCGGCTTCCTGCGCCAGGCCCAGGCTATCGCCAATATAGTCTGCAATGTCCTGAATATCAGCTTCCTGGTAGTAATGCGCCAGCACCACAGCATTTTTCTCTTTTTTCAGTTTTTCAATTTCTGCAAAAAGATCAAGCGTGGGGTCAACTTCCACGTCCAAAAAACCCTTGTCATCAAGTTCCTCAATTGCTGCCTGTAAAACTTCTGCCATAATTTTAAATTTTCAAATCCGGTGCAATGATACACCTGCAAAATGTAATTTCTAAAAAAATTTTAATTACAGTTTCTTTTATAACTAATAATAAATAATATAATATTTTAAATAAATCTCTATTATTATTATGGCTGTGAATTAGTGGATAACCTTCATTCACAAAATCAAAAAAAAATTGGATTGAATCTTATTCACATTAACGTTATAGAAATTAACATCATTATTATAACATTCGTAGGTATTGTAAAGTTTATTCACAGAATTGTTGATTTCTCGGTATGAAAAACTTTTGCTTCATATTAAATTCATATTGTGTTAATATCACAGGTATAAAAAATGAATTAGTCACAGGTATTAATCACATCACTCCAAAATATCATTTTCTTATCTATTTATAACATTTCATAATAACGTTTCACACAGGGTTATACACATTATTCAATTTGTATTCACATATCTTTGGGGACAAATACCTGTCCGTATTTAGAAATTGTTAAGTTGCTTCCGCTGTGAGCCATCAATATTTTTTAATCAAACATTGTAAAGAAATGTATAAAAAGAGTTTTTTGCTTGCTATTATCCTTTCGGTTTGTAGTTTTTTGAACGTAAAAGCCGATGAAGGCATGTGGCTTCCGCAACTGTTGCAAGCGGTGAACGAGAATAGAATGAAAAGCCTGGGCATGAAGATTAGTGCCAAAGATATTTATAGTGTGAATAAGGGAAGCCTGAAGGACGCGGTAGTG
>MKRO01000171.1:69412-73773 GCA_001896965.1 Sphingobacteriales bacterium 41-5 | reverse complement strand
AATTATTTGCGCGATGGATTTTGGGCCAGGAGCAATTCTGAAGAGCTCCCAAATGCAGGCCTTACTGTAACGTTTATTGTAAGCATTGATGATGTTACAAAAAAAGTATTGCAGGGCGTAACTGCCTCAATGATTGAAAAAGAAAGGCAGTCTGTTATTGATAAAAATATTGATGTGCTGAAAAAAGCCACTCAAACAGAAGCGTATCAGGATATTTTAGTAAGGCCTTTTTACGAAGGAAATCAATACTATTTATTTGTTACTGAAAAATTTAAAGATGTGCGGCTGGTAGGTGCGCCGCCTTCTTACATCGGAAATTTTGGGCAGGACAGCGATAACTGGATGTGGCCGCGTCATACCGGAGATTTTAGCCTGTTCAGGATTTATGCCAACAAAAAAAATCAGCCCACAGAGTATGCGCCCGATAATGTTCCTTACAAACCTAAAAAGTCGTTGGCTATTAATTTGGGCGGCGTAAAAGAAGGCGATTTTACGATGGTTTTTGGTTTCCCCGGCAGAACAACAGAGTACCTGCCCGCCGAAGCGGTTCGGCAAATTGTGGAAGTGAATGATCCTGCAAGAATTTTAGTGAGAGATCAAATTCTGGAAGTGATGAATAAGTACATGCGAGCAGATGAAGCGATTAAAATTCAGTACGCATCAAAATACGCCGGCGTTTCCAATGCCTGGAAAAAGTAGAAGGGAGAAGTTTTGGGCCTTACAAAAACCAACGCTGTTCAAAAGAAAAAAGACTATGAAGAAATATTTTTGCAAAGATTGAATGCCAATGCAACCCTCAAAGCAAAGTATGGCAACGTTTTGCAGCAGTTAAATCAAAACTATGAGTGGATAGAACCGTTCGGCCTGGCACGGGATTATTATTTGGAAAGCACGAGCAGGATTGAACTTTTTTCAATCATTAATAAGATGATCTCTTTAATGAACGCAAAAAATTCAAAACCGAATGCGGAGTACCAGAAGAATTTAGCCGAACAGATCAACTCTTTAACCGGTTTGTATAAAGACCTGAATGCAAACGTAGACAAAGACCTTTTTGCTGCGATGATGAAGTTATACACCGAAAAGCAGGAGGCGAAATTTGTTGCCGATGTAGCGAAATCTCAAAAGGTAAAGTATGAAAATGATTATAAAAAATGGGCTGACGCGATTTACGAAAAAAATTTTTTGCTGAACAAAGATGAAATGCTAAACCAGCTCAAAGCCAATCCTGATGCTATTTACAGGAAAATTCTTGAAAGCGAAGCCTTTCAGCTGGTTAATGGCCTGGCTGTTTATTACAACGAAAACATAACGCCGGGCCTGAATAAATATCAGCCCGTTATTGATAATTTACAGCGAAAATATATGCAGGCGCAAATGGATGTAATGAAGGATAGAAAGTTTTATCCTGATGCCAACAGCACCATGCGCGTGACCTATGGCCAGGTAAAAGGGTATTATCCATCTGACGGAAAATATTACGATTACCAAACCTATCTTGAAGGCGTAATGGAAAAATATATTCCGGGAGATTATGAATTTAATGTGCCGGAAAAACTGATCGAACTTTACAAAAAGAAAGATTACGGCATTTACGGCATCACAGATAAAAGCGGTAATAAAAGAATGCCGGTTTGTTTTATAGGATCGAACCACACAACCGGTGGAAACAGCGGTAGCCCGGCGTTGGACGCTTACGGAAATTTAGTGGGTCTTAACTTTGACCGTGTGTGGGAAGGCACCATGAGCGATATAAACTATGACCCCTCCATCTGCCGCAATATTATGGTGGATGCGCGTTATATTCTTTTTATCATTGACAAGTTTGCCGACGCCGGGCATTTGATCAAAGAATTGAAAATTGTGGGTTTGAAAAAATGATGCTTATATGGCTGCAGAATAAACAGCACTCCCGTCACTCACGAGATAGTAATTGGTGCCAACTAATGCATCAATCGAAACTAACCGGTAAGAAGTGCTTTTTACCGATTTGACTGAATTTAGAATCTGCCAAAACGGCTTTGGGTACAGAGTTTGATAGTTTTCAATTACAATTTTGTAATAAAACTAAAAAAAGAAAAAATGGTAAATAACAAACACATCGCAACTTTTATTCTTGGCGCGCTTGCAGGGCTAGCGGCAGGTAAATACGCCAGCATGAGCCCCGAAGAGAAAGAAAAAATGATGTCTGATTTAAAAGACAAAGCCAATAACCTGAAGGACGAGGCAGTAAAAGCCACCGACCAGGCGAAGGATTATTTCACTGAGCTTTCAAAAAAAGGCGGCGATGCATTGAAAGAACAATTCCCCGGTGCGGAAAAATGGATGAATGAAATTTTTGGTAATAAAGCCGCGGCAGATAATACCACTGTTCATACCGATATCGTTCCTCCGGCAGACGAAACAAAACCGAATACAGATCCGGTAGTTTAAAAATAAAAACCAATTTTAGTCGGGGTTCGTGTCGACACGAACCCCGACTAAGTGGCTAATAAATAGCAAAACCGTCGCCGTCCTTCAAGAACGGAAATTTATTTCGAACATCAAGTTGTTTAGTTTTATCAAGCGTGATGGTGAAAACATCTTCCTCTTTTTCTTTGTGATACAAAACTTCACCCAGCGGGCCAACCACCATGCTATCGCCATTATGCGCAATGCCATTGCCATCCTCACCAATTCGGTTTACACCAATTACATAACTCTGGTTTTCAATGGCGCGCGCTTGCAGCAGGGTTTTCCACGCATGGTTACGGCGTTGCGGCCAGTTAGCAACATAAATTAAAACATCGTATTCTGCGGTGTAGTCCCCGTTTGAATTGGAACGAGTTTGGCGCGACCAAACCGGGAAACGCAGGTCATAACAGACCTGCAAATTAATTTTCCATCCATTTACCGAAGCAATAAATCTTTTGTTTCCGGGCGAATAAGATTGGTCTTCTCCGGCAAAACCAAACAAATGCCGCTTGTCGTAAAAACCGTACTGGCCGTTTGGCAACATCCATATCAGGCGATTAAAGAAAGCTTCATTTCCGTTGCTGCCTGCCGCCGGCCAAAGGTTTTCTTTAATAATTAAACTCCCAACCAAAATAATCTTGTGCTTCGCAGATATATCTTTCATCCATTGCACGGTCGGGCCATCCATTGTTTCGGAGAGTACCGCTGCATTCATTGTAAAACCGGTAGAAAACATTTCAGGTAAAATAACCACTTCCGTTTTTTGCGAAATGCTTTCGATCTTCTGCTCAAACATTTGCAGGTTAGCGGCTTTATCTTCCCAGTGAAGCGAAGATTGTATCAATGTGAAAGTAATTTCGTTTACCTGCATCAATGCAAATTTAAACAGTTTTGAAAAGCTCGTTAATCAAACCGGATTCAAACCCCCGTTGCAATAAAAACAACTGCGTTTTTTTCATTTTTACAAAACGGTTCCGCTCACCTTTCAGGCTATCCCATTTTTGCCGAAAAAGTTTTTGAAGCACAATATCGTATTCGTCCCCATCAATTTCTTTCATCGCGTTTTTAATGCAATAACTGCTGATGTTTTTTTGCAGCAGGTGTTGCTTAATTTTATTACGGCCCCATTCTTTTTGCCTGAAATGCCCGCCGGCAAAGGCTTTAGCGTATCGCTCTTCGTTCAGGTAATTTTCTTCAATAAGGGTGGCGATGATTTCATCATGATCTTTTTTCCACACATTCAAATCGTATAACCTGCTCACCACATCACTATGGCATCGTTCGGAATAGCCGCAATATTGCCTCAACTTTTGTAAGGCCTGCTCTTTGGTTAATTGTTCGGGCATTATTCTTCAAGAATCGGCGTACAGCTAAATTCCGTTTTAAGCTGATCGTCATAATAATCTGCCTGGCTGAATAAATTTTTAAATTCGGCAAGGCCGGAGTCTTTGTTAATATCAAGATCATACAATAACCTGCTTAGCACAATGTTATTTTTAACGCAACTCAAAACCAAGCCCGTCGGTTTATTATTTTCCTGTAACAGAAAATGATAAAGTGCTTTGATCTTCGTCATATCAGATGGCATCTGGCAGAGGTAAGCGTCGCCGGCAATAAAAAAATTTTCGGTGTTATAGCTAATCTTCACTTTTGCCGAACCCTCTTTGATTGCCCAGTTGTTGGCGCCATCCCTTGCTAATTTGATGTCCTTGCCGAGATCGCGTAAAATATCTTCAATTAATTTTGCTGTGCCCACAGGTTCAACTTCTTTTTCAGGAATTTCAGGAAGCGTTACCTGCGAACCGCAGCTTGGGCAGTATTTTCCGTTATCAATATTTTCTGCCGTCACTAAAAAATCACAACTGGCACAACGGGTAGCAGCAACTCCTTTTTGTGGTTTGTACATA
>MKRO01000171.1:62602-69400 GCA_001896965.1 Sphingobacteriales bacterium 41-5 | reverse complement strand
CGCAGATAATTCACCGGCAGGGCAAAACCCAGGTTATCGCCGCCACGAATAATGAAAGAGTTGATACCAATCACTTCTGCATTATAATTTACAAGCGGCCCGCCGCTATTGCCGGGGTTGATGGCTGCATCTATCTGTATAAAACGTAAACCATCACGAATTCTGTCCACCTTTGAAATAACGCCCTGCGTGGCAGAATAGCTCAAACCGTAAGGATGGCCGATCGCAATCACGGGGTCACCATCTTTCAGGTTCTCGTAACTGCCAAGACGTATTTCCGGAAAGTCCACATTTTGCGGCGGTTGTAAAAAAGCAAGGTCGTGTTTGCGGTCGGTGTACCAAACCCTGCTCAAAGCGCGGTCAAAACTTTTGCCCGCAATAGTGACCTCAGCATCATCACCCACAACATGGCTATTGGTAACAATGATGTCGTATTCTTTCAAATAAAAGCCGGTACCCGTGCCGGTTTGCGTAGCAATTTGAATGATGGCTTTCTGATAATTATTGATAATCTCTTTTGAGTCCACTGTTTTAATTAATTAGTTTACGGGTTAATGATTATTTAAGCATCCAAATTAATGTTTTGAACCAGCCTGGAGAAAGTTTCGTTAAACGAAACCAGGTTCATATAAGATAAACTTGCCGTGTTAAAACTCATTTTGGGGTATTTGGCTTTCCAGGTATCAATAATTTTATTGATGCGGCTATTTATTGCGTTTTGATTGAATTTTTTTGAAGCAGGATCGTAAAATCCGTCAGGTTGCCCCAGCGATTTAAAGTAATCAGAATAGTTGACGCGCATAAACAATTCGAAAAGTTCGGTTATCGGTTTAGGCAGGCTATAAGTGTATTGGCAATAAGCCAGCCCGTACTCCATCACTTTATTTGCAAAGTATTCATGATTATTGGCGCGGTACCATTGCATGTTTTTATTGCTTTCGTCAATTACTTCTGCGATGGTTTTGTTATTGGGCGGGGCAACAATTGAAAACACATGTTTTGAACGGAACAGGCTTTTAAAAACATCTTCTTTTGGTTTTGACTGAAGCTTTTTAAATTCTTCAATCATATCCCTGTTCTTTTCAAGGATGGGCCGCTCATCTTTTTTAAAATAAATGACCACAATCCTTTCAAGATCATTTAAAATGCCGCCTTCCGGAACGATCAAATAATCAATCCGGTAAGCAAGTGTTAGCAATAAATAATTAATACCCCCGGAAAAATTATTGGCGTCAACGGTTGCAATCTTCTCCAAAGTTTCCGCAATCCAGGCCTGCATGGCGTCATATTTTATTTGCTTTTCAGTTTCCGGAATTTGCGTTATGTGGTCATCGCCCACAGCTTCAAGCGAAGTAAAATCCCCAACAAGCAGATCGTCCTGTTTGTCACTTTTAGTGGCAAGTTCTTTCAACCCATAATATAGTTTATTAGGGTTGGCCGTTGAAATGCTGGTATCAAACCGCATACACAGCTCAGTTTCATCCAACGCAAAGCGGCTGTAAAACAAACTGAAATTCATTTCGAGCAAGCGCCTCATCACCGCAACAGATGGCTGCTGCATACGCGCCAATTTCACCTGCGCCGTTAGCTGGCCGTCTTTCACACGGCCTTCCACAATTTTAGAACCCTGAAAAAGCCTGAACTCCGCCACTTCTCCCGTGCGGTTATACTCAAGGTTGCCTGCCGAATCGTCTTTCAGGTAATCAAAAAAAGCATCCATGCTTTCGTAATGCTGGTTTGCTTTAAAAAAGTTGTCAGAGGCCGTCCAGCGTTTTGTTTTTTCCGGCGTTTTGTTATTGTCAGAATACCTGCCAAAGGTTATTGATGAGTTTGGGCCGGCACCGGAATCGGGCGAGGGATTGGTTTTACGCTTTCCCCAGTTAAATAATTTTTCGAACATAATAGAAATACTGCAAAAGTTCTTTATCGTATAAAAGTAGGGTTTTTATTCAAAAATGATTGAGGCGCAGGCTTTTTGTGTTATTCACATTTAACAGGCACAAGACTGAAGAATTTTTTAAAAGAATCAATAATAAAATAGTAGTTTCGCTCTTACCGAAAACGGTAATTTAAAGGAAGAATATAAAAAAAAACAGATGAAATTTATTGCATCCTCAACAGCATTGCTTAAACATTTACAAGCCATTTCCGGCGTCATCAATTCGAACACGGTACTACCAATCTTAGAAGATTTTTTGTTTGAAATTGATAAAAGCAGGCTTACCATTGTTGCCACGGATTTGGAAACAGTCATGCGTACAGAAATGTCCATCGAAGCAAAGGACGCCGGCCGTGTTTGTATCCCGGCAAAAATTCTGATTGATTCACTCAAAAATATTCCCGACCAGCCGCTTACCTTCACTATTGATAAAAGCTTTGGAGTGGAGATCACCAGCGACAACGGAAAGTATAAAGTAATGGGCGAAAACCCCGATAACTTTCCGAAAGAGCCTGTGGCTGATGATACCACTTCTTTTAGTATGACTTCGTCAGCGCTGCTTACCGCTATCAACAAAACATTGTTCGCAACAAGTTCCGATGACCTGCGCCCGGCAATGACCGGCGTTTTCTTTGAATTTGACGGAAAAGGCATCCAGTTTGTGGCCACTGACGCGCACAGGCTCGTTCGTTATAAAAGAACTGATGTTAGCTCGCCGGGAACCGATTCTTTCATTGTTCCGCGCAAACCGCTGAACCTTTTAAAATCTGTTCTGCCCGACAATGAAGATGAGATTACACTCAACTATAACAACAACCACTTTTTTGTGCAGCACGGTGAATCAAAAATGAGTTGCCGCCTGATTGATGCGCGTTTCCCTGACTATAAAGTGGTGATCCCCACCGAAAACCCTTACAAACTGGTTGTAAACCGTTTGGATTTTTTGGGAGCTTTGCGCCGTGTGAGCGTTTTCAGTAATAAAAGCACCTACCAGGTTGCACTTAATATTAATGGCAGCGAACTGCAACTTATGTCGCAGGATGTGGATTTTAGCTTTGAGGGCAACGAGCGCATGAAATGCCAGTACAACGGCGAAGATTTGCTGATCGCGTTCAACGCAAAATTTTTAATGGAAATGCTGAACGCAACAGATAGTGAAGAAGTTTTCATGGAGTTGAGCACGCCGTCAAAAGCGGGATTGATCAAACCAATGGAACAGGATGAGAAAGAAGAGTTGCTGATGCTGGTGATGCCATTGATGATCAACCAGTAATTGTTTTTCAGTATCAATTAACAAATTAAAAAATAGTGCTCACGATTTTTTTGTGGGCATTTTTATTTTATGATTCACACAAAAGTTTGCATCGTTGGTTGTGGGCCGGCCGGGGCAGCCGCCGCGCTTCAGCTTAATCAGGAAGGTATTGATTGTGTGGTAGTGGACAAAGCTGTTTTTCCCCGGGACAAGGTTTGTGGCGACGGCCTTAGTGGTAAAGTACCCACGGCGCTCAAACGTATTGATCCTGAACTGGCAAAACGGCTTAAAAGTTTTGAATGGAAGGTGGATAGCCTTGGCGTGAGTTTTATTGCCCCTAACCGCGAAAGGCTTGATGTGGGCTTTGTAAACAACGTTGGCGAGAAAGTGATCGACACCCCGATTGGTTATGTTTGTAAACGCATCGACTTTGATAATTTTCTGGTTGAAGAGGTAAAAAAATGTAAACATGTACAATTATTTCAAAACAAAAATATCACCGCCTACCAACTTAATCCCGATGGATATATTGTAACTGATAGTGATGGTTTTGATATAAAAGCAGAAATGCTGATTATAGCAAATGGCGCTCATTCTCCTTTTTCAAAAGAAGTAGCAGGAATTGAAATGGAACCCGAACATTTTTGTGCAGGGATCAGGGCGTATTACAAAAACGTTTCAGGAAATCATCCTGATAATTTTATCGAGCTTCATTTTTTAAAAGATTTGCTACCCGGGTATTTCTGGATATTTCCACTACCCAACGGTGAGGCTAATGTTGGACTGGGAATTCTTAGTAAAGAAGCAAGGAGAAAAAAAATGAACCTGAAAAAGGAGCTTTTAAGAATTGTGGAAACAGATCCGGTATTGAAAGAACGGTTCAGGAATGCAGCATTAATAGGCTCTATTGACGGTTACGGGCTTCCGCTGGGAAGTAAAACCCGAAAACTGTCAGGGGAAAGGTTTTTATTAACAGGCGATGCCGGATCTCTGATAGACCCTTTCACCGGCGAAGGGATCGGCAATGCGCTGTATTCGGGCCGGGCAGCCGCAAAAGTTGCTGCGAAAGCTATCGCAGATAATGACTTTTCAGCCGTCGGCCTTTCGTGGTATGATAAAGAGATAGAAAGAATATTAGGACAGGAGTTAAAACTTAGCACCAGAATACAGAAACTGGTCAGGTTCCCCTATCTGTTCAACCTGTTATTAAACATCAGTGCCCGCAACAAAAAAGTTAAAGAACTGATGTCCTGCATGTTTTATGAGGTTGACCTGCGCAAGAAACTTACTAAGCCCTCCTTTTACATTAATCTACTGTTGAACCGATAGCGTTTGTGGGCATGATTTTTGAAAATACTCCCGCAGTTATTCTATGTTTGGTAATTAATCATCTTTTAAAAAACGTTTTATGTTTTCTATAAAAAAAATTTCAGCATTTGTTATCCTGATTGCGCTGTTTGGGGCATGCAATCCCTCAAAACAATTAAACCAGGCTGTGGTTGATCGAAAAGAGCAGGGCGTTAAAGTTCAGTTTCCTGCGCAGCAAATAGCCACGCCGGCAAATATTAATATGGTGTACGACTATGAAAATATTTACACACCTGATCAGGAAAAAAAACTTGATTCCCTGCTGAGAAATTTTGAAACAAGTAACCTGATCCCGATAAAACTTGTTACCGTTAACTCCGCCAGTTTACAGAAACCGGATTTTGATGCGAATAACGCTGAGCTTTACAAAGAGTGGGATCTGGTACATGGCAAAAGCGGAAAAACCATGATAGTGACGATTAGTACCGAGATGCAAAAATCCAAAACCGACTACGGCCCTTTTGTTGCCAAATTTATTTCTGAGGCAGAGATTGCAAACATTGTCGGGCAAAGTATGCCCGCTATGCAGCGCGGCGATTTTTTTGAAGGTACCTGGAGCGGCCTGAATCAAATGATGGACATCATCAGGAATAACGTCGGCAAATAGTATGTCGTCATTCGGGTAAGCATTTAATCGGCTCTGCTTTGCAGCATACAAAGTTTTACGTAATTTTCAGAATATGAAATTTGTACTCGCGGCGGTATATGACGATTTTATTTCAGCAAACCTCGCCCAAGGCCTGCTGGAAAGCGAGAATATTACATGCTGGCTGCGCGATGAAAACACGGTCACAACCCATCCCGGGTTAACATACGCCGTAGGTGGGATTAAGTTAATGGTTGCAGATGCACAACTGGAGCGGGCGTTGGCAATTATAGAAACCACTAAGGAAGAGCGCGAACAAGAAAATACCTGCCCCCAATGCGGTTCCGTAAATATTGAATATGTGGGCCCTGCCCGCAAATCATCTACTGTATTGGGAACGATTGCAATTGCATTACTTTCGGCCGGGGCGCCTGTGCCTACCGGAAGCATCTACCGTTGCTTTGATTGTGGCCAGGAATTCGAAGCCGAATAAATGTCAACCGACAACATCATATCCTATTTCTCCACATTAGACCAGCGGCCGTTGGAACGGATGGCCTTGTTGGTGGGAGGTTTGCTTTTCTTCTGGATATTGGAAGGCGCCATTCCACTGATCCATTTAAAATACCGGAGAACAAAATTTTCTCACGCGCTGGTAAATTTCGGTTTTACTGTGATACACCTTATCATTCACACCGGGCTGGCTGTTATTATTGTAATGCTTTCCGACTGGTGCGCGCGAACAGGTTGGGGAATGGTGTACTGGTTCAACGCTAACATTTTTGGGGCAATCATTATCGGTGTGCTTGCGTTGGATTTCAGCAGTTGGCTGGTGCATTGGGTGATGCATAAAAATTCACACCTGTGGCGGTACCATCTCATTCACCACAGCGATAATAAAGTAGATGTAACCACGGGCCTGCGCCATCATCCCGGCGATAGTTTGCTGCGCGGCATATTTTTTATTTTGTTGATTTTTATAAGCGGCGCTCCCATGTACAGCGTCATGATTTATCAAACGCTGGTGGTGGTCACTACAGCTTTTACCCACGCTAACATCAGCCTGCCACCAAAGCTGGATAAGGCTTTAAGTTATTTTTTCATCTCTCCCAACATGCACAAGGTGCACCACCACTGGCAGCAACCCTATACCGACACTAACTACGGCGCTGTATTTTCCATTTGGGACAGGATGTTTCGAACATTTGCCACGCTTCCGCCTTCACAAATAAAATACGGTCTTGACCGCTATTATCCCAATGAAAAAGATGAGGATTTTTTGAGTTTAATGAAAGATCCGTTTGTGAAAAAGAAAAAGGATGTTAAAACTTAATATCAAGTTATCAAACACCAACCTGTCAATAGAAATGTTTTCTATTCCTAAAAAATATTGCTGCGAACTATTTTATCAAAATGCTTAGTGCTATTGTCTTTGCATATATTTGATTGATGAAGAAAAAGTTCCTCGCCGTTATTCCCGCGCGTTATGCCGCCACGAGGTTTCCTGCAAAGCTGATGCAAACACTCGGCGACAGGCCTGTGATCGCACACACCTACCAAGCTGCAAAAAACAGCGGCTTGTTTGATGAGGTGATCGTGGTTACAGACAGTGATATTATTTTTAACGAGATCAGCAACCGCGGCGGCAAAGCC
>MKRO01000171.1:60955-62465 GCA_001896965.1 Sphingobacteriales bacterium 41-5 | reverse complement strand
GGTTCGTTTATTTGATAACGAGAACGTGAAAGTGGCATCGCTGATGCGGCGCTTTGAAGAAAATGCCGACGCGCAAAACCCCAACATGGTGAAAGGGGGGACCAACAAAAATGGCAGGGCACTATACTTTAGTCGCAGCCCCATTCCTTATCAGCGCGACACTAATTTTACCGCTGCCTATTTTCTGCACATTGGCGTGTATGCCTTTACCAAAGCGGCGTTACTGGCTTTTACCACATGGCCGCAAAGTGTTTTGGAGCAAACTGAAAAGCTGGAACAACTGCGATTTTTAGAAAATGGTATCGACATTTACATGGCCGAAACGAGCTATAAAAATATTGCAATTGATACGCCGGAGGATTTGAAAGCGGCGGCAGAAATTTTGAGAAAGTATTCATTGACGAAATGAACCCACTTCATATTGTTTCAAAAAGAAAAGCGAGGCCTTCGCCCCGCTTTTCTTGTCATTTCAACGCCTGTTCAAATTTGACAACAATAAAAAGTATTCTGTTTCTTTTTGTAAAGATGAGCTTACCGAGCCGTCAAATCATACCTGTCTGCATTCATCACTTTACTCCACGCCTTCACAAAATCATGTACAAACTTTTCCTTATTATCATCCTGCGCATATACTTCGGCATAGGAGCGTAACACCGAATTGGAACCAAACACTAAGTCCACACGGGTTGCAGTCCATTTTGTTTCACCGGATTTGCGGTCAACAATATTGTATAAATTATTACCCGCCGGTTTCCAGGTATATTTCATATCGGTGATGTTTACAAAGAAGTCGTTGGTAAGAACGCCCTCATTGTTTGTTAACACTCCGTGTTTACTACCACCATGATTGGTTCCCAGCACGCGCATACCACCAATAAGCACCACCATTTCAGGAGCGGTGAGCCCCATCAACTGCGTTCTGTCTAACAATAATTCTTCGGCGCTTACCCCGTAATCTTTTTTCAGCCAGTTGCGGTAACCATCGTGAATGGGTTCCAGCTCAGCAAAAGAAATTACATCGGTCATTTCCTGCGTGGCATCGCCACGGCCTGCCGCAAACGGAATGTTCACGCCCACACCGGCATCCTGCGCAGCCTGTTCTATTGCGGCGTCGCCACCCAAAACGATCAGGTCGGCAATGCTCACTTTTTTATCAAGGCCCGATTGAATTTCGGTGAGTTTATCCAATACTTTTTGCAGGCGTTCGGGCTCATTGCCTTCCCAGTCTTTTTGCGGGGCCAAACGAATTCTTGCACCATTGGCGCCGCCACGAAAATCGGAACCACGAAAAGTACGCGCACTGTCCCATGCCGTATTAATCAATTCGGTTCTTGTTAAGCCGCTGTTGAGGATTTTCTTTTTGATGCCGGCAACTTCCGCATCGCTCAAAGTGTAATCCACTGCGGGGATTGGATCCTGCCAAATCATTTCTTCCTGCGGCGCATCTGCACCAAGGTAGCGGCTTTTCGGGCCCATATCGCGGTGAGTTAATTTGAACCAGGCGCGGGCA
>MKRO01000171.1:60512-60805 GCA_001896965.1 Sphingobacteriales bacterium 41-5 | reverse complement strand
CCCCGGCCGGGCTTTTAGTAAGTTCCCAATTGTAGTTCAGCAGCAGGTCAAAAAATTCATTGTCCCAGCGGTAAGGAGTGGTTGTCCACGAGCCTTCAATCCCGCTCACCATCGTGTTAATGCCGTTTCCGGTGCCTTCGGAATTATGCCAGCCAAGGCCCTGGTGTTCCACTTCGGCTTCTTCGGGGTCGCCACCTAAGTTGGAGGCTTTGCCATTTCCGTGCGACTTGCCAATTGTGTGCCCACCGGCGGTTAGCGCCACGGTTTCTTCATCCGTCATACCCATTCTGTTA
>MKRO01000171.1:42855-60337 GCA_001896965.1 Sphingobacteriales bacterium 41-5 | reverse complement strand
TCTCCGATCCCCAGTACACGTCTTTTTCAGGATGCCAGATGTCCTTACGGCCACCGGCAAAACCAAAGGTTTTCAGGCCAACCGCATCGTATGCAACGGTTCCGGCGAGAACAATCAGGTCGGCCCAGGAAATTTTGTTACCATATTTTTTCTTGATGGGCCATAGCAGCCTGCGGCCTTTATCAGTGTTCACATTATCAGGCCAACTGTTCAGCGGCGCAAAACGCTGGTTACCTGTGTTGGAACCACCGCGGCCATCGCTGATGCGGTAAGTGCCCGCAAGGTGCCAGGCTGTTCTTACAAACATGCCGGCGTAGTTGCCCCAGTCGGCAGGCCACCAATCCTGGCTGTCGGTGAGGAGGGTTTTGATGTCGGCCTTCACCGCTTCCAAATCCAGTTTCGCAAATTCTTCAGCATAATTAAAATCTTCGCCCAATGGATTAGTCTTGCTGTCGTGCTGACTAAGAATATCGAGGTTTAGCGCATTAGGCCACCAATCCATTACCGATTTATCGTTGCCGGTGAGTGCGCCATGCATTACAGGGCATTTGCCGGATGAAGTGCCTTGCGGCGGAACAGGATTTTCCGCGTTTTGGCTGTGAATGGTTTCGCCCTGTGTGGGGTCGTTTTGATTGGGCGCTTTTTGTTGTGCCATAGCTGCTTGCTCCTGGCCACCGTGATTTACGGGGCATTTGGGTTCGTTGTTACTCATACACAAATTTTTTATAGTTATTAAATTCGTTTCGGGTCGTACCGCCTGGTGATCTTCATCATCCGGCGGTTTCAAACTTCCCTGTAATTTGAAGTTTAATGTCTTCTATTTTAAAATTTTTAATTTTCTTGTTTTTGAAATGGTTATGGATGAGATCGGTGAGTGTGTCATCTTCGTAATCCTCTATGCGTTCGGTTTCTGTGCAATAAAGATGGTGGTGATTGGAGATCACTTCATCGTATCGCATGATGCCGCTATCTGTTTTTACTTTTTTCAGGAGGTTGTGCTCCACAAATGTGTCCAGCACTTTATAAATAGTGCCCACCGCAATATGCGGGAAATTGGTTTTGATGTATTCGGCCACGTTTTCGGCAGTAGGGTGGTTGTGAAGGGTAATAATTGCCTCCATTATAGCTACGCGTTGCGGCGTCACTTTCAATCCTTTTGCCGAAATGCTTTCCCGGATCTCTTCTTTTATCATCCCAGCAATAATACGAAAAATTATTAAAGGAGAATGATTCTCGCTTGTGGAAAAAGGTTATAGGGGAGTTAATATTTTTTCGTCTGACATGGCTTTGTTCTGTTATGCATCCGATAACTATCTGGTCGAGATTTTTCTATCGTGCTGATAACTCGCCGGCTCCTAAAAACTATAAATTCTTCCCTTCGGGGTCTTAAAACTCTGCACTCTTCGGTGTTCTTGGAAAAGCGATCACGTCGCGGATATTGCCCATGCCGGTAACAAATTGTACCATCCTTTCAAAACCCAACCCAAAGCCCGCGTGCGGCACGGTGCCAAAGCGGCGGGTATCCAGGTACCACCACATTTCTTCGGCGGGAATGTCCATCGTTTTCATCTTTTCCAGCAGCACATCCAGCCGCGCTTCCCTTTGAGAGCCGCCTACAATTTCGCCGATGCCGGGCGCTAAAATATCCATCGCGGCAACGGTATTTCCACGCCCTTCGGCAGGATTGGCATCATCATTCACGCGCATGTAAAACGCTTTGATGCTGGCGGGGTAGTTCATCAGTATGACCGGTTTTTTAAAATGTTTTTCTACCAGGTAGCGCTCGTGCTCGCTTTGCAGGTCCATACCCCAGCCGGTGATGGGATACTGGAATTTTTTCTTTTTATTGTGATTGCTTTCACGCAAAATATCAATCGCCTCGGTGTAAGTCAGTCGCTGAAAATCGTTGTTCAGTACAAATTCCAGTTTTTCAATCAGGCCCATTTCACTGCGCTTGTCCTGCGGTAATTGCTTTTCTTCGTCTGCCAGGCGGGCGGCGAGAAAATCAAGGTCTTCGCGGTTATTTTCCAGCGCGTAGTGGATGATGTATTTAATAAATTCCTCAGCAAGGTTCGCGTTGTCTTCGAGATCATAAAAAGCCATTTCCGGTTCTATCATCCAAAACTCCGCCAGGTGGCGCGCAGTGTTACTGTTCTCTGCACGAAAGGTTGGCCCGAAAGTATAAATATCGCCCAAAGCGGTAGCGCCTAACTCACCCTCCAATTGTCCACTCACGGTGAGGTTAGTGGCTTTTCCAAAGAAATCTTCTTTGTAGTTGATTGTTCCGTCATCGTTTTTTGGCGGATTGTCAAGCGGAAGTGTGGTTACGTGAAACATTTCTCCCGCGCCCTCCGCATCGCTGGCTGTAATAATGGGCGTGTGCAGGTAAAAGAATCCCTTTTCGTTAAAAAATTTATGAACAGCAAATGCCAGAGTATGTCTTACGCGGAACACGGAGGCAAACGTATTGGTGCGAAAACGCAGGTGCGCCTTCTCCCGCAAAAACTCCAGCGAATGTTTTTTGGGTTGTAGGGGATAAACTTCCGCATCGCTGTCGCCGAGGATTTCGATGGTATCGGCTTTCAACTCCATCTTCTGGCCTTTGCCCAAAGACGGAACCACAATGCCGGTAGCTTTTATGGAAGCAGAAGTGGTGAGCCTTTTGAGCAAATCCTCATCAAACTTTCCCAGTTGGGCCACCACCTGCAAATTGGTGTTGGTGCTGCCGTCGTTAAGCGCAATAAACTGATTGTTGCGAAATGTGCGTACCCAGCCCATTACGGTTACCTGTTGTTCCTGTGGCAACTGCGCCAAAAGCTCTTTAATTTTTATCCTCTTGTTGAACATTTTTATGAAATTGAGCGGCAAAGATAAGGCATACACCCTACCCCTGTTTTCTTACCGAGCAGAGGAATGCCTAACATTTTTCATCGGGGTTATATTTTTGTGTGCAAGACAGGAAAATGACCGAAGCGCAGGAATTATTCAATGATTATTTGAAATCAGTAGAAGAACTCGCATTAACTAAATTACCTTCGCCTTTAAGGTGAAGGTAATTTAGTTTAGCATAGGTATGTGGGTATCGGAAAGAATACTTTCGGGTAATTTAAGTAAAAACTTATAGGACTGAAAAGTGTTTTATGTACCGATAAAGAGCAATGGGCATACGTATCCTATCTGTGGATTAAGTCATGAGCGTAAAAAAATCTATGTTTATAATGATACAATCCATTGGGATTAATAAAAAAGGCACCCAACTTTGTTGCACATTGCTTAATTATGGATAATCAATTTCGTTTCAACCCCGGTTACATCACAGGCATCTCATTTATTTCCGCTTTAGGCGGTTATTTATTTGGTTTTGATTTTGCCGTAATTGCCGGCGCCCTACCTTTTTTAAAAGAACAATTTGGGTTTAATGAAGTGCAGGAAGGCTTTGCCACAGCCACTCTCGCGTTTGGTTGTATACTCGGCTGCGTAATTGCGGGCACAGTGTCTGATAAATTCGGGCGTAAAAAAGGGCTGATGCTCGCGGCAGCCATATTCCTGTTTTCATCATTATGGATGGCTTTTTCACACAACAGCACCATTTTTATCATAGCCCGTTTTGCAGCAGGTATTGGCGTGGGTATGGCGTCTGTGGTTTCCCCCATGTATATTGCCGAGATAGCGCCCAGCCATATGCGCGGACGCATGGTAGCAATCAACCAGCTTACTATTGTAATTGGAATTTTTATCACCAATTATATCAACTATCTTTTACGCAATGAAGGCCCCGATGCCTGGCGGTGGATGGTTGGGCTTGGCGCCGTACCATCTTTTCTTTTTTTGATTGGCGTGTTGTGGCTGCCCGAAAGCCCGCGTTGGCTGGTAAAAGCAGGCAATGATGCAAAGGCTGCTGCAACACTTGGGAAGATCGGCGGTAGTATGTATGCAACAGACACCGTAAGCGCCATTAAAAAATCATTGACCGGCGATACCAAAGTAAGTTATCGGGCAGTGTTTGAAAAATCAGTTTTGCCCGCTGTGATCGTGGGCATTGGGCTTGCAGTGTTTCAACAGTTATGTGGTATAAATGTAGTGTTTAATTATACCGCTAAAATATTTGAGAGCGTGGGTTTCAGCCAGGACGACCAGTTGAAGCAAATGGTTTTTATTGGCCTTGTAAATTTGATTTGTACACTCGTTGCCATGTGGCAGGTAGATAAGCTGGGGCGCAAACCGCTGATGCTTTTCGGCGCTGTCGGTTTAACTATTTTGTACATCATCAGCGCGGTGTTGCTGCAAAAAGGCTCTCCCGCGGCATCCTGGTCTTTATTGGCAGCTATTGGCGTGTATGCTATGACGCTAGCCCCGGTAACCTGGGTACTTATATCAGAAATTTTTCCGAACCGCGTGCGGGGTGCGGCTACATCAGTTGCGGTAATTGCGTTGTGGGTGTCTTATGCCATTCTTACATTCACTTTTCCCATTTTGGCAAAACGCCTCGGCACTTACACGCCTTTTTATATTTATGCAGTTGTATGTGTGCTGGGTTATTTGTTTGTAAAATTCAAAGTAAAAGAAACCCGCGGCAGGTCACTGGAAGAAATGGACAATGTGTTTACAGGGCATTAGTGCCCCACCCCCGATCCCTCTACGCACGGAGAGGGGAGTAAAAAAATCACTGTTCAGACAAATATGCAGGATGAGCAATGAACAGGTGCACAAGCGAGCGTGGCAAGAAAGATGAAATATATTCAATTGCTTATAACAAAATATAAAATCATTATAATCAAATAAATCATGGTTCAGACTGTAAGGGCATGGGAGGAAAAAATAACAATACCTACTTATAAAATTGGTGAACCGGATAAGAACCCCATGTTTCTTGAAAACCGCGTGTACCAGGGTAGTAGTGGTGTAGTGTACCCCTATCCGGTGGTTGATAAAGTGTACGACGAAAAATATGATAAAGAATACATCGCCTTATTTTTAGAAAACGATTATTTAAAGGTGATGATCCTGCCTGAGTTGGGCGGCCGCATTCAGATGGCTTACGATAAAACGAACGATTATCATTTTGTGTACTATAACCATGTTATAAAACCAGCGCTGGTGGGGCTTGCAGGGCCCTGGATCAGCGGTGGCATTGAGTTTAACTGGCCGCAACACCACCGCCCGTCCACCTTTGATGCAACAGATTACCTGATTAAAGAAAATGCTGATGGCAGTAAAACGGTGTGGGTGAATGAGTATGAAAAAATGTTCGGCACTAAATGCGCATTGGGCTTTACGCTTTATCCCGACAAGGCTTATATTGAGCTACACGCAAAACTTTACAACCGAACACCCTTTCCACAAACTTTTTTATGGTGGGCCAATCCCGCTGTTTCTGTGGATGAACATTACCAAAGTGTTTTCCCGCCCGACGTTCATGCGGTGTTTGATCATGGTAAGCGCGATGTAAGTTCTTTCCCAATTGCAACGGGAACCTATTACAAAGTAGATTACTCGCCGGGCACTGATATTTCTATTTATACCAATATCCCAGTGCCAACATCATACATGGCCGTAAACAGTGAATTTAATTTTGTAGGCGGTTATGACCACAGGCGCAAAGCCGGCATCATGCACGTGGCCAATCATCATGTAAGCCCGGGTAAAAAGCAGTGGACTTGGGGTTGCGGCAATTTTGGACAGGCATGGGATAAACAGCTTACAGATGAAGACGGCCCTTACTTTGAGCTGATGTGCGGCGTGTACACTGATAACCAGCCAGACTTTAGCTGGATTATGCCGAACGAAGCACGCGAGTTTAAGCAATACTTCATGCCTTATAAAAATATCGGCTATGCAAAAAATGCCAGTATTCACGCGATGCTGAACCTGGAAAAAATTGACGGAAAACTTATACTAAAACTGTACGCCACCCATGAAGTTCTGGCGGATATTTTCGTGAACGCATCGCCAGACTTGTTTGTTTTAGAAGATGTGGAACTTTCACCGTACAAAACTTTCGAAAAAGAGATAGACCCTCAATTGACGGACATCGGCTTAATAAAAAGCATCGAGGTCTTTAATAAAGAAAAAAAACTATTAGTTGATTATAAAAGAATAGAAACCCGGGAAGAAGCCATTCCCGATCCTGCAAAGCCAATCGGGGCGCCGGTTTCCATTAAAACCAACGAAGAATTATTTTTAGCAGGCCTGCACCTTGAGCAATACCGCCACGCCACTTATTCACCGCTTGATTATTATGATGAAGCGCTGAAACGTGATGCAACCGACATTCGTTGCAACAACGCCAAAGGCTTGTGGTTCCTGCGCCGCGGGCAATTTGAAACCGCTGAACCTTATTTCAGAAAGGCGGTTGAGAAACTGAACAGGCATAACCCCAATCCTTATGATGGCGAACCTTTATATAATTTAGGATTATGCTTAAAGTATCAGAAAAAATATGACGAAGCATTTACGTGGTTGTATAAAAGCACCTGGAACGCGGCCATGCAGGACAATGCATTTTTACAATTGTCGTACATCAGCGCCACAAAAAATAATTGGAACGAGGCCTATGAATTATCTGTAAAATCTGTTTTAAAAAATTATCACAGTCTAAAAGCAAGGCATTTAAAAACATTATCCCTGCGCGCCAACGAAAGGGTTGACGACGCTATAAAATTCATCAGCGAAACTTTTGAAATAGATGCTTTTGATTATGCCAGCCGATTTGAATTAGTAAAATGTTATGAAAAGCAGGGGAAATATGAGCAGGCCAAAGCACAATCGGCCGAAATACAAAAATTGATTGGTGGCAGGACTTATACCTATATTGAAATGGCTTTGCAATACGCCGATGCGGGCTGTTATGATGAAGCCATTGAGTTTTTATACCTGATCAGTGATGATGCTAACGACCCGATGGTATTCTATTATCTCGGCTATTTCGAACACCTGCGTGCAAACGAAGATGCTTCAAAATACTGGTGTTTAAAGGCTTTTGAGCAAAACCCGGATAAGGTCTTTCCGAATAGAATTGAAGATATCGAAGTACTTCAATTTGCCACAGAAACCAAAGGCGATTATAAGGCCTTGTATTATTTAGGTAATTATTATTATGCCAAACGATTGTATGATAAAGCCCGCGATTGCTGGGAACGTTCTATAAAAATCAACGATCGTTTTGCAACAGTGCTGAGAAACCTTGGTATTGCTTATTACAATAAATTCAATAAGAGAAAAGAAGCATTGGATCTTTTTGAAAAAGCTTTCAATGCTGACCCGTCGGACTCACGAGTATTATTTGAACTGGATCAGTTGTATAAAAAAACAAACCGATATCCTAAAGAGCGCCTTGAGTTTTTAAAGCAACATAAAAACCTTGTTGATGAGCGTGATGACCTTTACATTGAGTACGTAACGCTGCATAGCTTAACGGGTGATTTTGAAACGGCAAAAGAGTTATTACAGGCAAGAAATTTTCACCCCTGGGAAGGCGGCGAAGGAAAGACATCCGGCCAGCACATTTTAGTACATGTGGAACTAGCTAAGCAGGCATTGCAAAATAACCGGCTTGACGAAGCGGAGCGTTTGCTGATAGCTGCGCAGGAATACCCTGGTCATTTGGGGGAAGGGAAAATTTACGGCGCTCAGGAGAACGATATTTTTTACTGGCTGGGAAATGTGTACGAAACAAAAGGCGATTTGGCTAAAGCAAAAGAGTTTTGGGAAAAAGCTTCCGTAGGCTTAAGCGAACCCGCACAGGCAATATTTTACAACGATCAGCAACCTGATAAAATTTTGTACCAGGGCCTGGCGTTATTAAAGCTTGGCAAAAAGGATGCAGCTAAACAAAGGTTCAGCAACCTTATCAATTACGGCAAAGAGCATTTAAACGATGAAGTAAAAATGGATTTCTTTGCAGTGTCTTTGCCTGATCTGATGATCTTTGATGACGACCTCATGATGCGAAATAAAATACACTGCCTGTATTTATCAGCCCTGGGAAACTTAGGCCTGGGCAATCATAAAAAAGCTGAGAAATATTTTACGGAAGTTTTAAAAACTGACCAATCGCATACAGGCGCGGCCATTCACAATAAGCTTCTGCACCAAACTCTTTTATAACCCGCTCAATGCCTGCTCAAGGTCGCGGGTGATATCGTCGGCGTCTTCAATGCCAACGCTCATCCGTATCAAACCCTCGGCAATGCCGGCTTTCAGGCGGTCTTCGGGCTTCATTTTTGCGTGCGACATTGATGCCGGATGAGAAACTAAAGTATCCAGCGTTCCTAAAGAAACAGCGCGTGTGCACATTTGTAATTTATTGATGAATGTTTTACCCGCTTCTAACCCGCCTTTCAGTGCAAAACTTAAAACAGCACCGGGATGGCGCATTTGTTTTTTTGAAATTTCATAACCCGGATGATCCTTCAGCCCATTGAAATTTACTTTGGCAACTGAGGCGTGATCTTTTAAAAAATTTGCAACCTCAACTGCATTGCTGCAATGTTTTTCCATTCTTATTGCTAATGTTTTAATGCCGTTCAACAATAAAAATGCATCAAAAGGGTTGCCGTGCCCGCCAAGCAGCTTATGTGTTTTATTGATTTTTGTTTTCATCAATGCTACGTCTTTCCCAAGCAGCACACCACCAATTGCAGTGCCATGCCCGTTTAAAAATTTGGTGGTTGAGTGAAATATAAAATCTACCCCAAATTTGAAAGGCTGCTGTAAATAGGGAGTGGCGAAAGTATTGTCGATGCTCACTTTCACAGCATTGGCGGCAGCGATTTTACAAACGGCTTCTATATCCGTGCAACCCATTGTTGGGTTTGCCGGAGTTTCGAGATGGATGATTTTTATCTCAGGTGATTTTTTTAAAATTTCACCAAGGCCATCTAAATCAGAAAGGTCTTTAAAAATTGTTTTGATATTGTATTGAGGAAGAATCTCAGTAAAAAATTCAAAAGTACCACCATAAATTGTGGAATTACTCAACACAACATCACCGGCAGAAAGTAAACTTAAAAAAAGTGTAGCCATTGCTGATTGTCCGCTGGCGCACAACAATGCCTTGGCCTGCAGGTCAGCGCCGTCTTCATTCTTAAGTCCAAAACATTCCAGCGCTTCCACTGCTTTCTGTGCAGCAGTTGTGGTAGGGTTCCCAAACCGGGAGTAAATATATCCCGGTTCGGTACCGCTAAACCTGTTCATACCCTGTTCGGCACTATCAAATGTAAATACCGATGTGGCGTAAACCGGCATCAGGTGTGCCTTTTCGCCGTTTTGCTGACTGCCGCAATGCACCGCAACAGAAGAAATATCTTTACAAAAATTTTTATCGCTCATTAAGCGGGATTTAATAGTTGAATAGTTGACTTGGCTTAAAGGTAAGCAATCATAGGTTGTTGCTTCTTCGCTGCAAAAAATAGGAGCGTATAAAAGCTTTGTAAGAACCCGGGCTTCCTTCATTCAATTTTTAAGTTGAACCCGGGCTTGCAAAAGCAGGCACAATTTTGGGTCGCGGGCTTAGTCCAACTTTTTCAATTTTACCATTTCAATACGCGTGTCGCTAACCGATGTGATATCAAATTCATAATCACCGATTATAATTCTTTCCTTTTGTTTTGGTATCGTTTCGTGGTGGTCAATGATGTATCCCGAAAGCGTTTCGGAAGTGTCGATGCCTTCAAATGTTAACCCGTATTTTTCTTCAAGATAATCCAGTTCAAGCCTGCCGGAGAAAAGGTATTCATCCTCGCTGATTTGTTTTTCCACAAAAACTTCTGTGTCGTATTCATCCTTAATTTCACCAAAAAGTTCCTCCAGCACATCTTCCATCGTGATAATACCGGCAGTGCCGCCAAATTCATCCACAACCCATGCAATGCTTTTTCCTTCCTTACTAAATTTATTGATCAGGTCCACTGCGCTCATGCTTTCAGGCACGGCGGGAATTTCGAGTAAGATTGACCGGATGTCCTGCGGCTTGCTGAACAAATCCAACTCATGTACATACCCGAGAATATTATCAATGTTGTCTTCATAAACAATGATGCGGCTGCGTTTTGTATCGTCTACTTTTTGAACGAGTTCGTTAATAGGAGTTTTAATATCAACGCCCACAATTTCCTTACGGGGTACAAGGCTTTGCCTGATCCTTCTGTTGGGTAGTTCCTGTGCGTTTTCCAAAAGCTGGGTGCTTGTCTCGGCTTTTACCAGGTCTTTCACATCATTTGCAAATAGAAATCTCAGGTCGCCACGGCTGAGTGGCATTTTATCTTTTTCAACACGAACGTTAAAAACATATTTCAGTATCCAGTTCGATAACGCGAACATTGCCGCTGCAATATTTTTGAAGATGCCGTAGATGAAATCAGTGATATAAGCAAAGAACCTCAGGAGCCTGTTGCTGTGTGCCCTGAATAAAGCCCTTGGAATAAATTCAACAAAAATCAGAATAAAAAACGCGTTAAATATAATCTCAAGACTGATTTGAGCGGCCCGGTTTTGCAGCCCTATTAATGGCCAAACCCTACGGGCTACTTCACTGGTGAGCAAAACAAAAACTGTAAGAAAAATAATTGAGCCGGTGATGGTGGAACCCAAAAACAGCGCGGGATTATTTGTAAACTTTGATAATATTTTCCCCACTCTGGAACCCTGTTTTCTTCTCAGTTCAATATTCAGGCGGCTGGCGCTCACAAAAGCCATCTCAATTCCTGCAAAAAATGTCATTAGAACAAAAGACGCGATCCATATAATTAATGTTACATCCATACGATAAAGATAAATAAATGCCGCGAACGTAAATCAGGCACCGTTTTTTTAAACCGGGCAGAAGAATATGTGGCGGCTGCGTTGCCTGCATCTTCGTTCAGTAACGCTGACGTCAAACACCGGGTCATAGTTTCAAAAATCTTCTCACTAACTTCTCCACGTCTGCACAGGCCTCCTGCAAATCGGCATTCACCACCAGTTTATCAAACTGGTCGGCAAAGGAAAGCTCGTACTCTGCTTTTGCAATGCGGGTTTGCAGCATTTCTTCTGACTCGGTGCCCCGGCTTGCCAATCGGCGGGCGAGTTCCCGCGTTGAGGGCGGCTCAATAAAAATGGTCAGGCTATTATCGCGATATTGTTCTTTCACATGAATGGCGCCTTTCACGTCAATATCCAGCAAAGGATATTTTTCTTCTTCCCACAATCTATCAATTTCGCTGCGAAGTGTACCGTAATATTTACCTTCGTACACCATTTCCCACTCTAAAAATTCATTGCTTTTAATTTTACTATTGAAATCATCGGCACTCATAAAATAGTAATCCTTTCCGTTTACTTCGCCCTTGCGCGGCTTGCGTGTGGCCGCTGAAATAGAAAACGACAACTGGGGAATTTTTTGTAACAGATAATGTGTGATAGATGTTTTTCCGGCGCCGCTGGGCGCAGTAATAATGATAATTTTTTCTGAAAACCCACCGCCACTTTGCGAATAGGGAAAGCGAAACAACTTAAACAGATCTGCATTCATAAAGAGGATGATATTGTTGTAACGACAAAATAGAGAAATTTGGGCAAACAAAAAAGCAGAACCCAACTTTTGCTTTTTATTTTTGTTGAGAACATGCAACAACCCATCTAAGTTGTTATATTGCAGGGCGTATTAATGAAAATGTTTTCCCGTATCTGGCGCATATTTAAAAGAATCTTTCTTTTTCTGCTAATCACTCATCTTATATACATTATTGTGTTAAAGTGGGTGAACCCGCCCATCACCATTACACAAATTGTAAGCCTGATTGATGGTAACGGGTTTCACAGAACAAATGTTTCAGGTGACAATATTTCATCAAATATAAAGCTGGCCGTAATTGCATCCGAAGACCAACTGTTTCCCGACCACAACGGGTTCGACTGGAAGAGCATTCAGAAAGCAATAGAATATAATCAGCGCAAACCGGGCCGCGTGCGTGGAGGAAGCACGATCAGCCAGCAAACAGCAAAGAATGTTTTTTTGTGGCAGGGCCGAAGCTGGATTCGTAAAGGACTGGAAACATACTTCACCTTCATGATCGAAAAAATATGGGGCAAGAAAAGAATCCTCGAAGTGTATTTAAATGTTGCAGAAATGGGTAAAGGCATATTTGGCATTGAACAAGCATCGCAAAGCTACTACAACAAACCTGCAAAAAATCTTAATGCCTATGAAGCTGCCGCAATAGCGGCTTCGCTGCCTAACCCGGTTAAGTACGCTGTTAAACCTATGTCGGCTCATGTTTCGGCGCGGCGGCCTAAAATTGTTCAGCAAATGAATTTTTTAAAACCGGACAGAGATATTCAGAAAATTATTGAGTAGTTTTGGCTTTAATGCATAACCATTACTAAATAACCAATCTATGTTGCGTTTTACTTTTTTACTTTTTTTAGTGCTACCAGCGTTATTTGCCGGTGCACAGGAAACAAGCCCTGAGTTATTAAAGCGTTCCCAACTCAAAGTAAACCTTTATGCCGTTGGGGCGAGTTTTAATTATGAGCATCGTATTGCAAAGCAAACATCTATTAATGCCGAGGCAGAAATTAATCACGGTTTCGTGCTTCCTCAACACTCTTTGGATGGTAAAGACTGGGCGCATATTATTTACCCGGCCATATCGCTTGAATTAAGGCAGTATTATAACCTGCTACACAGAAAAGAAAACAAACGATCGATTACAGATAATACGGGAGGCTTTTTCAGTGTTACTTCTGGTTTGAGGTTACCACCTACGGTTGCCAGGAATATTGTACGCCAAAATTTTTTCTTTGCCATACCTGCATGGGGAATGCAAATGAGTGTTGCCAACCGCACAAACATTGAAGGCCGCCTGGGTTATGCTGTTTTATATGGCTTTAAAACCCAGCAATGGCATGCCGCACCAAATATCAGATTGAGCATTGGGTATGTGATCAAATAATCTTTTCTACTGAATTTATCGCAGCTTTTAAACGCTCTTCATCATTTCCTTCAACCAGGCTCCAGGGAGTGGATTGGTTAATGATGGTATCTTTATAAATTTTGAAAAGCTTTTCACGGGTCTCTAAATCGGGGTATTCGCGCAGCTCATCTTTTACCCAGGGCAGGTCTGGTTTACACAGCAGGTAGAGGTCATATTTTCTGTTGGCTATTTCTTCTAAAATAAAATCATGGCATTTGCCAAAAACATATTCACACCAAACCTTCATCACATACATATCTGTATCTATGAAAATTTGTGATTGATGATTTGCGGTTTGTGTGATCCTATCTTCAAGAGCCAGTTGCCCTTTTGCAATGGTGAGCAGGTCGGCGTAATTGTAATCGGTTCCGTTTTTTAAAAGATATTCTCTTGCGAATTCGGGCACCCAGTCTGTGTTAAAATGCGCGGCTAATTGTTGGCACAACGTACTTTTACCGGTACTTTCCGGCCCGATTATCACAATCTTTTTAAGCATACACGGTTTTGTTTTCTCGCGCTTTTCGCATCCATTCAAATAATCCCCAGAACGCCATCGCAAGTAATATCAAATAATAAACACTTGTAAATACCAATCCTTTTACAAAATACAAGGGTATCGAACAAATGTTGGTGAAGATCCACCAGTACCAGCTTTCAACTTTTTTTCGTGCCATCAGCCACATACCTGTGAAAGCAGAACTGGATGCCAATGCATCTGCCCAGGGAATAGCGCCGGTAGCAAAACTTTGCTTTAAATACGAGAGCGCAAAATAAATTGCAACATAAAACACCGCGAAAAAAATCAGTTGTTGTACCCATTCTTTTGCGGAAGAATATTTTATAGTAACGATGTGGTGCTGTTGCTGATCTTTTCTCGCCCAAAGCCACCATCCGTAAATGCTCATCACAGTATAATAAAAATTCACTGATGCTTCGCCGAGCAAATGATATTTAAAACTGAGGTAAACGTAAATTATTGTGTTGACAAGGCCGGTGGGATAAACCAAAATGTTTTCTTTACGGCTGTACCAAACGCTTACAATTCCCGAGATCACGGCAACATATTCCAGCACCGATGTGTTGGACAGGCCTTTTAAAAATTCATCAAAAATTTGCTGTGCAGACAAGAAAAGATTTTCTCAAAAGTAGGGAAAATGCGATGAGTGTTACGGTGGAAGCAGGTCTATTCAGGATTTTTATACGTTCGAATCGCTCTCAGGTATTGCGGCCCGTCCTGGGTTCTAAACCGTGTGGGAATTTGTTTAAACCTCCCGTTCCGGTCAAAACTCCATACAATAAAATGAAGATGCGGAAAGTAAGTGTACCCGGTGTTGCCGCTTAACGCAATTTTTTGTCCGGTCGTAACTGTATCTCCAACGTTCACCAAAACGCCATCGTGTTTTAAATGCCAGTAACCCGCGCGCGAACTGTCGGCGTGCTGGATGATGACATAATTGGCATGCGGCCTGTTCGTTTTTTTGATGCCACCTTGTTGCCCGTCTTTTTTCAATCTAACTACTACGCCGCCGCGTGCAGCAGTTATTACTGAACCGATCGGCATTTTAAAATCGACCGCGGCGCGGCGTTTATGTGTGAACTGCGTGTAATACCCCTGAACCATAGAATGCGAAATGCCTTTAGGGTAAGGAAGGTCATAAACATAAGAGGTTGTATCAACTATAACTCCGTGTTGTAACAGCCTCGTCTCCCTGCGCATCGGGTTCTTCATGTAAGTACAACCCACAGAAGTAGATAAAACAAGCAGAATACAAAAATTGCGGTAAATGTTCATATAATAAAAACGCCACCAGCAATTGATGACGTTTTGGAAATATTTTTTTGGGTTCGATTACTACACAGCTTCGGCCACCACTTCTTTCACTTCGGGGATCATGCGCTTCATCATGCCTTCAATGCCGGCTTTCAGCGTGATCATTGAAGACGGGCATCCACTGCAACTTCCCTGCATCATTAAGTTCACCACGCCGTCATCATAGCTTTTAAACTGAATAGCGCCACCGTCCATTTCCACAGCAGGCTTTACATAGTTTTCCAAAAGTTCTTTAATGCGCTTTACCACATCGTCATCGTCTGCACTTACTTCGTTGCTACTTTCCCTCTTCACTTCCACAATTTCATCTTCGTTCACCACTGATTTGCCTTCTTCAAGGTAATCCTTTAAAAACTGCCTGATCGAAGGGGTAATATCCATCCATTCCGCATCAGGAGTTTTGGTGAGCGTAACAAAATTACTTGCGATGAACACTGCTTTAATAAAAGGGAACCCGAAAAGCTCAACCGCTAAGGGAGAGGGTTTGGCGCTTTCGGCGTCAGGGAAATCAACGCTTTTACCCGGATATAAAAGCTTGTTAGCCACAAACTTCATGGTTTCGGGATTTGGGGTCATTTCTGTATAAATACTTACAACGGGGTTGCCTGTTTTAATCATATCTTAAAAAGTTGAACTACAAATGTAACAATAATTGGGCTTTTTTGTTGACTGGCGTCGTTCTTGGCTTTGCGCGGAAATTCCGGCTTTAACAAATAAGGCGTTGAACATTCTTTATATTTGATGGTGATTTTTCAAAAATATGGTACAAAACACACTGTTTAAAAGATTTCAACCGGTTTTCGTTTTATACGCTTTAGGGCTTGCTGTCAATTTTTTGACACGGCTGATCCTGCTGATTATATCATTTCACAACCTCGACTTAAGTGTTGCCAACATTTTAGGCATCTTTTTTATCGGGGCTTTTTACGATCTCTGTTTTCTTTCTTTTGTTTCAATACCAATTATTTTATTGTGCTGGCTGAACAACGACAGCATGTACAAAAAGCCTTGGATTTATGTGCTGCTCGGCATAATGGTTCTTTTTGTCATCGGGTCGTTGATAAATAATCCCATACCAAAAGAGTACGATAAAAAACTGCCCGTAGTGCTTAGTATATTATTGCTTTTGCTTACGGGTATGTACTTTTTATTTTCAAAGAAATCAGAGGCTTTTCGCAATCAGTGGCGCACCGGTTTTTTTTATTTCTTGTTTTTCATCATCAGCTTTCTTTTTGTTTTCAACATTGTTAGTGAATACACTTTCTGGCAGGAGTTTGGCGTGCGGTATAATTTCATTGCCGTTGATTACCTCATCTACACTAATGAAGTAGTTGGCAACATCAAAGAAAGCTACCCTATTGGCTGGATTATTTTTGGTGTAATTGTGATTGCTACCGCGATTTTTCTTGTAATAAAAAAATATATCCGAAAGGCCGCTTTCGTAAAAGTTCCATTTGCTGCAAGAACATTGATGGCGTTGGTTTTGCTCGCGCTTCCTGCTCTTGTTTATTTGTTTGTGAACAACCGCCTGAAACAGTTCAGCAATAACGATTACGTGAACGAGCTTGCGGGTAACGGTGTTTATGAATTTGGAACCGCTTTTTTTAATAACGACCTCGACTTTTACAAGTTTTATAAAACCATTCCTGATACCGAAGCAATTGCAGAACTCCGAAGGCAAATTACAGAGCGCTCGCCCACCGATAGTTTTTTGCAACACGAGAATTTGTCAATTGAGAGAATGGTAACTTACCCGGGGCCTGAGAAAAAAATGAACGTGGTGTTGATTAGCGTGGAAAGTTTCAGCGCCTCCTTTATGAAATATTTTGGCAATACTCAAAATATCACACCTCATTTAGACAGCATTGCACAACATTCTCTTTTCTTTACCAACTGCTATGCCACGGGAACACGTACGGTGCGCGGACTTGAAGTGTTGTCGCTTTCCATCCCGCCCATACCGGGGCAAAGCATTGTAAGGCGCGCCAATAATGACAGTCTTTTTTCAATTGCCTCCGTGCTTCGCAGCAAAGGCTACGTCACCCAGTTTTTATACGGCGGTTATAGCAGTTTTGATAACATGGGGCCTTATTTTGAAGCAAACGGGTATGAGGTGATTGACCGGTCAGCCTTGAAACCCGAAGAAATTCATTATGCCAATATTTGGGGCGTTGCCGATGAAGACATGTTCACGCTGGCCCTGAAAAAATTTGATGAAAATTATAAGTCAGGCAAGCCTTTCTTTTCACAAATCATGACGGTCTCAAACCATCGGCCTTACACTTATCCTGAAAACAGAATAGATATTTCACCAAAAGAACAAAGGCGTGAAGGCGCAGTGAAATACACGGATTACAGCATCAATTATTTTTTAAATCAAGCTGCCAAAAAGCCCTGGTTTCAAAATACGTTGTTCGTTATTGTTGCAGACCATTGTGCATCCGCCGCGGGTAAACAGGCGCTTCCGGTAACGGGTTATCAAATTCCCCTGATCATTTACAGCCCGGCAAATATTCAACCACAGCAAGTAACACAGGTTGTTTCGCAAATTGATGTGGTGCCTACAATTTTGGGATTGTTGAATATGAGTTACCGCTCAAAATTTTTCGGGCAGGATATTTTCAGGATTCCTACCGGGAAAGAAAGGGCTTTCATAAGTACGTATAGCGCTCTTGGGTATTTGAGGGACAGCAACTTG
>MKRO01000171.1:35407-42661 GCA_001896965.1 Sphingobacteriales bacterium 41-5 | reverse complement strand
AAATTATAAAATGAAAAAGATATATTATTTAAGCACTTGTGACACCTGCAGAAAGATCATGAAAGATGCAGCCATCGGCGCTGAAACTGGTTTTGAATTGCATGATATTAAGACCGAAAAAGTTACCGGTAAACAGCTTGACGAACTGAAGTCCTTTTCAGGTAGTTATGAATCTTTGTTTAGCCGGAGGGCATTAAAATACAAAGAACTTGGACTAAAGAATAAAACCCTGACCGAAAAAGATTATCGGAAGTACATTTTAGAAGAATATACTTTTTTGAAAAGGCCTGTTGTAATAACCGGCAAAAAAATCTTTGTAGGAAACGAAAAGAAAACGGTTGAGGCGTTGATGGCCGCTTTAAAGAATTGAGCAGCTCAACTTCTTACAGTTACGTGAAAACAATTTTGCCATTTTTCCTTGATGTAATAAATTTTCCCCTGGCGCTGATATTGAGCCAAAATAGCTTCCAATGCCTTTTCAAGCCGGGGGTTTGGCGCCTTTTTACCGTTGAACCTGATGTAGGAAATATCATAAGAAGAGCCAAAGTTGTGGGAGCTAAGCCCGTGTTTGGCATTGCCGTTTACTTTTCTTAACCGATGCTGATCGGCCAGCGTGCGTGTCATTGAAGTAACAGTAAAAGAACTTTTAGTTTTAGCATAAAACGATTTTGCAATTTCATTCATCACCTTATTAGCCTTGGGAACTAAGTACGCTTTGCTGTAAGTGAGTTTGTTTATCGTACAACCTTTACTACATTTTGCCGGAGTAAGTTTACTCTTTTTTACGTAAGAATTAAGGTGCTTCGAATTTGCAATGGGCGAAATTCCATAACCTGCGGAAGTGCGCAAGTGTGCGTTGTACCCCACTTTTGATGCGGATTTCTTGGGCTTGTTTTTCGAAGGTTCATTATTTGCACCGGTTGACGGCGCAAATAGCGAGAATATAAATAGGAAAACTAATCCCTTGAATGGGAAAACATTTTTTTGTACAATCATTGCCGGGCTGTTTATATTTCCGCAGCAAAAATGGTATTTTAACGGGGTATAAACAAATTATCCACTGGTTTTTAAAATAAATTGCGTTATGACAAAAGGTTTTGCCTTAATAAAAATTCTAGTTGTTCGTTTGTTACTATTAGCTTCTCGGTCAGCTCTTCTTTCTTCTTTTTCAATGCATACAACTCTAAAGCGGTATTTATAGTTGTCCTCAATTCGCTTTCGTCCCAGGGCTTTTGTACGTATTTATACACGCTTCCCTTATTTATGGCATCGATAACTGCGTCAATGTCGGCATATCCCGTAAGGAGTATTCTTGGAGGATCAGGGTATTTAGGAATCACTGCCTCCAAAAACTCAATACCCGTCATATCTGGCATTCGTTGGTCGGTTATAATTACATGTATTTCGTGATCTTCTAACATCTTGAAGCCGTCCACAGCACAAATGGCAGTAAAAACTTCATAGTCCCGCCGGAAAACAGCTTTAAACGAGTTGAGGTTATGTTCCTCATCATCTATATACAATATTTTTGATTTGCTTTGATTCACAAATAGTAATTAAATTGCGGTTATTTCACCAAAATTAATTTAAATGGATCAGGTTTTACAACATGCTGCAAAAAAAATCAATATTACAGATTTTCGCCCGGAGTTTTTTGATTTAAAAATAGACAAAGAAAAACTAACTGAATTGTTAAAAGATGATTCCATTGTAGTTCTCAACACCATTGAAAAGCAAATTGGCGAACTGATCAAAACTCAAACTCCTTCTGAAAGATTTTCGATAGAACAGCTACAACAAAAGGTTGTAGAACATCTCAATGGGACTGATCCGGATGATTACGGCGTTTGGGTGTATTACCCGTGGAACAAAAGATTAGTACATCTTTTGGGTGAAGAGGAGTTCATCTCGGTAAGAACGAGCCGCAATATGTATAAGATAACTCCTGAGGAGCAGTCAACATTGCGTTCGAAAAAAATTGCAATTATCGGGTTATCGGTTGGCCAGTCAATTGCACAAACAATTGCAACTGAAAGAATTTGTGGCGAACTTCGACTTGCTGATTTTGACACACTCGAGCTTGGTAATTTAAACCGGTTAAGCGCGGGTGTGCAGGATTTGGGCGTACCAAAAGTGGTTATTGCCGCTAGAAAAATAGCAGAGATTGACCCCTTTATTAAAGTGAAATGCTGGCCGGAGGGAATCAGTGAACATAACCTTGAAGATTTTTTGAGTGGCGGTGGCAATGCCAGTATTCTTGTAGAAGAATGCGATGGCTTTGACATAAAGATAGCCTCCAGGCTAAAAGCCAGGGAAAAAGGTATTCCGGTTATCATGGATACAAATGATATTGGAATGCTTGATGTGGAGCGATTTGATCTTGAGCCCACAAGGCCAATTTTTCACGGCAAAGCGGAAGAATTAAACAAACTAACCCCTACGCAAACTTTTATGCATCTCAAAAACTTAACATTTCAGGAAAAATTCGGATATTTAACTAAAATAATTGGCTTTGAGAATACTTCAGAGGAAATGAAGGTTTCCCTTTCCGAACTAAATAAAACGATAACAGGTTGGCCGCAATTGGCCTCTGCTGTTACACTTGGGGCTGCCATTGTATCCGATGCCTGTAGAAGAATCTTATTAGGGAAGTTCACAAACTCCGGTAGGTTTTTTGTTCATTTTAATGAACTGATAAAATAAAAAATAAAATGAAATGATTCGCGTCGGGGCGTTTAGGGCGCCGCAAGACCCTGAGGCCTGTGAAAAATTCATAGCAGGTCACCGCAAAATATTAGAGATATACTACGGTATCATTAAAATCACCTCTGATAGCAACGAGTGGGTTAATGACCCGCACTGTATTGTAATAGTTGCCGAAGATGCGGAAACAAAAAATATTTATGGTGGGGCGAGGTTACAGATGTCGAGCGAAGAATATGCTTTACCAATTGAGAAAGCCATACAAAAATATGATCCAAGCGTGGTCGCATTTGTTAAGCGTGAAAGGGAGAATGGGGGAACGGCTGAGGTTTGCGGATTATGGAACTCGAAGGAAATTGCAGGCATGGGCATCGGCAGCCACATTCTTTCAATGGTTGGAGTGGCGGTAGCATACCAGTTGAAAATAAAAAGCATTTTTGTGTTATGTGCGCCAGCCACAGTAAGGGTTTCGGCGGCTATGGGTACCAAAGTGGTAACCGAACTTGGAAAAAACGGAACTTTTTACTACCCTAAAGATAATTTCATTGCAACAGTGATGAAGTTGGATGACATAAATGATTTAAGCTCTGCCAATGCAAGAGTAGCGGCCAAAATTTCAGATTTGAAGAATAATACAAATTGTATTCGTGAGGAACGGGGCCCTAAAGGGGTGTTCAACGCTCTTTATGATATAAAAATAAACTCATAGATATCACGCTTTTGACTTTATGCCATATCGAATATTATATATTTTGCTGTTGCCCATTTTTTGGGGGAGTGAAGGCCACGCCAGCGAAATATTTTATAAACAAGGTACCCGGCAAATACAAACCTTTGATGCACTTATTGATGAAACCGGCTCATTGCAGCCAGGAGATGTCGTAAATGCAACATTCAAAAAACATCAAAGTAATTTCGGGATCACCCAAAACACCATTTGGCTAAAGCTCCTCCTCACAAATCAATCCTCTTACGATTCCCTGTACATCGAAATTAAAAATCCAATTCTTGAAGAAGCGACATTTTATCGCTATGAGAACGGGCGCATAATTAACGAAGTTCAGATTAGCCGAAATTTCAGATATTCACAAAGGCCGGTGACAGCAATTCCGAACTATGTTTATCCGATATTCTTAAAAAACAACCAATCAGTTACCATTTTTGTTCGCATTCGCTCAAACACCCCCATACATTTACCGGTTTATATTGGAAGCGCCCGGGACATTTCTGCGCAGATTTTCAGCGATGTGCTCCTGGTTGGTTTATTTTTCGGAATTGTGGCCGTAATGTTTTTTTATAACTTCTTTATCTATCTCACCGTAAAAGACAAAGGTTATCTGTATTACATCTTTTACATCTTTTTCGTGGGAATGGCACAATTAGTGTTAAACGGGTACGCCGCAAAATTTTTCTGGCCTGACAGCCAATGGTTGTCGGCAAACGGGTTTATATTAAGTGGTGTTTTTTCGGGTGTTGCAACGGGAGTTTTTACTCAAAACTTTTTAAAAACCAGGTATTTTACACCCGGTCTCAATAAGCTTATCAATTTAATGATAGCCCTTTATTTATTAGGCCTGGTGCTGCATTTTTTGGGATTTAAATATTTGGCTTTTAATATGGTAAATATATTTGCCGCAACCGGAAGCACGCTTATCATTTTTACTGCTTACAAAATTGTACGGCAAAACTATGTGCCGGCAAGGTATTTTTTAGTTGCATTTTCTATATTCCTGCTTGCAGTAATAATTTACGTGCTACGTACTGCAAATATCGTTCCCTATAATGGATTCACGGCCTATATTCTGGAAATTGGGGCGGCAATACAGATCACGTTACTTTCATTTGCTTTGGCTGACAAAATCAATGTATACATGAATGAGCGCGCGCAGGCTCGGCGGGAAGCCCTGCGCGTTTCGCAGGAAAATGAAAAACTGGTACGAGAACAGAATATCGTTCTTGAAAAAGAGGTTAAAGCTCGTACCAGCGAACTTGAGAACGCAAATAACGATTTAAGCCAAACGCTCAGCCAGCTTAAATTAGCTCAGGCCAAACTTGTCGATTCTGAAAAAATGGCTTCGCTCGGCCAGTTAACTGCGGGTGTTGCACATGAAATAAATAACCCGATTAATTTTGTTACTTCCAATATCAGGCCGTTGGAACTTGACATAAACGATATTTTTGAGGTGCTAAAGAAATATGAAAATATAAACCCTTCTATTGAAGTTAAACCTCAATTGGAAAAAATAGATGCTTTTAAAAAGGAAATTGACATCGACTATATTGGGCAGGAAATTAAATCCCTGCTGTTGGGCATAAAAGATGGCGCCACAAGAACCGCAGAAATAGTGAAGAATCTTAAAAACTTTGTGCGGCTCGACCAATCCAATTTAAAGGCTGTTAATCTGAATGAAGGCATCGAGTCTACACTGGTACTGATAAGAAATACTTTTCCAAAAAATATGCTTGTTGAAAAGAATCTTGAGGAGCTAAGCCTTGTAGAATGTGCCCCGGGAAAAATTAATCAGGTGTTTATGAACATCATTACCAACGCGGTACAGGCAATAGGAGCTAAAAACTATACCACGGGAGAAGTGCCAAAACTCACCATTAACTCCTGGCAACAAGGTACCGGTGTCAATATTTCAATAAAAGACAATGGCATTGGAATGAGTGATGAGGTGGTTAAAAAAATTTATGAGCCTTTTTTTACAACCAAGGACGTAGGAGAAGGCACCGGCCTGGGCATGTCAATTGTAAAAGGAATTATTGAAAGTCATAACGGAAATCTTGAAATACAATCGTCAGAGGGTATGGGAACAGAATTTGTGCTAACTTTACCCATCCGATTCGCCTAATCAATAAACCGTAGTTATGAACCCAATAAAAATACTGTACATTGATGATGAGGAACATAACCTCAAATCTTTTAAGGCATCTTTTAGAAGGCAGTATGAAATTTATACGGCTAATTCCGGTACCGAAGCCAAAAATATTTTAAGCCAAACTGATATTCACATTATCATATCGGATCAACGTATGCCTGAAATGACAGGCGTTGAATTTTTCAAGTCAATCAAAAACTCGTACCCCGATCCTATTCGTGTATTGCTAACGGGCTATACTGATATTGATGCTTTAGGTGAAGCAGTAAATGAAGGGCATATTTACAGGTATCTTACCAAACCCTGGAATGAACTGGAGCTGAATAATTGTATTATCAATGCTCATAATAGTTATACAGGTAAAATAGCCCTGAAAGAAAAGGTAGACGAGTTACAAAAAACAAATGACGAACTAACCCGTTTCATTTACAGTATTTCTCATGAGCTTCGCGCGCCGCTCGCTTCTGCTTTGGGTGTAATACAACTGGTGAAGCTGGAAAACCTTATTGACCCTCAGTCGCATTTGGGAGAATATTGGGCTTTGATAGAAGGCTGTTGTGACAAACTTGAATACAACATCAACAAAACCCTGCAATACTATAAGAACCACCGGTACCAAACCCTAAATGAAAAAGTTGACTTCAAAACTCTTATAAACGAATTGATCGCATTACACAAACAAGCTAATAACGTAACTAATCAAATTGCTTTTTCATTAAATGTAAATCAATCGATTGATTTTTGGGGAGACTCTTTTAGAATAGAAATCATACTCGGAAATTTGATTTCAAACGCAATTAAATATCAAAAGCCCTCATCTGTTGATAAACAAATCAACGTTTCTGTCAAAGTCACGCCGCTTGATGCGCAAATAATTATTGCTGACAATGGAATGGGGATTTTCAAGGAACACCTACCAAAAATATATACACAGTTTTTCAAAGGAAAGCACGAACCTGGTGCCGGCCTTGGCCTTTTTATTGTTAAAGAGGCTCTTGATAAAATAGAAGGAACCATTAATGTTAAATCAGATATCGATGAAGGAAGTATCTTTACGATAAGGATTCCTAACAAAAACCCTAATCATCAACAACCTCACTAATAAATCATGCATACAAAGCTGCCAAAACCTGATACAGTAATGCTGGTTGACGACAGCAGCTTTGACCGTAAAATAGTTGAAAGAACGATTGGTTTTACTAAATCCTTTAAAAGCGTACTAATTTTTTCGAGTGGGAGCGATGCGCTTGATTATATAACCGATAACATCAATAATCCGGCAAAGCTTCCCCAGTTAATTTTACTCGATATTCAAATGCCCGAAATGGATGGCTTTGAATTCATAAACCGGTTTGCGCAGCTGCCTGAATCTCTTAGAAAAACAATTAAGGCTACTTTGCTTTCTTCAACCGACGATCTTGGCGATATTGCTAAAGCAGATGCTAACCCGCATATCATCAAACTAATAAAAAAGCCTCTTCACCCGGCTGTATTTTTGGAGCTTCTGAAAGAACATTACCACATGGAAGAATGACAATTTTCTTACTACTATTTTTCAACGAAACCTTTATCTACATTACAGATTTTCAGGAAGACCCTAAAAACCCGCTTCAAAAGAAGCGGCTTACTAACCCAAAATTTGTTTTCAATATTTTATATTCTACATTTT
>MKRO01000171.1:0-35357 GCA_001896965.1 Sphingobacteriales bacterium 41-5 | reverse complement strand
GTTTGAAAGTTCAGGATTGTCCATCAACAGGTTCTTCACCGCATCACGGCCCTGGCCAAGTTTGTCGTTGTTATAACTATACCATGAACCGCTTTTTTGAACAATGCCCAAATCAACACCCATATCAATGATCTCGCCGGTTTTAGAAATGCCCTCGCCAAAAATAATATCAAACTCCGCGGCCCTGAAAGGAGGCGCCACTTTATTTTTTACCACTTTCACTTTCACGCGGTTACCAATGGCTTCGTCGCCATCTTTTATTTGAGAAGAACGGCGAATATCAAGCCTCACCGAAGCGTAGAATTTTAATGCGTTGCCTCCCGTTGTGGTTTCGGGGTTGCCAAACATTACACCAATTTTTTCGCGCAACTGGTTAATGAAAATACAAATTGTGTTGGTTTTAGAAATTGTTGCGGTAAGTTTACGAAGCGCCTGGCTCATCAACCTCGCATGCAAACCCATTTTGCTGTCGCCCATTTCGCCCTCCAGTTCACTCTTGGGAACCAGCGCCGCCACCGAGTCAATCACCACCACATCCAGCGCGCCGGAAAGGATCAGCCTGTCGGCAATTTCAAGCGCCTGCTCACCATAATCAGGCTGGGAGATTAAAAGGTTATCAACGTTCACGCCTAATTTTTGAGCATACACACTGTCAAACGCGTGCTCCGCGTCAATGATGGCGCACATGCCACCTTTCTTTTGCGCCTCTGCAATTACGTGCGTGGCCACAGTTGTTTTACCGCTCGATTCAGGCCCGTAAATTTCAATCCCCCTCCCCCGCGGAAGCCCGCCAATGCCAAGCGCTGTGTCCAGCCCGATAGAACCTGTTGAAACAACTTCGTGTGCTGTTGATGCTTTTTCGTTCATCATCATTACACTGCCCTTTCCAAAGTCCTTATCCAGTTTTTCCATGGTAAGTTTAAGGGCTTTCAATTTTTCGCTGCCCATATCCATTTCTTTAGTTTCTGCTTTTGCCATACTCCAAAATTACAATTTACCAATATCCATTCTAAATTAATTATCAACAGCAAAGCTAACATATTTAGTATTATAAAACTAAATTTTTTGGAGCTTATTTTCGACATCATTAAATGTTAGCCGATGGTTTAAATCATAGCCCACAGTTTAACCGGAGGGCTATGATTACCTGCAATTGCCTAACTTCATTCAAATAAAAAAGACGTGCAACAAAACAATAAATATTTAGAAGATTTTATTCGGCAGCTCGAGCAAAAACTCGGCCTCATATTTATTGAGCAGGAAGAAGGCAATGTGTGCTTCGCCAATAAAAACGATGAACTGCGCGATGAATTTAAACAATCATTTACGATGGCTGATGTGCAGCATTATATTCAATCGCTTGAAATTAAAGAGGAAGAAATAGTGCCCTTCCCAAAAGATGCAACTGAATTTTTCAACCCTTAAATCAAACAAATCATAAAAATCACGGGTCAGACTATAATATTCGCCAGCATTACAGCTATCACTCCCGTGGCCAGGCCCCAATAAATTTCGGCCGGTTGATGATCGTTCAGTATTAAGCGGGAAGTGCATACAGCGCCGCCGATTAAAAAGGCTACCGAAAGGTACAGCCCGAAACTAATATCGTATTGAAAAGAAAGCCCCACTAAAAAAGCAATGGCCGTGCCGATGGCAATGGCGTGCATGCTGATCTTCATATAAATATTAAACAGCAAACCAATTGAAGACGCCAGAAAAACGCTCATGGCAAACACTACAGCATCGTGCGGTATTTGTGGCAGGTTGCGCCACACGTACCAGATCCAGAAATACCAGATATTGCAAATGATAAACGGAATGATGCGGTCTTTGCGTTCCTTTAATTTAACGGAGCTGATAAATTTTAAAGCTTTCAGCAGGCCTACAGAAATCAACGGGAAAAAAGTGAACATCAGGAAGGATTGCACGATGATCAGCATTTTCTGCCTTGCTTCAAAGCCCACAAATAAAAAGGGTTGAACAAACAACAGAAAAGCAATCACATAAACCGGTACAAACACAGGGTGAAAAACATAGGACACAAAATTTGCTACCGCTCTCAATGCCGAATTTTGCTGGGCTTTCTCTTCTACTTCCTGAAGCCCTTCCGATTTATCTACTATTAATTTTGTGACCATTAATTTAGTTTACGCCTGCAAAAGTAAGGCTCTACAATCCATATTTATCAACCAAATAAATCAGCGCAGCCATATTAATAGCGCCCAATTCCAGTTCGCGTTTGTTCACGCTTTCAAAAACATCGGCACGGGAATGATGAATATCGAAATACCGTTGTGAGTCGGGGGACAAACCGCTTAAAGGCGTGCCCAGTTTTTTTAAATAACTAATGTCTACACCGCCTTCACCATCATTCACAAAGCCTGCGCCACCGTAAGGTTCAAACATCGGCGCCCAGTTTTTCAATTTAGAAAAAGCTTCGGGTACCACATCAAAATGAAAACCGCGCGGTGTGAATCCTCCGGCATCGCTTTCCAATGCAAAAATGTGTTTCTCCTTTTTTGCTTCGGCCTCATCAGCATATTTTTTTGCACCGCGTGTGCCATTTTCTTCGTTAGCAAAAAGTACAAAACGAATGGTTCTTTTGGGTTTATAACCCAGTGCCTTAAAGGTTCTTAAAATTTCAATGGTTTGCGTAATGCCCGCGCCGTCATCGTGAGCGCCCTCACAATTATCCCAACTATCAAGATGGCCGCCAACAGTAATGTATTCGTTCGGAAATTCACTTCCTTTTAATTCACCAATAATATTATGACCCTCGGCATCAGGCAAAAAATAACCGTTTGTTTTAAGTTGAATTTTCAGTGATCTGTTTTTTCCAATTTCATCTGCCAGCCAGTCTGCATCGCGCAAGCCAATTGCCACAGCAGGATTTTTTTTATAAGCGCTGTCATACCAGGTTGAACCCGTGTGCGGATTGTTGCCGGCTTCATGGCTCATGCTTCTAACAATCGTTGCAACGGCACCGTACTTTGCAGCAGAAGAGGTTCCAAGCCTCCCACGGTATTTTACCGCATCACCATAAGATTGAAAGGTTTCAACAAAACGCGGATTGAATTTATAGTTGTAAAAAACAATTTTTCCTTTTACATCATCTTTTTTTGCTTCCAACTCTTCAAAGGAATTGATAACGATTACGGGTGCAGTTAACGGTTTCCCTCCGGTGCCTACACTATTTCCCAAAGCCACAATATCCAGCACTTTTCTTTTATTGCCGGGTAGCAGGGCAACGGCCTCATCTTTTCCACCCCGAACCCAATGCGGCACCATACACGCCTGCTTATAGGTATTTTCACTACCGGTAGCTTTCAGCAAATTGTAACCCCAGGCTTCGGCTTTGTACATATTGGGCGATCCGGCCAGCCTCGGCCCGATGGTTTTTGTAAGCACTCTTAAATTATCATAGGCTTTGCTATGTGTAAATATTTCGTCGGAGATTTTTTTGATAAAAACCTCATCGGCATTTTGCGCAAAACAATTGATGGCGGTAAAAAGTAAAATTGAAAATAATCCCTTCATGCTTACAAACTTTGTGTTTAAAGATAGGCAGGATTTAACAATAAGTTTCGGGTTAGCGGGGTTTATAGAAAGCTCTTCAAACCCTCGAATAGAAATGACCGCCTTTCTTAAAACATAAACTGCGCCCTTAAAGTAAACACATCATCATTTACGTCTTTAGTAAAATCAGTAATTGACGTGGCTTCGTTCTTTATATGGTCATACCAAAAAAACAATTTCAGGTTACTATTGATATGCCGTAAAAAACCTAAGCCTAAGGTATTATATCGTATATCAGCCTCAGTAAACCCATTTGCGTTGGCCACTCCGGTTCCTTTTACTTTTGTGTTAGGGTCATACCAGTCATATTTTACAATGAACTGGTTGTTTTCGTTAAAAAGATTTTGTAAAAAGTAAAAGTAGGCGCCATTAAAAGGCCTTGTGTAAAGCGGTTGTTTCACATTTTCTTCAACGGGGTAAGAGCCTGGCGTAGCGCTTGAATTGGCAGTGGCTGTTTGCTTTCCAAAAATATATTCTGCACGCAGTTCGGTTTGCCAGTCTTTTGAAGTGGTTTCAATCTGCAAATCAGCGCCCAAATATTGACGGGGTGTGATTTTGCCGATATTCCCTGCAGCAGAATCCTTCATCATTAGCCAACTACCGCTTACCTGTTGTGTACGATAAAGGTTTGTAGTTTCACTCGCAATGCCTCCAAATAAGCCGCTTACACCTCCGGCAATTTTCACGGCTCCCAATTTTACCTGTTTTAGTTTTGCATGTGCGATAACATCTTTCCGGTTATCATATTCGCGCGGGCCTGCCAAACCCTGGCCATTGAATACGCCTATTTCGAGCTGCAGGTTTTTTAATGCCGCATCTTTTGCTCTGGGGTTGAAGGTTAATTCTGCACCAAGGTCGCGTTCTGTTTTCATGAGTATTTGTGACATGCGGCCACGCTCGGGCGTTTCGCGTGATGACGAGGAAAGTTGTACTTCAAAGCCGAACGGCCTTGCCATCATACCGGCAGTTACCGAGAACATTTGCCATTTATTTTCATAATACCTGCCCCAAAAATCCCTGATGTTTACGCCCTGTTCCGTACCATCAAACTGAAATACAAAAAATGTGGAAGGTGTGCCGTCTTTATGAAAAGAAAGATAATCAGCCCGCAAGCGCCCCCTTCTCAGGCGAAACCGGTTAGATGCGTTGGTTGCAAACGCGCCTCCCTGATACTCAGCATCGGCACCTTTCTCCTGCGCCACTTGAAACTGTGGCTGAAGATAACCGGTGAAGGCGAGCATACCGTATGTATCAGACATGATCTTAATTTGCTTGTCTGCAAACACGGTTGTATCCATCACATCTGAAAGCAGGCGCTGGGCACCGCTATTAAAAATTATTAATGAAAAGAAGGTCGTTAACAGTGTGTTTTTTAGTATTCGAATATTTATCACGTTTACCGGTTTAGTAATTTTGGCCACAAGTGTAAGCGTACTTATAACTCGGTCAGTTCAAAATTAGAGGATTTGTGTTGTTTTTGTTAAGCGGGTTATCCACGACCCGCTTCGCTTCAATTTGTTTTAATGTTTCGCTTGCGGGTGTGGATAACCCTGTGTTACTACTGGTATCAAAATTTTCTTTCGCCCATTTTTGTAAGTAGTTGACGGGTGATAAGTAGCCTAACGATTTACGCGACCATTCATAATTGTAGTCCTGGCACCTCTGGCGCACTTCATTGAGACTGTAAAATAAATAAGCGTTCAGTAACACTGTTCTCCCAACTTGTCCCATTTAGTGCGGAATTTTTAATTTTTTGGCAAGTTCAAGTACTTTGGTTTTAGGTTCAGCCTTGATGTTTACGATTTTTCCGGTATGAACTCACTTAATCATTATGCCTACGGCGCCATCGGCAATTGGATGTACCGACAAATGGTAGGAATTGATACTTACGAAGATGGCCCGGGATATAAGCACATTAAAATAAAACCGCAAATTGGCGAGGGTTTTACCTATGCGTCCGCATCACTTAAAACCTATTATGGAACGGTTAGCAGTGACTGGAAAGTTGAAGGCAATAACATTATTTTGGATGTAAAGATACCCGCCAATACAAAAGCCACGGTATTCTTACCTTCTGCCAATGCAAGTAAAATTACCGAATCCGGTAAACCGTTAACCGCCTTAGAAGCGCCTTTAAGTAATGAAGAGAATTACACAATACTGCAACTTGGATCAGGCAAATATAGTTTTAGGATTAAAAAGTAAAAGTTGGATACAAACAGGCTGAAAAGAAAAAAGGTCCTTCCGTAGAAACGGACTGACCTCTAACGATTGCTTGCCATATGAAAAAAACTTATTTCTATTTAGTTAGACTACCTTTTTCACTTTTTCCTTCGCTTTCTTTGTAATCTGATACAAATATACATCGTTTTCTAACAGCTTTAATAACAATAAATTGTTAAAATAATGACCGCTAAGGAACTCCATGCTTCCTCAAATACTTGTTGTAGTTGAGTTTAATGTGAAAAAAGCGATTATTTCCAAACGTTGTTTTTGCATTAAAAAACGCATAAAAACGCATGGTTCTGCATAAATATTAACAAAAAGCGCGTTTTTAAATAGTTTTTATCGCTTTGTTAAAAAAACATCAACAAAATTTAAAGAAAATAAAAAAATAGCTCTATTTTAGTCCCCGCAATCGCAGTTTTTGGGCGTTTGCAAAGTTCAAGACCTCTGATTTGATTGCTGAGTTGAAAAATTGACGAATTAAAAAGAATTGTTAGTGCGTTAGGTTATTCGTCTCGTTAACAGACCTCTAATTTGATTGCCTCTGACGATTGCTTGCTTATATGAATGCCGAACCAGATTAAAAGTGCGATTTCTAAAAAATAACTACAAATTTTCACCAAATTATTCCCCTCTCAAGGGGATTTTTTTTTATGCAACGCATTTATTATAACCAATATAACGTATAACCAATATAACGGCTTGAGCTATTTAGGCCATGGCCTTAAAATATTATACGTTGGGAAAAATTCCGGATACAAACATCCTGAAAACAAAAAAGGTCCTTCCGTAGAAACAGACTGACCTCTAACGATTGCTTGCCATATGAAAAAAACTTGATACTATTTGTGCTGCCTACAGCTTTTCTCTCACTTTCCTATCACTTCTGAATTTGATAACACAAAGATAGCCTTTAAAAGCAGGCTATTCCAAACCAATTATTGCTTGTTTTATGAACATCCAAACTGTTAAGAAAATGTAAGAATGCAGTGTTGTTAAGGGTTTCAGGAAATTATCTGAAAGATGCCCACCGTTATTTTTGCTGATATTTATTTTCAGAAAGTGAGTTTTAGGGTATACATTTGCGCCTCAAATGTCAAATCGCCCTACGGATATATTATACCAGTTAATTCATTCTCTTGAAAAGTCTGAGAAAAGAAATTTTAAACTTTATATAAAAAGAAGCTCCGGCAACGAAGACCTTAAAATCATTAAATTATTTGACACAATTGATAAGATGGAGCCCTATGACGAAGCCGTCCTTCTCAGAAAATTAAAAGATGTTACCAAACCGCAGCTTTCCAATCTAAAATCACATTTGTATAAGGAGTTATTGGCAAGCCTTCGTCTTTTAAAAAGCGGCGACAGCCTCGACCTGCAATTGAATGAATTGTTTGATTCAGCACATATTTTATATAAAAAAGGGTTGTTTTATCAAAGCCTTCGCATCATTGACCGCGCAAAGGAAATGGCAAAGCTGAACCAGAAGTACTTCTTTTTACCGTTGCTTTTATCGCTTGAAAAAAGAATTGAAGCATTGAATGTAACTGATACCTTTCCCGCTCGTATTGATGAACTTTCGGAAGAAGCGAATGAAGCTAATACAAAGCTGGATATGGTTACCAGGCTGTCTAACCTTTCTTTGCAGATGTACGGATTTTTTATAGCTAACGGCCACGCCCGTAACGAAGACGAGGAAGAAAAGGTAAAAAAATTCTTCAGACAAACATTACCCTCGGGTTCTGCACAGCAGGAAGGTTTCTATGAGAGATTATATTTTTACCAGGCCTACACGTGGTATGCATTTATCAGGCAGGATTTTTTATTATACTACCGCTACGCGCAAAAATGGGTTGACCTTTTTGATCACAAACCCAACATGATCCGCGTGGAGACAGGCCACTACATCCGCGGCTTTCACAATTTGCTGAATGCCCATTTTGATTTACGCAACTATGAAAAGCTAAGTAAAGATTTAAAAAGGTTTGACGAATTTTCTTTAAGCCCGCGGGTGCAGAATAATGAAAACTTCACCGTTCAGTCCTTTGTTTACATTGCAGGCGCCAAGATCAACTTCTACATTATTACCGGCCTTACAAAAGAAGGGCTTAACGAAGTGCCTTACATTGAGGAAAAGCTTGGGGAATATTCAATTTTTCTTGACAGGCACCGCGTAATGGTGATTAATTACAAAATTGCGATGCTCTATTTTCTTTCAGGGGATTATAGCAGCAGTATTGATTACCTGCAAAAAATCATTAACGATTCATCAGGTTTACGAACAGATTTGCAATGTTATGCCCGCCTGGTGCATTTACTCGCGCATTACGAACTGGGCAATCTTGAACTGATGGATTATCTCACACGATCGGTGTTCCGTTATATGAGCCGAATGAAAAATCTCACAGTGATCGAGCAGGAAATGTTCCGCTTCTTCCGCAACTCTTTTAAATTCACAAGAAAGCAACTAAAGCCGGAGTTTGAAAAGTTTTTAGACAAAGTGAAACACCTTGAAGGTAACCGTTTTGAAACCCGCTCCTTTGCTTATCTTGATATTATTTCCTGGCTTGAAAGCAAAGTGGAAGGCAAGCCAATGCAGGAAATTATTCATACTAAATACCTGGCAAGCAAGAGAAAGAGAATTGAAGACGAATAGGATTGCGTTGGCATAATTGTGCTTTTAATTTTGCCCTTTCCCTTCAATCCCTATTTTTGTAAGTATGGTCAACATAAAAATCCCCTCCTTATTCTTAGCAATTTTTTTTATTGGTAGTATCGTTAGTGCACAACCCGCAAGTGAATTTCGTGGTGTTTGGATCGCAACGGTTGCCAATATTGACTGGCCGCCCACACGTGCTTCAAGCGAAGCGCAAAAAGCAGATTTTATAAGCCAGCTTGATTTACACAAACGAAACGGCATGAACGCCATCATTATGCAGATAAGACCGGCAGGGGATGCATTTTATCCTTCACCCTACGAGCCATGGAGCCAGTGGTTAACGGGTGTGCAGGGCAAAGCGCCATTGCCGTTTTATGACCCGCTTGCTTTTATGATTGCAGAAACACATAAACGTGGCATGGAGTTTCACGCATGGCTCAATCCGTACCGTGCAGAACATTCGATCGGGAGGTCTTCAATTTCATCCGACAACATGCTTAAAAAAAGGCCTGACTGGTTTTTGACTTACGGCACCTCTCGTTATTTTGATCCTTCAAATAAAGAGGTGCAGCAATTTGTGATAAATGTAATTCATGATATTGTGAGGCGTTATGATGTTGACGCCATTCACATGGATGATTACTTTTACCCCTATCCAATCGGAGGCAAAGAATTCCCAGATGAAAATGCGTACCGCAGGTCCGGAACCTCACTCAGTAAAGCCGATTGGCGCAGGGCTAATGTTGATTCAATGATAAAGAACATTAATATCGTTATCAAACAAACAAAGCCTTATGTGAAGTTTGGTATCAGCCCTTTCAGCGTTTGGCGTAACGGAAAAGACGATGCTTTAGGCAGCGATTCAAAAGCCGGCCTGAGCAATTTTGATCAACTGTACGCTGATATTTTATTGTGGATGCGCAAAGGGTGGATCGATTATGTAACACCACAATTGTACCGCCCCATTGGTGATGCTTTGATTGATTACCAAAAACTTACAGACTGGTGGGCTGCCAACAGTTTCGGGCGGCATGTGTACATTGGCCACGGTATTTACCGGGCATGGGAAACCAGCTCAGCCAGCGCTGCTTACCGAAACCCAAATGAACTGCCGAATCAAATAAAGATTTTAAGGCACACTCCCGGCATCCAGGGCAGTATTTATTTCAGCAGCAAGAGTTTTGACCGAAACCCTAACGGCTGGAACGATTCGCTGAGAAACAATTATTACCGTGTTCGTGCAGAAGTACCTGAAATGCCCTGGTTGCCAAAAAGACCGGCATGGAAGTGATTTTTAATTCAAAACTTTCGGGGCGGGCATGTCGCCAGTAGGACGGCTTGTGTCTTATAGCATCAACACCAGCGCGTACCTAAAAATATTTGTTACCCTGTTGAAGGTTTCATTTCAGGAGCAATTGCGGCATAACTTTTCCTTATTTGAAAAATCGGTGTCAATATAAATTTCTAAACAGAAACTTAGAATTTATACACCAGGCTCAGGTTATTACCCGACTGCTCCAAATTAAGTTTTCGCACTTTTTTTAACCTCCTGTTGCCCATCACCCACATGGTGATGCCGCCAGCTGTTGCCAAGGCTCCGCCCAACATACCGCCGGCGCCCCAATTACTTGTAGCGTTAGACTCACCACCCAAAAGTGTCATATGATTAACAGTCATATTGATCCCTATCACCTCAAAAGCCACTCCCGCTGCGGTTGTAACGATTCCGATGGTTCTGAGATTTTTATAATGTTGTTCTGATCTGAGTTTTTTATCGGACACTTGCCCGAAAAGAGCTGTTTTATTATTCTGAGCCAAAGGTGTTTTAAGGTCAATGCGATGCAGGGCAAAACCTGATGTTTCCTGGGCATTTACCACTGTTACCATTATGGTTGCCAACAACAATAAGTAATAATTCTTCATAAAACTTTTTTTCAAAGCTATCTCAAATTGTCTTTACTGCTGTCACCATAAATAATGATTTTGATAGCCCTAAACAGGTATTTTTAGCCGTACACTTCTTTATTGACGATAGTCGGTAATTTTTCTCCTTTCAACCCGGCAATTACATTTTGCGCAGCTAATACTGCCATTGCATTGCGGGTTTCCTGCGTTGCTGAGCCAATATGCGGAAGAACGCAAACATTAGGATAAAGCAGGAGTGGATTGTCTTTGTTCATGGGTTCGGGATTTGTCACATCCAGTCCCGCACCCCAAATCGTGGCATTATCCAGCGCTTCTTTAAGATCGTTTTCGTTGTGCATGTTGCCGCGGCCGGTATTTACAAAAAGGGCAGTAGGCTTCATTTTTGCAAATGCATCTTTATTGAAAATACCTTTTGTTTCGGGTGTGAGGTTGGCGTGCATTGAAATTACATCGCTTTGCGACAAAAGTTCATCAAACGACACATATTTTGCACTCAGCTCTCTTTCGGCATTTTCGTTTTGGCTCCTGTTGTGATAGATCACTTTCATATCAAACGCCGCTTTACATTTTCGTGCCATTTCAAAACCAATCTTCCCCAACCCAAATATACCAACGGTTTTGCCGTGAAGGTCAATGCCCAAATCGGCAACCGGTTCAAACTGCTTCCACCTTCCGTCAAGGATCTTTTTATAATTGTAAAAAGCTTTTCTGGAAACGGCAAGCATCAGCAGAAAAGCCGTGTCTGCCGTGGCTTTGCTCAGTACATCCGGAGTGTTCCCGACAGGAACTTTATGTTTTGTGGCGGCTGCAAGGTCAACACTATCATACCCAACAGAAAACAACGACACCATTTTAATATTGGGGCATTGCAGAAAAAAATCTTCATCAATTTTTGCAAAGCCCGCTACCAATAATGCATCATGTTTTTTACAGTTCTCAATTAAAACGTCGCGTGGAATGGGCGTTTGTTCTGATGGAAAAACAGTAACCTCATGCCCGGCGTCTTTGATCATTTGAATTCCTGTTTCGGGTATTTGGTTCGTGATAAAAACTTTCATCGTCTGAACTATGGTTTATATGATTTTGTAATCGTTGTAAGGTAGCAATAACTTTTTGAATAAATGGGAGAACAACAGTTCTGCCCGTTCACCGATGAAAAACTCCGCTTACCGACAAAAATTGCATTAAACAGTACTTTGTATTGCCTAATACTAAATGTCACCAATATCTTTGACCTACAAATCAAACAAATGAATATAGAGAATACACAAAGCCAAATGCGCAAAGGAATACTGGAGTTTTGTATTCTTTCCATAATAAAAAGAGGAGAAGCTTACCCCAGCGATATTATTGAAGAAATGAAAAATGCTGAAATGGATATTCTGGAAGGGACGCTTTACCCACTTTTAACGAGGCTTAAAAATTCAGGTATGCTTACTTACCGTTGGGAGGAAAGTTCTGCCGGCCCGCCACGAAAGTATTTTTCACTCACTAAACAGGGCGAGCTATTCTACAAGGAATTACAGCAAACCTGGGAAGAATTATCAAACGCTGTAAATGCTCTTACTCAAATTACAAAATAGTTCAAAATACATAAAATGAAAACGATCATCAACATCACACTCGGCGGCAGAAATATTGCCATTGAAGATTCTGCATTCGAAAAAATCAAAGCATATACTGAAAGCCTGCGCCAGTATTATCGTAATGAAGAAGGGCGCGATGAAATCATTACAGATATTGAAAGCCGTTTTTCTGAACTGATGCAGGATAAGATACGCAAAGGCGCCGCACATATCACTGATGCTGACGTGGACGAGATGATTGCCACAATGGGCCGCCCGGAAGATTTTGATAAGGATGCGAAAGACGAAAGTTCATCTCAAAATTACAGCGGGCCCAATTTCACAACCGGAGAAAAACGCAGGCTGTACCGCGATGAAAGCAATAAAGTGATTGGCGGCGTTTGTAGTGGAATTGCCAACTGGTTAAATATTGATCCCACTGTGGTGCGAGTGTTATTTGCTATCATTTCATTTGGTGGTTTTGGAAGCGGTATTCTCGTTTATATTTTACTATGGATTTTTCTGCCTGCAAAAAACATGAGTGTTTATAACGGCAAAAAAATGTACAGAAACCCTGATGATAAAGTGATTGGTGGCGTTGCGGGAGGCATTGGCGCTTATTTCAATATCAACCCTACAACCATCCGTTGGGTTCTTGCAATACCGCTTATTATAAGCGCATTAAAAGGCGTTCATTTTTTCAACTGGGATAGTGATTTTGCTATTTTCCCCAACATATTTTTCGGCAGTCTTTCCGGTACTTTTATTTTCGCTTACATTGTTTTATGGATCATATTGCCCGAAGCAAACACTCCATATCAAAAAATGGAAATGCACGGAAAAACGATTGACGTGAACACGATTAAAGAAAACGTGCAAAATTCGATGGGTGATTTTAAAGACCGGATGCAAAGCTGGAGCGAAGAGGTAAAACAGGCCGGCGATCGAATCGGCACACAGGTAAATACATTCGCACAAAAACGCGGGCCGGAGTTTGGTAAGGAATTCGGCAGGGCGGCAGCACGCGGCGGAAAAGGAATTGGTTATGCGATCGCGATGATCTTTAGGGCGTTTTTCATTTTCATCGCCGGAACAATTGTGGTGTCTTTATTCATCGCCTTTCTGGCCTTCCTGTTCAGCGGTTTCGCATGGGCGCCTATTAATAATTTTTTATGGACAAGTGATAACCAGCAAATGTGGGCATGGGGTACATTGCTTTTCTTTGTTGGCGCCCCAATTATAGGTATGCTGGTGAGTTTAACCCGAATGATTTTAAACATTCGTACTCCGGGAAATTATTTGAACTGGTTATTTGGCGGATTGTGGACCGTTGGGTGGATTTGCCTGGTGATGTTTATTGCCAGCGTTTCAAAGGATTTAAAAAGAATTGAAAATGTTGAAACTCCGATCAATATTACACAACCATCAAATGGCAAGATGATTTTAACTGTAAACCAGCCGGAGCTTGCTTATCAGAACCGGGATTACCGATGGCTGAACGGAGGCAACGACCTGGGTGGTTTTAACTTTACTCCGGATACTTTAAAGCTGTCAATGATTTCGTTTGATTTTGAAAAAAGTGAGGACTCGTTATATCGTGTAATTGTTGCAAAAGAAGCCCTGGGCAAAACCGATGAGGAGGCACGTAGCCGTGCCAACAAAATTCAATACAGCGTTGTTTCAAAAGATAGCAGTTTAGATTTATCAAACGGGTTTGCCATTGATAAAAACAGCAAGTACCGCTTTCAAAATGTAAACGTAAAAATTCAGGTGCCTGTTGGGAAGAAGATAAAAATCGATCCTTCTGTTTTTCAAAAATTAAGCGACGGGCAAATCATGGCACGTGATTATAGCGATTCACGCAGGGGCGGCCTGGTCTCTTTCAAAAGGCGGATTACAGGATATGAAGCAGGTGTGGACTATGTGATGGACAGCACCGGTAAACTTGTAAACCCCGATAAGAAAACAGTTTCTACAAATACGGATGGAGAAAATTACAGTTGGAAAGCTAATGATGATACTACAAAAGTTCCGGCTGTTCCTGTACCGCCCGTGGCTCCTGCAGTGCCGCAACCGGGTGGCGTTTATCGTTATGACGCGCAACCGGTAAAGCCCGCGGCAGACCCATCAAAGGAAGACATTAAAAAAGTACTGGAACAAAAGCAGAAAGAAATAGATGACCTGAAAAAGAAGTTAGGTGAATAGTGCGGGAAATGGATGAGAGCTAACGCTTTTATATTGCCTTGTTTTTGACGGAAGTTAGTAGTGCGTGGAAATTGAAAAAAGTTGCTTTGTGATGATCTTTATAATTCGTCAACAGCGGCCTCGCCCGTATTTACAGCACCTTCCATAAAACCCTGCCAGTCTGCAAGATGTTCCCCGGCAAAACGTGTATGAAGGAATTTCTTTTTAAGCACCGGCATCAGGCCAAACCATTGGCCAATACCGTACATTGCATAAGCGCCGTAGGAATATTGATCGTTGCCCCAATAATAGCGCGTTTGCTTTTTTAATAAATCTTTAATGTTTCCAAAATGGGGTTCCAGGCAACGAAACACATCCTGCGCCAGGTATTCATCGGATTGGTTATTATTTGATGCGGCTTTATCGCCGATGGTGTAACTAATCAAAACACCGTCGTCTCCCGGTTGATTTTTTGTAGCATGATAAAAATAATGTGGCGATTGGTCAGAAACGAGATCAAAAGACTCATCTTTCCAAAACCGTTTGCTGAAATGCATGGCGTGCTTGCTGATGCGCGCGTACTGCAATTGATTGATAGCGTTGATGTGGGTTTGCGGAAGAGCCGGATCCCACTGTATTTTTTTCAATGAAAACGTTGGAACCGTGCAAATGATTTTACTGCCTGTAAAAACTTTTCCGTTAGCGCAGTGAACCGCTACTTTATCTTTTTGAATAATATTTGTGACAGTATGATCGGTGAAAACATTTTGTCGGCCTACTTTTTCGAGGAGCGCATTTGCAAACATTGAATTGCCTCCCTTTATCTTCAAATCCATTTCATTTTTTTCACTGCTTTCCGCATACTCTGCTAAAGCCGCAAAAGCAGAGATGTGGCGAATGCTTTCGCCGAAGTCAGTACTATCAAGCAATTCCCTGATTTCAAGATCGCGGCCTTCGCAACCATTATTCACTAAAAACCGCCACCAGTCGTATTTGTCGAGTTTTATTTTATCAGCCTCTGACATTTGCCCGTAGTTTTCAATGATCTTTTTAAATTTCTTTTGCCAGCCGTCGCTGTAATTCCATTGGTTAGCCGGCGAGTATTGGCCTTTATAAATTAAATGTGTATCAAACTGATTGTTTTGTAAGGTTAGTTTCAATTCATCACAAAGTTCGCGCATACGTGTATGTGAGTTACCTACCCATTCACCGCCGAGTTCAATAACAAGATTGTCAGAAATATTGTGAGAAAATACTCTGCCGCCAACGCGTTTCCGGCTCTCGAGAACCACAAAATCAGTTCCTTTCTTTTTTAATTTGTAAGCGGCTGAAAGCCCCGCGAAGCCTGCGCCGATAATTATGACTCTACCGGTAGAATTTAATGAAAGAGCTTTGGTAAGAGCTGGTGAAAATAAAGTGGCGGTAGCAAGTGAAGTGTTTCTGATAAATAGTCGGCGGTTCATGGCTTTGATTTTAGCCGCTAAACTACCAATTTAAAATGCGCAGGCCCATCGCTAAAATATGTGATGAGAAGATTATTTAAAATCCCTGCTTTTCGGAAATATTTCTGCCTGAACCACTTTTTTGTGTTTACTGTTCCCTGTTAATTCGCGCGGAATTAATTTGCCATCCTTTTCATCAGCAGGTGAAGTTGTTGACAGGTCAATTTTTTTCGTTGATGACGTGGCAAGGTTATTAATGAGATTTTTTAGATCGTAACATTTGCCTGCTATTACGTGTATCACATCTCCTTCGCGCTGAACAATGCCTTCGGCCATCAGCAATTGCGAACGCAGCACTTCCTTTCGATACGTGTCAAAAACATTTTGAAATACAACCAGATTGGCGCATCCGGTTTCATCTTCGATTGTTACAAAGCAAATGCCTTTTGCGGTGCCGGGCCGCTGGCGAATTAATACCAGGCCTGCTACGCGCACAAAAGCCCCGTCAGGTTTTAGTGCCAGCTCACTTGTGGCAATAACTTTTTGTTCAGTTAATTTTTCTCTAAAAAAGCTTACTGGATGTGCTTTTAACGATAATGATACGGAAGCATAATCATGCACCACATGCTCCGGAAGGTTCATTTGAGGTAATGCAGTGTTGGCATCTTCCGCAATATGTTTTTTATCAACCCAGCCTTTGAACAGGCCTTCCAGCCTGTCATTTAAGGCAGATGCCTGCCAGAGCGCCTGCCGTCTGTCCATATTTATTGATCGAAACGCATCAGCTTTAGTCAGTTTTAAAATAGCCGTTTCGGAAATGCCTGCATCTCTTAGTTGATGAATGTGGGAATATGGTGATTGTCTTTGCTGAATCAATAGTTTCATTTCTTCTTCCTTCAAACCCTTTACCTGCCTGAAGCCCAGCCGTACTGTAAAATATTTGCCGTCAAATGTTTCGAGTGTGTTGTCCCAGCGGGAATAGTTTATATCAACAGGTTTTACATCCACACCATGTTTGCGCGCATCAATTACAATTTGTGCCGGCTGATAAAATCCCATAGGCAAACTGTTCAGCAATGCTGTACAAAACACATCAGGATAATGATATTTGATCCATGCCGAAACATACACCAGCAATGCAAAACTGGCAGCGTGGCTTTCAGGAAAACCATAACTGCCAAAGCCTTCCAACTGACGAAATACGCGACGGGCAAATGCTTCTGTATACCCATTATTCATCATGCCGGTAATAAGCTTTTGTTCAAACTCACTCACTTTTCCTTTTGCTTTAAAAGTAGCCATGCTGCGCCGTAAGCCATCAGCGTCCGCAGCGCTGAACCTTGCCGCAACCATTGCAATTTCCATTGCCTGCTCCTGAAATAAAGGAACGCCTAATGTCCTTTTTAAAATATGTTTTATTTCTTCTGATGGGTATTCAACGGGTTCTTCTTTATTTCGCCTGCGTAAATAAGGGTGTACCATGTCGCCCTGTATTGGGCCGGGGCGAACAATTGCCACCTCGATCACGAGATCGTAAAACTCCCTTGGTTTTAACCTTGGCAACATTGTCATTTGAGCACGGCTTTCAATCTGAAATACGCCGATCGTATCTGCCCGGCAAATCATGTCATACACATTTTTATCGTCTTCGGGAATCGTGTGCAGTTCATATTCTTTTTTATGATGCTGCTTTAAAAGATCAAAAGCCTTGCGAATACAGGTAAGCATGCCCAGCGCGAGCACATCAACTTTTAAAAACCCCAGCGCTTCAATATCATCTTTATTCCACTCAATATTGGTGCGGCCTTCCATTCTTGCATTGATGATGGGGCAAAGTTCGGTAACGTTTTTCTCCGTGATCACAAAGCCGCCCGTGTGTTGACCCAATTGCCTTGGAAAGCCCATGAATTGCCGTGTGAGATGTAATACTTTTTGCAAATGTTTGTCATTAGGATTGAACCCTTCAGATGAATTTTTTTTCCCATCGTACCACTCTTCAGTAAATTCCCACAAAGATTTTGACAGCTTGTCAACAGCATCAACTGAAAGCCCCATTGCTTTACCAACATCGCGCACGGCGCCCTTTTCATGTAATTGTGTAACGGTTGCCACAATTGCAGCGCGGTTTCTCCCATATTTCTTGTAAATGTATTGAATGACTTCTTCGCGGCGCTCGTGTTCAAAATCCACATCAATATCAGGCGGTTCATCGCGTGCATCAGACATAAATCTTGCAAACAACAATTTGAATTTTGAAGGATTTACTGATGTGATGCCGAGGCAATAACAAACGATCGAGTTAGCCGCAGAACCGCGCCCCTGGCAAAGAATATTTTGATCTCTTGCAAATTTTACATAATCATAAACCGTAAGAAAATAAGAGGCGTAATTTTTTCTTTCGATAAAGTCAAGTTCATGTTTAATATCGTTCATCAGTTTTTCAGAAACGTCTTCGCCAAATTTTTCAATAGCGCCTTCCCAGGTAAGCCTCTCAAGTTCTTCCTGCGGCGTACGCCCACCTGAAGTAATTTCTTTCGGATAAACGTATTTTAATTCATCCAGTGAAAAACTGCAGGCAGAAACGATTTCCTGTGTGCGTTCAATCATTTCAGGGTGTTGACGGAACAGGCGTACCATTTCCTTTTCGGTTTTCAAATGGCGTTCTGCATTTTGATATAGGTGAAAACCTGCATTATAAATTGTACATTTTTCACGAACACAGGTCAGCACATCCTGCAGCTCACGCCGTTCGCGGTTGTGATAGTACACGTTGTTTGTAGCAACGAGAGGAATGCCGAATTGTTCGGAAATTTCAATCAGCCTGTGTAGGCGCTTTGCATCATTAGCCTGATAGGAGCGGCTTGCAGCGAGGTAAAGATCGTTACCGATTTTTTCTTTGTATTTTTTTACAGATGTGATAAATGTTTCATCAAATTTGAAATGGCAATCTAATTCGGCAGGCGGCACAACAATAAATATTATATCTCCCGCCCTGGTAAAAACATCAGTTTTGTACAAATGGCAATCACCTTTTTCTGCGCGAAGGTTGCCTTCGGAAAGGAGGGCTGTAAGCCGGGAATAACCATTTTTGTTTTTTGGAAAAGCGAGCAACGACGGGCCATCCAGTAAATTTAAGCAACAACCAACAATCAATCGAATACCGGCTTTTTTTGCTTCAACATGCGCGCGCACAATACCTGCGAATGTATTGTGGTCAGTAATAGCAATCGTATCATATCCAAATTGTACAGCCTGCTCCACCAGCTCTTCGGGATGGGAAGCACCGCGGAGAAAACTAAAATTAGATGTTACTTGTAGTTCTGTGTATTTCATAAGGAAGCGTTTATCAGAAAGCAGGTGCCACCCCCAAGAACTTTAAAAATTTTATATCACTCAAAATTGCTAACTGATTTGTGTGAGGTTAGGCAAAAAAGCCGTGAACGAACCACTGTGTTTTCTTATCTCCATAATCCCCCGATCGGAACAACCAAAAGCGTTTTCCTTCTTCATCTTCCACGCAATAATAATCGCGGTACAAGCCCTGTTGCAGCCACCATTCCTGCTCAATTCGCTCAGGGCCTTCCGCATTTATAATTTTGTGTAGCCTGCTTTTGTAGCGAAAGAGCATGGGTGGATAATCAGGAACGGGTGCTGTAACCTGAATCAATTCAGGCTTAGGTAACAGGTGCAACGGCCTTGGAAAATTTGTGCGCCACTCAGTTTGCGGCTTTTGTTTTAAATCCGATGTATCAACGAAAGAAAATTCCGGCCAGTAATGTTCTGCCGGTAAAAAGCGATGAATGTTTTGAATGCTCACGCGCCCGGCGATGCGGTCAACCAACTCTGCTATTTCGGTGTTGGTTTTATTCTCGCCATGGTTCCACAAAGTTTCCTGAATTGTGGATGTTTTTTCAACTTCCGGTGCTTCCAACACAAAAAGCTCAATGCCCAGGCCGGGCTCCAGCGTGGAGATTTTTTCTTCGAATAATTTAAAAAGATGTTTTTGATTGCAGGATGCCTGCGTGGTTCCGATCATGAGTTGTTGCTCTCGGGCGTCTATCCTGTACGTGATGAACCTGCATCGCCGTAAGCCAAGCCCTTCTTTCTGAAGCCTGTTGCAAAGTTGTTTCAACAATTCTTGTAAAGCAATCTCAATTCCTGCTGCGGTGCAGATGGGTTCCAACGCCGGAAGCCTTGCTGTATAAGGTTCCGGAGGGATCAAGGGGTTGATAAATTCAGTTTCGTTGCCCAGGGCCTGGTCTGTTCTTTTTAGTAAAGTTGCGCCAAAGCGCCGTTGTAATGCGCTGCGCGGAATCTTTAACAGTGACTGTATATGATGAATGCCTAATTGATCCAGTCGTTCCAATTCCTCAGGCTGTAATCTTAAAGCAGCCGGTGGAAGATCGGAAAGTGCCGCTACAATATTTTCTTTTTTGATGATGGAGGGTTCTCCAAAACGTGCAACCGCAAAGGCGCCGCCGATTGAAGGGGCAATGGCACCTTTTACCTCGTACCCAAAATCTTTCAACCGCTGAATAATAGTTTTAAGATAATTTTCTTCGCCGCCCCACAAATGTGAGCAGCCCGTGGTTTCAATAATCAAACCGTCCGGCAAATCAACAGCAACCACCGGTGAAAACCTGATGCACCACATACCGAGGTTGTGTAATAGTTTTTCAGCAAGCCCTTTTTTGTAATGCAACACCTGTAAATCAGGAAGAATCGCTTTACAATCTGCCACCACCATACCGGCGCTAATACCTTGTGCAGCAGCACCTGAATTGACCGCTTTTACCACGCTGCGGCCACGTTCGGGCTCAGCTAAAACAAACGCTTTATTTTTTAAATGCGCATACTGCCTCACCGTGTAATCCGCCAACAGAAAAGGAAAAAATATAGAGGCAAAACGTTGTTCCATCAGCTTACTTTTAATTCACGATGTGAAGAAATAGCTTTCAATTGGTTTTTGATTTCTTTAAAATGACCCGCCTGCCATTCCACCAACCAATTGCCGGGAGTGCCGTTGCGAACTTTTGTTAATTCCACATTCCAGCGGGCAAAACCTAAGCCCGGCATATTCTGCGGAATTGATTTTACAGAATTTATTTTCCAGGACGCCACACAAGCCACGGGGTTTTTGCTTTTAGGGTTTTGCCGGTGAATGAAGGCTGTAACCCCGCTTTTTTCCACAGCCAGTTGTAACCTGCGGGAGGCTGTAAAATCAATGTCCTGCAACTCCCCAACTATTGCCGTGAGACAGGAACATTTTAATGCTTCTTCAATTACCCACAACACATCTTTGGGGTTGCGTGCATTAACGAAAATGATATGGTGGGGATCAATCCCAAAAAGTTTTAAAGCTGTTGGAAAAATTTTGTTGGAAGCATTCACCCACACAGCATTTATTTTTTGGGCATTCTTAAAAAGATTACCCATCACGCCCGAAATAAAACCGTTGGTTGCAGCGGCGTTTGAAAAATTATCGCTGACAAAATCATGAACGGCCCCCGTTGGAAAAACATCATGCGGAAACGACTTTTCCATAAATCCCAGCCCCACTGAAATATGTCTTTCGCATACAGGTTTTTTAAAGCCCTGTAATACCAGCAGCTCTTTTCTTAACGAACGAAGAACATCAGTTTTATATACAACCTCAACAGGCATATAAATTATTTCTGATGCTAAGGTAATAAAAAAAAGCTAATAAATTTAGTAATTTAATAGTAAAAAAATTAGTACTTCGTAAACTTCGCAATCCCTACAGAGAGCCGAGGTAGGGGCTTTATTTATTCCTCCCGTTCATAGCGTATTCAATTCCGCCAAGCAAATGCTGTAAAAACAAAGGCTCTTCATAGCTTTCATCAGTATGCCCCAGGCCGGTGTAAAAAGCCCTGCCGCCATCATAATTTTGATACCATGCAATGGGGTGATAATTGCCGTTTTTGCCGCCTTCGTAACTTTTTTCGTCAAGCAGTAATAGTACTTTTATGTTATCGCTGATGTTTTTAAAATTATACCATTCATCAAACCGCTCCCATTTTGCCGGTAAGTGTTTGGTTGAAATATGTGAATTGTCTTTTACAATTATTGTTGCTTTTTGTTGTTTGGGATGGCTTAAAAAATAAGCGCCCACCAGCCCGTTGTACCAGGGCCAGCCGTACTCGGTATCCGTTGCGGCGTGAACACTCACAAAGCCGCCACCTTTTTGAATATACTGCTTAAAAGCAGTTTTTTGCGAATCATTTAAAACAGTGCCGGTAGTATTTAAGAAAATAACTGCTGCGTATTTTTTCAGGTTGGACGGCGTGAGGGCAGCGGAATCTCTGGTAGTATCAACACCAAAACCGTTTTGTAATCCTAATTGTTGAATAGCAGCGGCGCCTGCGGGAATTGATTTATGATAGAACCCCGCCGTTTTTATAAATACCAAAACTTTCGGCTTTTTTGCCGCAAAAACTGAAATAGAAAAGGCAAGAAAGAGTACACTTAAAATCGTAAGCTTAGTGTTCATATTTTTGAGGTTGAGATTTCGCCACAAGTTACCGATTTAGTCGATGGCTTTACGGCTCTAATTTTCCGCAAACATTTGCGTAAATAATAGCCATTTTGTACACAGTTTTTCAACTTACAGCCCTTTCTGGCTCAATCATATACAAAAAATGGCTAATTTTGCAACATAAATCAATTGATATTAAGCCGCTACTAACCACTTAGTCCGTCTGCAGCAATTTTTATTCTTGCAGAATATTTTAGAAATTAAAAACAAAAAAACTACAAATGAAACAAGTTACGTTTTCCTTACCTCTGGAAGCCCTGGGCGATGCCACCGAAGCTCTTTTATTAGGCGACTTTAACAACTGGAACCCCGAAAATGCCCCGATTTTATCCGTTCAGCCCGACGGTACTTTGAAAGCTGAGATTTTATTGGAACCCGGAAAGACCTATGAATACAGATTTTTATTAAATGACGGAAGATGGGTGAACGACTTTGCCGCTCAGTCTTACGTATATCGTTCTGAGTTGAACGTGGAAAATTCAGTCATTACTGTTGAAGAAGAAGTTTTGGTAATTGCAGAAACTCAGGTATTAGTGGCAGATGTTAAAAAAGCGGCAAAGAAAACGCCTGCAAAAACTTCAAAGCCAAAAGTTGTAGCTACAAAAACTCCCGCGAAAAAAGCTGTGAAAAAAGAAGCCCCTGTTAAAGATGACCTTACTAAAATTGAAGGTATCGGGCCTAAAATTGCAAAATTGTTAGAAGCCGAAAGTATTGTTAGTTTTCAGGACCTTTCAAAAGCAACGGGTAAAAAATTAAAAGGAATTTTAGAAGCTGCGGGCTCTAAATTTCAAATGCACAATCCGGCAAGCTGGCCTAAGCAGGCAAAATTAGCTGCAGCGGGCAGCTGGGATGATTTAAAGAAACTACAGGATGAACTTGTAGCGGGGAAATAAAAATCATTAAATTGTTAAAAAAAATAAGCGGCCTCAATTTGAGGCCGCTTATTTTAATAGTGATAGATTAGTCGAATAAGTCGGAGGTCAAAACGGGGTTAGTTGCTAACTAATTTTATTAGTATCCTTATGGATAAAACTATTTGTTGTGTTTCAGGGGGTGAACATCATAGAGTTTGGCAAAAGGTTTCAGGCCAATGCCGCTTGTTTGCAATATCTGATGGATGTTAAATGCATGACGGATTTAAATGCTGCGAGTTTGGTTCTTCAAGATATTAGGAAAACAAGCGATGGATCAATTTACATTGCCAGAATTGTGGCTATGAAGAATCAGCCACAGCGGGAACACTGTTTCACAAAATTAAATTTCCATTGTTGAAGGCATTTCATATTTGCTATCGTGTTTGCGTAAGCAAAAAGGGATGCAAGTTGTGGTTGTCCGGTGAGTTGTTGTTGCGTCAGAAAACCTGTTGGTCATTTAAAAGAAAGATACAGGAGGCGATGAAATCCGGTAGCAGCCATCAGCTAACGGATTGTATAGGTATTGATGAAATCGTCACAGGCGGGCAGGATGAGCAAAGGCGATAAAAAGCTGGTTTGCCTGGCGGTAGAAATAAGAGAAGATGAAAAGACAGGAAGAGCCTATGGTACAGATATGGAGGATTGTAGTAGCGCTGAATTACGAAGGGTTTTTGATACGCATATATCTAAGTAGAAGGCACTGGTGCGAACAGATGAATGGGCAGGATATACGCCTTTGGGGTCTGAGTATACACTACAAAGAATAAAATCAGATAAAGGAAAAAACTTCTCTGAAATGCATACCCTGATAAAGAATTTGAAATCATGGTTAAGGGGAATATATCACAAGTGTAGTGAAAAACATATGCAGGCATATCTGAATGAATTTTTCTACCGATTTAATAGAAGAGCCTTTGGCAAAACCTGTTTCCACAACCTGTTGGTGCCCGTTTGCTTTTCTTCCACCCATATGGCATTTGGTTCCATCAGAATGGAACCGGTTTTTATGGTATCGGGCCAGTCTGCCACAGCCGCTGCCAATATCGCCATTGATGATAAGGTTTCGGTGCAGGATGTAAGTTATAGCAAATTGAAAGCCGTACTTCTGAAAAGAAATACGGTACTGGCGTACAAGTGATAATTACTATAAGAATTATTTGGAACCGCAACGTTCGTCAATGATTTAGATATCTATCCTTATTTTTACTGCCTTAAACAAAACAACGCTACATGACACAAGTTTTCACGCCTGAAGGCGCACAGCAGGTTATAGACAGAATCAACAAACTCACAACAGTTTCGCAGCCACAGTGGGGCCAGATGAACGTAGCGCAAATGCTGGCGCACTGTAATGTTACTTATGAGCTGGTATATACTGACAAGCATCCTAAACCTAAAAGCCCTTTTATGAAATGGGTGTTAAAATCTTTCGTAAAAAAGACCGTTGTAAATGAAGAGCCTTACAAAAAAAATATGCGCACAGCGCCTCATTTCTTAGTGACGGCTGAAAAAGATTTTGAACTGGAAAAAGAAAGGCTCATTAACCATATCAAACAAACGCAGGAACTCGGCGCCGAGCATTTTGATGGAAAAGAATCTCATTCTTTTGGGGTGCTTAATAAAACAGAATGGAACAACATGTTTGCCAAGCACCTCGATCATCATCTTACGCAATTCGGGGTTTAATTTTCCCAAACACAGGACGAGTAGCATCTATTCCAGTTATGAGAAATTTACATTTGATTCTCTTTTTCGCAATCATTCTTTCAGCGTGTAGCAACTCAAAGAATGCTGTTGAAGATGGCTACAATAAACAACTCGCCGAAAAGCTTGGCGCAGACGAATACGGTATGCGCATGTATCAGTTTGTGATTCTGAAAACTGGATCTGCAAAGATCGAAAACAAAGATTCTATCAACTCCTTGTTTCGGGGGCATCTCGCAAATATTGGCAGGCTTGCTGATGAAGGAAAATTAGTTATTGCGGGGCCTTTCGGGAAAAACGAGAAACAATACCGCGGACTTTATATTTTTAAAACCAAAGACAAAAGTGAAACTGAAATTTTGTTACAATCTGATCCTGCAATAAAAGCAGGTTTGCTCGCCGCTGAAATCTATCCCTGGTATGGCTCTGCAGCACTTGAAACTTATTTACCCTTTCACAAACAAATCGAGAAAGTAAAACCTTAAAACTATTTCACCACACCTATTTCCTTTGCTTTGCTCAGTAGAAATTCATAAGCAGCATCATAATTGTTAGCAACTTCGCCATCTAAAATAGCATCTTTCAAGGCACCTTTTAATAAACCCACTTCACGCGACGGCTTTAGGTTAAAGAGTTCCATAATCCGGGTACCATCAATCGGCGGCTGCCAGTTGCGTATCTGGTCTTTTTCTTCAACCTCTCTGCAATGCTCGCGCACCAACTGAAAATTTTCAAGGTAGCGCCGCACTTTATATTTATTCTTACTCGTAATATCAGCTTCGCAAAGCATCATCAGTGCTTCAAAATCTTCACCAGCATCAAATAACAGTCTGCGGATTGCCGAGTCAGTAATGTTTTCTTTGGTCAGGCTGATCGGGCGAAGGTGTAACTCCACGAGCTTTTTTACCTGCTTCATTTTTTCGTTTAGCGGAAGTTTTAGCTGCGCGAAAATCTTAGGAACCATCCTGCCTCCCACCACTTCATGCCCGTGAAAAGTCCAGCCATGGCCTTCCTCAAATTTTTTCGTTGCGGGTTTTGCAATATCGTGCAGGATAGCCGCCCAGCGAAGCCAAAGATCATCAGTGTTTTCCGAAATATTATCGAGTACCTGTAGTGTATGATAAAAATTATCCTTATGGCCTTTCCCTTCAATAAATTCGGCGCCTGCCAAATCCACCATTTTTGGAAAGATGATTTTCAGCAAGCCGCTTTTGTACAACAGGTCAAAACCAATTGATGGCTTGTTCGCTAAAATTATTTTGTTCAACTCATCAGTAATTCTTTCCTGCGAAATAATTTTAATACGCTCAGCGTTTCGTTTAACAGACTCAAAAACTTCATCAGCAATTTTAAAATTCAATTGCGTTGCAAAGCGGATGGCACGCATCATACGCAAAGGGTCATCACTGAAAGTCCGGTCAGGCTCCAGCGGCGTGATAATAATCTTTTCTTCAAGATGTTGAACGCCGTTAAACGGATCGAGTAATTTACCAAAATCATTTTTGTTCAAACTAATGGCAAGCGCATTGATGGTAAAATCTCTTCGGTTTTGATCGTCTTCTAAAGTACCCGGTTCCACCTCGGGCTTGCGGCTGTGGCGTTGATAGCTTTCTTTACGGGCGCCAACAAATTCAATATCAAAATCTGAACTGTGAATATGTGCTGTGCCAAAATTTTTAAAATAATTAACCTCAGGTATAGGCCTGAACTTTTGTGCGACTGCTTTGGCTAATTTAATACCATCGCCCACACAAACAATATCGGCATCCTTAGTACGGCGGCCCAAAATTTTATCGCGCACAAACCCGCCCACTAAATAGCTTTCAAGCCCCAGCTCCTGTGCGGCCTGCGCTACTTTGTCAATAATCTCTTTTTCTTTATCGTTTAATTGAATATCCATCGGGTGGGCAAAGATAACGAGCCGGGGGTTTTCCGCAACCATGTAAAACTTACAATCCTTGCAATGCAAATCCCTGGCAGGTACTGTAATTCAAAAATTACTTCCTGATAAAAATCGCTTCGCCGTTTTCCCATTTTATGATTGAGCTGGGCGTGGCGGGCGTTTCATCATTCTGTTTGTGAGTCACAACAAAATCAACCGATGATTTTATTTCATCACTGATCTGTAAAAAGTTAGCTGGCGTTGATGCTCCTGAAATATTTGCAGAAGTTGAAACGATCGGCTTTCCAAACCTTTTTATCAGGGCACGGCAGAACTCATCATTTGCAATTCTGATGGCAATGCTGCCATCTTCGGCCAAAAGATTGTCAGCAAACCCGATACCGTTATCGTAAATGACGGTTGTTGGTTTTTCGGCTTCATTCAAAAATTCAAAAAGGCTCAAATCCACGGCAGCAGTGTATTGCATTACGTCCCGTTCTGTCGCTGCTAATACAATCAGGGCTTTGCTATCGCTTCTTTTTTTTATATGGTAGATCTTCGACACAGCTTCTTCGTTGGTTGCATCACAACCCAAACCCCAAACAGTATCGGTGGGATAAAGGATTACACCTTTGTTGTTTAACACTTCAACACATTTTTTTATATCGTTTTCAAAATTGAGCATGGTCAAATATAAAATGCTTTGATAAGAAAGGTTTCAATTTTCAGGACAACTTATCAAATATTAAAATTATAGTTGTCGCCGTTTTCAAAGGCGGTGGCGTTTACCAGGATAGCTGTTAACAGAAAAATGTCGCTCTTTGCGGGGCGGTTTTATTTCCACTTCAATTTGCCGTCTATTTGAATATGGATATGCCCTTCATCCACCAGGAAATTAATAACCGTCCAAACCTGTTCCTTATTAAAGCCCGGTAGTTGCTTAAAAACATGAATGGTGCTTTGTGGCGTTTGTAAATTATTTTTAAGGAAGGCCGAAATTTTATTAAAGTTTTCTTTTGATATCTCAGTTTTTTTTCTGCGGAGGCAGTTGTCGCAAATACCGCAATCTTTCATTTCGGCGTCTCCAAAATAGTTCCCGATGATCTTGCTGCGGCATTCTTTTTTATCCAAAATATATTTGATCATCTGGTCAATCCGTTCGGCAAAGATTCTTTTACGTTCAGACAATAATTCAATATCAATTTGCAGCAACGACGATTTGATACGGCTGCGGTTAAGGTACACCTGCGGCGAATCCTTTTGCGGTTGATAATCTATCACACGGTCAAAATGCAGCCTGTTCAACTGATCTTTTACAACTGCAATTTCAAACTTTGTCAGATAAGCAACGTAGGTTTCAGAAACAGCAACCGGGTAATCATAAATTCCCTCGTAAGTGCGGAGCAAAGTTTTTATCATCGGCTCCAGGTGGGCGTGTGTGGCTTCATATTCGTACAACTCGTTTTTAGAAATTGTGAACCTGACGGTAGCCGCCATAAAAACTGTTTCATTAAAACTCAGCCAACCATCCTGCTCCAGCGCTTTTAAACCGTAAATCGTAGTATTGATGTCGAGATTGAATTTTTTAATGAAGTCCTTCAGGTCAAAATCATAATAATCGCCCGGCTCTTCGCCTTCGGGAAGTTGCAAATAATTCACCGTACTTTTATATACCTGCCTGATTGTTTCCATATCGGGATAACGTATATCAGGCATTTGTTTTAACACATCAATTTCCGTATCGTCATACAAAAGCACCGCAAACGAACGCCTGCCATCACGGCCCGCGCGGCCTGCTTCCTGATAATAATTTTCAAGGCAATCCGGCACATCCGCATGAATCACCACCCGCACATCAGGCTTGTCGATGCCCATACCAAACGCGTTTGTGCACACAATCACACGAGTTTTGTTCTGCACCCAGTTGTGTTGCCTTTTTGTGCGTTCTTCAGAACTAAGTCCTGCATTATAAAAGTCGGCGGCGATGCCCTGCATATTCAGGAGTTCAGCAATTTCTTTGGTGCGCTTTCGGGTTTTACAATACACGATTGCTGTACCCTGCACATTTGATAAAACCTCAGCAATTTTATTAATCCGGCTGTGCACCCGAAAAACGCTGTAAGATAAATTCGGCCTTTCGAAAGACTGCCTGAAGATTTTGAAATTGCCTGCGCCGTCAACACTCAATTTTTCGCAAATATCTTTTTGCACGAGCGGCGTTGCAGAAGCGGTCAGCGCAATCACAGGAACATCGGGCAATTCTTCCCTCAATTGAACAATCCTTAAATACGGCGGACGAAAATCATAACCCCATTGCGAGATGCAATGCGCTTCATCAACAGCAATAAAATTTACGCCAAGCCCCGGCAGGTACTCTTTAAACAAAGATGTCTCCAAACGTTCGGGAGACACATATAAAAATTTGCAATTGCTGTGCGAGGCCGTTTCCAACACATTGATCACTTCTTTTCGCGGCATGCCTGTGTGAATAGCAAACGCTGTGATATTTCTTTTGCGCAGGTTTTGTACCTGGTCGTTCATCAAAGCAATTAGCGGGGAAATAACAAGGCACAAGCCTTCTTTAGCAAGCGCGGGAACCTGATAACATAAAGATTTTCCGCCACCCGTGGGCATCAGTGCCAACACATCATCGCCGTTCATTGCTGTGGAAATAATATCCAGTTGCAATGGACGGAATTCGTCAAAACCAAAATACCGTTTAAGAATTTGATGAAGATGCTGTTGCATTTGAATGTAAAATTAGTACAAGAACTCTTAAAAATTACATTCAGTTTACAGCCATCAACTATAATCTTTTTAACTTCAGCAAATCATTTTCTAAAGCCGTCACCAAAAATTGGGTTGGCCTTTCTTCTCCGTCTTGCTTAATTTCCAAAATATGTGTGCCGGCATTATAAGCCCATGTGCAGGGCGCAAAATAATGGCCGTCGTTTTGAGCAAGTACAAAAATTTTACCCTTTCCGCCCGAATTAAAAACATATTGGTGACGGTACATCAAAACCGGGAAATCGCGGTAGTTTTCAGGGCGATAAATCAATTCTTCGCTGGTGGCTTGTTCTTCAACCGAGTTGACCCAGGTTTTTTGTAGCATTTGATTGTTCCCGTTTTCAAGGCCGATGCCTTCTTGTTTACAAGCTGTGAAGGCTATGCTAACGATCAGAATAAAAAATAAACTTTTCATCATGGTAGTTTGAGGTGAGGTGTACTTAAAAGCATAGTAAATTAATTTCAACATAATAGAAAAGACGAGCATGAGAGGGAAAACGCAACATTTCGGAAAACTATTTATTAAATCCCTATTCCGGTTTCTTTCTTATAAATCGTAATTGTTGCACATAATTTCGAAAAATTTCTTTTAGCGGAAACTTTATCAATAACTTAGTAGCATACATTTTATCTAACGCAAAACTGATCATAATGAAACGAAGAAATTTTTTAAAAGCTGCAGGAGCCGCTTCAGGTGTGCTCATCCTAAAACCATCAATTGTTTTTGCCACCAATAATAATTCGGCGGTTACTATTGGGATGGTGGGCTGCGGCAACCGGGGAAGCTCGGTTATTAGCACCATGTCGGCGCATAACAATATTAATATCATTGCGCTGGCTGATCTTTTTAATGATAAGCTGCCTGTCGCAGAACGAAGAGTAAATGGCCTCAATGCCAAAAAAGGCTTTGGCGCCGTAGCTAAAAAAAATATTTATCAGGGATCAAAAGCCTATCAGTCGTTGATCAATAATAAAGAGGTGGACGCGGTGCTGATTTCGACGCCGGGCTATGCCCACCCCTTTATTTTAGAAGCTGCGGCAAAAGCGGGCAAACATGTGTACTCGGAAAAGCCCACAGCGATTGATACGAACGGATGCAAAAAATTTATAGCTACAGGTAAAACGCTGGGCACTAAACAGACTGCCGTTGTTGGGTTTCAGATACGGTATGCCACGCCTTATGTGCAAATGATGGAGCGAATTCACAATGGCGATATTGGTGAAATCATAAGCGTTCAACTTTATTATTTTTCTTCGGTTAACCCTGTTTTCCGAAACGAAAAATGGTCGCGCGATGAAATGAGAATACGCAATCATTTTTATTTTAATGAACTCTCGGGCGGCATTTACCTTGACCAGGCCATCCACATGATTGATGTGTGCAATTGGGCATTAGGTACGACTCCTTTATATGCTATGGGGCTTGGCGGCGATAAAGGGAAAAGTGACATCGGCAACGCTTGGACGAATTACCAGGTGATTTACAAATACCCAAATGATATTAACGTAACCGTACAATCTTCGAAACTTGGGAACACATTTGGGGATGTTTGTGCCCGCTTTATTGGCACCAAAGGCATAGCAGAAGCACATTACAGCGGAGGCGTTTTTATAAACGGTGAAAATGGGTGGGACTGCGGTATTAACCGCTCCGGTACGGCGTTAACGCCTGAGCAAATAGCAAAAGGAACTTCTAACTCTTCTCTTGATGACGCTGACATCAATAAAGGCAAATCGTTTATTAATGCCATCACCAGCGGCAACCGGCTGAATTTGCTTGAAGATGGCGCCAACTCCTCACTGAGCGCGATACTTGGCCGTGAAGCAGCCGAAAAGAATAAAACAGTTTACTGGAAAGACCTGCTGGCGCAGGACGCGAGGATAAATCCGGCACTTAATTTAAAGCAGTTTGATAAGTAAAACGTTAACGGGCTTTTTGATAAGCAATGAAGTTGCGTTCATTTTTGAATTACTTGTGCCGTTGGATTTAATACCAAAGAAACTTTTACAAAATTCAGTAAAACACCAAACTCAAGTTCAAATTGGCGCAAGCGCAAATTATACGAAAGTGAAAATTATTTAAGACCGATATTTTACGTATTGGTTTTTTTGTTTTACCTTTGGTCTAAAAAATAAATCATTATGTCGTTTGCACTATTTATACCAGTTAAAGAAACGGTCAAAGAACTTAGGGTTAGATTAAAGAAGTCTTCTGCGATGATGGAGCCCCGTATTAAAATGCTTTTAGCCATGAAAAAAGCCGGCAGCGATGGCATAAGCAAAAGGGAGCTGATGGAAAGCGTAGGAGCCTGTAGCCAAAGCATTCATAATTGGCGTACGGCCTATAAGGTGGGCGGAATAGAACTATTAATGGCAAATGGCAGAAAGGATCATGCGGGTAAACCATCTGTTTTTACCAAAGAAGAACACAACAAAATGGCCGAAAAGCTCCATGATGCCAAAAATGGTTTGGCAGGTTACGCAGAACTCCGGCAGTGGATAAAAGACGAGTTTAACAAGGAGGTGAAATACAATACAGTGCTTAAATATGCAATCAGGCACTTTGGAACCAGCGTAAAAGCAGCAAGAAAAAGCCATGTCAACAAAGATGCCCAGGCGGTGGAGGCTTTTAAAAAAACTTCACGAAAAGGGTAGCAGATATAGCTCTTGGCATACCTGTTGAATATAGCGCTGTCAATTTGTTTTTTCACGATGAAAGCAGGGTTGGGCTACATACTAAGTATGGAAGAGGCTTGACAGCCAAAGGAGTTCAGCCAGTATGCACGTTCCAGCAGGTTTTTGAGTACACCTATATTTTTGGAGCTTTTTCCCCGCTAACAGGAGAGCAGTTTCAATTAGAAATGCCTTGTTGTAATACAGATACTTTTCAGGTATTTCTTAATGAGTTTTCACAAACCAATCCTCAGGAATATAAAATCGTAGTATTGGATAATGGTGCTTTTCATAAAGCCAAAAGATTAAAAATTCCTCCAAACATTGCCCTGCTATTTCTTCCGCCATATAGCCCGGAACTAAATCCGGCAGAAAAGATATGGCAGCATATCAAACGGAGCTTTACCAACAAGTTGTTTAAAAACCTGAATGAGATCAGTGATTTACATTTTCTGCATCTGTTTTAGTAATGAGTGTTTTAAAAGGTCAGCAAAACGTAACAATTGTTGGCGAACCCAGTGGCGGCGCGGCCTACGGCAACAGTGCCTGGTTTATTAATGAAGTTGTATTGCCTAATACAAAGATCAGGTTTAGATTGCCTTTGTTCAGGTTAGTGATCAATAAAAAGCTGCCTAAAAAAGGCTGGGGCGTGCTACCGGACGAATTTGCAGGCCCAACAATTGATGCCATAAAAAAAGGCATCGACTATAAAATGCAAAAAACAAAGAAGTTGATAAAAGACGCAAATCAAAATAAGGCTTTGTAAAAAGTGAAGAATCTTCTTCGTAACTTTAAGGCTATGCAAACTAGTCATCTATTTGTTTACGGCTCATTGTTAAGCGGGTTTCAAAGCCAGGCTTACGAATACATCAGAAAATACTTCAGGTTGCTGGGCGAGGCAACCGTAAACGGTACCATGTACGATATGGGCGAGTTCCCTGTTGTGGTACCTCAAAAAACCGGCCGCGTGGTCAGGGGCGAGTTGTACCAAATTATAAACGAAAATGAGTTTTCTTTTGCAATGGCGCAGCTTGATGATTACGAAGGCCTTTACCCCGAAGAGGGCGAGGCGGTTTATTACGAACGTGAAGCCGTGGATGTGAGTTTTAATAACGAAACGCTTACGGCCTGGGTGTACTGGTATAACCGGGATGTAAGCGAAAAGCGCATTGTAGAAAGCGGCGATATGCGCGAATATTTAAAAGGAAACAAAGCATAGTTTTTAGCATTTATGAGATTTGGAATCATAGCCGGCGAGAATTTTTTTAAAACATCGTCACAATACATTGCCCGGCTTATCGTAGAAAAATTGATAGAAAAGCAACACGAGGTTTTTGTTTTCAACAAAACAAATTTTTCCATCAACATAACCGGTGCTAAAACAATTAAGGTTGAAGGCGCTTTGAGTAAAATGTTTTCGGCAAACCTGTTTGAACAAAGAACAATAAAGAACCTGTTAAAGCAATACGCCATTGATAAGTTAATGGTATTTGAAACCGGCGGCATTGTAAAAACCGAAATTCCTCAGGTGCTTGTGCTGAATGATGATGTGGCTACAGATGCCGACACTTTGCAAAAACTGACAATGGTTAATCAGGTAATAACTTTTTCCGAAACCCTTCAACAAAAAATATCGCATCTTAAGCCAGAACTGGTGGCGAATACAATCGTTTCTGCGGTGCCGATTGCCGATGGCATCCAAACTTTCAGTTATAATGAAAAGCTTGCGGCAAGGGAACAATTTGCTCAAGAAAAGCCCTATTTTGTTTATACCGATTTTGAAATTGATGAAGCTGGGTTTTTAAACCTGTTAAAAGCTTTTTCCGCGTTTAAGAAAATGCAGCAAACCAACTGGAAACTGGTTGTTTATTTGCGATCGCGATTTGCAACTAAAGAGTTGGAAGAAATAATTCAGCCGCTTTCAAATTTTAAATACCGGAATGATGTAAATATTGTGAACAATCAGGACGAAAGCACACTTGCCGAATGTCTTTCCGGCGCCTACGCCCATATCAGCACAGCAGAGAGAGCAACGTTTAATATACAGGTTCTGGAAGCGCTGCTTACCGGAATTCCGTCGTTGGCACCGCGTTCCGAGGTTACCTCTAAATATGCCGGAGGGATTTTAGAGATTACGAACAATACACCTGAGACTTTAGCCGACCAAATGATGAACCTGTACAAAAACGAAGCACTAAGAAGCCTCCTTTCGCAAAATGCAGAGGATCTGAAGATTGATTTTGATAAAAAGGCGAACCTAAACGGGTTAATTGCAACATTGCTGAAATGAACTATGCCGCTTTTGTAAAAGGATAATTATTGAACTATCCGGTTCAAGGGCTGATGCAAATCCGTGAAAAACTATTGCGTACCTTTGCCCTCCAATAAAAATTCTCAAATGAAGAAATCAACAATATCTATTGAGGTACAGATGGACGAAAACCGTTTTCCTGAAACTATTGAATGGAACGCGAGCGATAGTACGATTCAAAATGTACAGAAAGCAAAAGCGATGATCCTTTCCTTTTGGAATGGCGAGGACAAGGAGGCGCTGCGTATTGATCTTTGGACACAAAAAATGATGGTGGATGAAATGGCTGATTTCTTTTATCAGACATTAATGACAATGGCGGATACATACGGCCGCGCCACCCGTTATACCGACCAGGTAGAAGAAATGAAAAACTTTGCGAAAGATTTTTACAAAAAATTTCAGCAGAAACAACTGGAGCAAAACAAGGCGGATTAGGCAAAGGCAGCAGATGACGATATTTGTTTTTTCGGACTTGCTGTAAGACTTCTACCTCAACTACAACAACAATTAACTCACTAAAAAATAACTAAACTATGTCACTCGAACAAACGATTAACAACGATATTAAAACAGCAATGCTTGCAAAGAATGCGATGGCTCTTCAGGCGTTGCGTGCCGTGAAAGCCGCTATTTTACTGGCTAAAACAGCGCAAGGCGCCAAAGACACTTTAAGCGATGACGATGAGATTAAGCTTTTACAAAAACTGGTAAAGCAAAGAAAAGATTCGCTGGAGATATTTGAACAACAGAACCGCCCGGAACTTGCTGCTAAAGAAAAAGAAGAAATTGACGTAATTGAAAAATATTTACCTGCACAGTTATCAGCAGAAGAACTAAAGGAGATCATTGCTAAAATCGTCGCTGATACGGGAGCTTCTTCACCTGCCGATATGGGCAAAGTGATGGGCGTGGCATCAAAACAACTGGCAGGAAAAGCAGATGGAAAAAC
>MKRO01000170.1 GCA_001896965.1 Sphingobacteriales bacterium 41-5 | reverse complement strand
ATTAAAGATGTGATTGGCATTACAAAAGCCTATTGCACAAGGGTTGGAAGCGGCCCTTTCCCAACCGAACTGGAAAATGACGAAGGCCAAAAACTACGTGATATAGGAAACGAATACGGCGCTACCACCGGGCGGCCGAGGCGTTGCGGATGGATGGATTTGGTTGCCCTGCAATACGCTTGTATGATTGACGGCGTTACAAAAATCGTAATGACAAAATCTGATGTGCTTGATGAATTTGAAACATTAAGCATTTGCACTGCATACAATGTAAATGGCAGGGAAACAACTGAAATGCCTTTCAGGCTTGACCAGTTGAATGTGGAACCGGTATATAAAAGTTTTGAGGGATGGCATACGAATATTTCTTCGATCAAATCATTTGATGCATTGCCTGAGAAAATGAAAACTTATATTTCTTTTATCGATCAATTTTTAGGCGTTACTGTTCAGTTTATTTCAAACGGGCCGGAAAGAGAGCAACTGATTGAAGTATAAAAATTTTAAAAAACTGTTTTAAAAATTTGGAAGTTTAAGAACTTCGAATAAAATTTACACCATAATTTTATTAGGTCATGGCAAAGTCAAATAAACCAGGAAACACGCGTAAAGAGCATCCCAAAAAAGTTTCGTCAAAATCAAAAAAAGAAGAAGCGTTTGACGATGAAGAAGATAATTTTTTAGAGGAAGATGAAACCCCAAAGAAGAAGGGAAAAACATCAGCAAAAACAACTTCTGATGAGGAAGATGGCGACGATGATGTTGACGTAAATGACGAATGGGAGAAGCCCGAAGAGGAAGAAGATTGGGATAAGGATTTTGAAGAATTTGATCTTCCAAAATCAAAAAGCAAAAGTGGCGGAAAATCAAAAAAAGGCGATGATGACGATGACGATTTCAAAGTAGATGATGAGTTTGATGATTTATTTGGAAATGAAAAAGATGATTTTGATGATGATGACGATTTCTAAAAAACCGGTAGTTTGATCATTACTAAAACATTCAGGCTTCAACAGCCTGGTATTATTAAAGCAAAGGTGTTGAATTGGTTACAGCAGTTCAACACCTTTTGTTTTTTGGATAGTAATCAATATGAATCCAGAGAAAAAAATCACGAAATACTGATTGGCGCAGGCGTTCGTAGAGAGTTCAAATCCTCTGAAAGTAACGCATTGGAAGAATTACAAAAGTTTATAGGCCAAAAAAAATGCTGGCTGTTCGGACACCTGGCTTATGGCCTGCAAACGTTTGAACATTTTAAAATGGAGGAAAACGAAGACAGGTTGCTCTTTGGAGACACCTGCTTTTTTGAACCGGAGATTGTGATTAATATCAAAGAAAACGAAATTTTGATAACGGCTAAAAATCCTGATGAAATTATTGACCAGATAGAACAGACCGCGCCAAAAACACGAAAAAGAAACAATAAAAATTTTTCAATAAACAACAAAATCAGCCGGAATGAGTACATCAGCATCATTAAGAAACTACAAGAGCATATTCATCGCGGCGATTGCTACGAAATAAATTTCTGCCAGGAATTTTTTGCTAAGAATGTTACCATTGATCCGTTTACCCTATACGAAAATCTAAATAAAATTTCTCCAAACCCTTTTTCCGCGCTTTACAGGATTAGCGATAAATGGCTGATCTGCGCCAGCCCCGAAAGATTTTTGCAGAAAAAAGGAAATAAAATTATCAGCCAGCCGATAAAAGGTACGTTGCCCAGAAAAACAAAAAGCGATGAAGGATTAAAAGATGAGCAACAGCAACTGTTGAACAGCGCGAAAGAGAAAGCCGAAAACGTAATGGTGGTTGACCTCGTTCGCAACGACCTATCGCGGGTTTGCAAACAAGGTTCTGTTAAAGTAGATGAGTTGTTTGGAGTTTACAGTTTCCCGCAGGTGCATCAAATGATTTCAACCGTGGGTGGTGAGTTGAATGCAGATGCAACTTTTAAGGATATTATCAATGCAACATTCCCGATGGGGTCTATGACGGGTGCCCCAAAATTCAGGGTGATGCAATTGATTGCCGAATATGAAAAAAGTCATCGCGGCATTTTTTCGGGAACGGTTGGCTACATGAACCCCGATGGGGATTTCGACTTTAATGTTGTCATACGCAGCATCATGTATAACCAATCCACAAAGTACCTTTCCTTTCAGGCAGGAAGCGGGATTACAATTTATGCAGATCCTGAAAAAGAATGGGAAGAGTGCCTTTTAAAAGCCCGGGCAATAAAACAAGTACTAAGTTAGCCGCAATTATACTTTTCCGTAACCAGGTTATAAATTCAATAAGCGGCCGCTTACGATTAATTGAATAGATTCATTCAACATCTCGTTTTTCTTATTTAAAAACAATTCGGCCTTATCATTTGGAAGCCTTAAAGTATAGCTTCTGTTTGATGCAAGCGCCTGATCCATCCCCGGGTTTAAACTACTGAATTCCGTCAGGCTCATTTCTAAATATTTTGCAACTGCTTTGGAATTATAGCGCCCCTGAATCGTTTGCACTTTTAAATCCTGATTAGTTGCAGCATCATGCACCACCTGCATGGCGGCAAGCCTTTGAGCAGTGGTAGCACCGGCAGATGCTGTTGCTACTCCGCCACGGCCCTCCATAATATAATGAGTGGCAATAAATTTCTTCACGTGATTACGGGTTTCCGCAGGCAGGTGATACTGTAAGTCCCAAAAATCATTACTTCTGGCACGTGAAATCGCACTATTCACCCGACCCGGGCCGCAATTATAAGCTGCCACAACCAGCAGCCAGTCTTTATAAATACCGAATAAATAGTTTAAGTATTTTGAAGCCGCCTTTGTGCTTTTTAAATAATCTGTACGCTCATCACGGTTGCCATTTACCTGCAAACCCATGCCCCGCGCAGTTTCGGGCATAAACTGCCAGGGACCAACCGCGCCCACCCACGAAACGGCATTCGCCTTTAAATTCGATTCAATTACGGCCAGGTATTTCAACTGCTTGGGAATACCGTTTTGAGAAAGAACATCGTCCATCATGTCAAAATAAGGCCCCGCCCATTTTTGCATGCTGTATAAATTATCGCTGTACCTCCGCATATAATCCTGTACAAAACTCATAGCCTGCGGATTGAGGTGTTGCATGTTAACGTTCTGAAAACTCTTTTCCGTTGCGTTATTTTCCTCAAATAGATTCCTAAAACCTTGTTTAGGGTCTTGCTTAATCACCTGCTCCTGTTGTGTAAGTGGAGCCGGCTCATCAGCTTTTACCATGTCAAGCTGGGCAAACGCCGATAAGCTAAACAACGAAATAAAAAGTAACGGGAGAATATTTTTAATAAAAGTATTAATCGTAGTCATTCTGTGTAAAATTTACCTTCTCACAGTTTCAATAAAATGCACTTGGTTCTATAATAAACGATTATTAAAGAACTTTATTACTAAAGCGCAGCAAAGATAGTTCATTGAACGGAGCTGCCAATAACTGGACGCCAAAAGGCATGCTATTGGTTGGATGGGTAAAAAGTGGCAGCGAAATAGCGGGCACACCGGCTAAATTTGCCATAACGGTGTAAATATCAGCGATATACATCGCCACCGGATCGGTCATTTTTTCCCCGAGCTTAAAGGCCACCGAGGGAGACGTGGGCATGGCAATAAAGTCAAAGTCGTTGAAAATCAGGTGTAATTTTTCTGTTAAAATCCTCCTAACTTTTTGAGCCTGTGTGAAATAGGCATCATAATACCCCGAACTCAGCACAAAATTCCCCAGCATAATACGGCGTTTCACTTCCTTCCCAAATCCCTCCGAACGATTTTTTTTATAAAATTCATCGAGGTTAGCAAACGGTTCTTTGGTTCTGTGGCCATATTTTACTCCGTCGTAGCGGCTTAAATTAGACGTAGCTTCGGCCGTTGTGAGCACATAATAAGTTGGCACGATATATTCCATCAGGTCAAAATGAACTTCTTCAACCAAATGGCCATCGGCTTCCCATTCCTTTAATTTATTTTTTATGGCTGCGCCGATTGTCGGATCAAGCCCCCGATGGCTCAAGGCTTCGGGAAAATAAGCGATTTTGTATTTTTTGTCTGAAGATAATTCAGAACTGTATGCAGGAACTTCTTTTAACGACACCGTGCTGTCAAAATCATCAGCACCAGCCATTACTTCGAGCATTAGCGCTGCATCGGGGATATTTTTTGAGAAGATGCCAATCTGGTCGAAAGATGACGCGTAAGCAATTAAGCCGTATCGGGAAATGCGGCCGTAAGTAGGTTTTAAGCCTACGATGCCGCAAAAGTCGGCAGGCTGACGAACAGAGCCGCCGGTATCGCTTCCCAAAGAAACCATACAAAGGCCGTCTTGTCCCGCCACTGCGGAGCCTCCCGAAGAGCCGCCCGGAACGCGCGTTTCGTCAGCAGCGTTCAAAACTTTTCCGTAGCGGCTGTTTTCGTTGGTTGAGCCCATCGCAAATTCATCGCAATTGACGCGGCCAATAATAATCGCACCTTCATCAATGCACCGTTGCACTGCCGTAGCCGTGAAAACAGAAGTAAAACCATCAAGAATTTTGGAAGCAGCTGTTAGCCCGTGATCTTTATGGCAAAGCACATCTTTTAAAGCGATGACAACGCCATGAAGTTGCCCTTTTTTGCCTGTTGAAGCATCTAATTCTTTCGCTCGCGCAATCGCTTCTTCTGCGTATACTTCTATAAACGCATTCAAATGCTTTTTATCTTCTATCTTTTTCAGAAAGAGATTGACAGTGTCAACGCAGGTGGTGACCCCGTTTTTTAAGTCAGCCTGATATTGCGCAATAGAAATAAAATCCGGCAAAAGAAAAACTTTTCGGTTGGCTAAAAAACTTAAAAGAAGTTATTCGGCGGCTGCAGATTTTTTAGGCTCGCTGGTCATGTTATTTGCGCTTTCTTCAATCTCGCGCTTTACGTTGTCTTTAGCATCGTTAAATTCACGAACACCTTTACCCAATCCGCGCATCAGCTCAGGAATTTTACGGCCTCCGAATAATAATAAAACGATCACCAAAATCACAATGATTTCGTTAGTGCCCAGTCCTATTAAAAAATGAAAATTAGTCATAGTCATTAAAATTAGTTTGTAAATATACATTTAACTATTGAAAATATTTGCTTCAAATATTCAATGGCCTACAATTATTACATTTTAGCAAAAGATTTGTTTGTGATGTTGATATTTTTTTTGATTCGTGTACAGGGATTAGCTACTTTATAATTAGCTTTAACGCCTATGAAACGTTTTGTATTTATATCCCTGCTTTGGGCAATCTGTGTTTATGGAAATGCACAAAAACGTTCCGGCAACCCCATTTTTCCCGGTTGGTATGCCGACCCTGAAGCCGTAATTTTCAATAAAACCTACTGGGTCTATCCTACTTATTCAGCGCCGTATAATCAGCAGGTTTTTATGGATGCCTTTTCTTCGAAGGATTTGGTAAACTGGCAAAAACACAAAAGAATTGTGGATACGTCTGCAATAAAATGGGCGAAGCGCGCCATGTGGGCGCCGGCAATCATTAAGAAAAAAAGAAAGTATTATTTATTCTTTGGCGCAAACGATATTCAAAACGATAAAGAGCAAGGCGGCATAGGAGT
>MKRO01000169.1:9142-9431 GCA_001896965.1 Sphingobacteriales bacterium 41-5 | reverse complement strand
GATAATGCCCGCATTACCCGCTGCGTCATATTTTGCAGATGGGTTTGTAATGATTTCAATAGATTCAACGCTCGATGATTGCAGCGACCTCAAAAAAGCCGCGAGATCGGCGCCGCGGAGCGGCGAAGGTTTCCCATCAATATAAATAACAGTACCGCTTTTGCCCGCCAGCGAAATATTATCATCCTTGTCTACCATAACGCCCGGCGAGCGCCGCAGTAATTCTATTCCGTCATTGCCGGTTGCATTCACCGTACCTTCCACATTTACCACCATTTTATCAGCCTTT
>MKRO01000169.1:5802-9057 GCA_001896965.1 Sphingobacteriales bacterium 41-5 | reverse complement strand
CATCAGTGGTGGTGATTTCGAAATGATTGGAGTAGCCCCTCTCATACCCTACAAAATTTGCGCGGATCAAATATTTACCGGGTGCAAATCCATCAAAGACATAGGTTCCCTTTAAGTCAGCAACGGCCAATTTTACAACGCTTGTATCTTTTTGATTTAAAAGTGCTACCGAAGCATTTTGTAATGGTGTTCCATCTGCATCCAACACGGCACCTGAAATTTTTTGAGCGTTACCTTGAATCAGAAGGCCAAAAAAAGCAGTAATTACAATTAAAAAAGGTTTCATAAATTTTTCTTGTTGGTTGATTTAAGCTGCAAACCTACCTGTACATCAGTTATTTAGGAAATTGATTCCGATGAGTGGTGAAATTAAATCGGTAAACGGCGCCATTTAAAAGGTGAACGATAAAAAATAATGCAACCAATTCTGTTTTTATAAAATCGTTTGCTCATATTTGTAGTCTAAATAAATTTTATGAGTTATCAGGAAAATTTACGCTACACAAAAGATCATGAGTGGGTAAGCCTTGACGGCAATACGGCCACAATCGGGATCACAGATTTTGCCCAGAGAGAATTGGGCGACATTGTTTATGTGGAAGTAGAAACGGTTGGCAAAGCGCTACAAGCCAACGAGGTTTTTGGAACGGTGGAAGCGGTGAAAACCGTGTCGGACCTGTTTTTGCCGGTGAGTGGAACGATTACCGAATTGAACGAAGCGCTCGCAAACTCTCCCGAATTAGTAAACACCGATCCCTACGGCGAAGGCTGGATGATTAAAATGACGGTGGATAACCCCGCTGATGTAGAAGCATTATTGGATGCGGCAGGTTACGAATCGCTTGTTGGATAATGAAAAAAATTTTACATGGCTGGTGGCCTGCAATAGCCTGGCTTGCAATTGTTATAATCCTGTTAGTACTCCCCGGTTCAGCATTTCCGCAGGAGGTATGGCCATCAGAAATTCAGCCCGATAAAGTTGTGCACGTAGTACTGTTTGCAATTCTGGTGTGGACTTTTTGCCGGGCTTTCTATGAAAAAAGGCCGTCTTCAAACCTTGTTTACACGTTTATCATCATTACAATCACCTCAATCCTTTTTGGATTGATAATGGAATACGTTCAAAAAAACTTTATTCCCAACCGTTCTTTCGACGAAGGGGATCTTATTGCCGACGCCATCGGGGCGGTTGCCGGATACATTATTAGCTGCTGGTTGTATTTGAGGCACCGCCGCAGCTCTAAAACGTCTTAGGCTTTCGATCTGAAACACCACGCTTGTCCTGCACAAATTCACATTCGGGTTAAAGCCAATTTTCATCAGGTAATCGCCGCTGTAGGTATCTTTATATTGTAGGTCTGTACAAGTTAGGGTAAAGATATTTGATACCTTCAACCTAAAAATTGATTTAGTCAGTGCCCTGCGATAACCTGAAGTAAGTTATTTGTTTTTCTGGTACACTCTCACATAATCAATTTCAAATACTTGCGGGAAAAGGTTGTTATCAATCCCCTTCCTGCCACCCAAGCCGCCGCCAATAGCGAGGTTTAGGATTAAATGGAACCGCTGATCGCAAGGCCAAACAGCATGGCCGCTGTCAATACCTGCTGCAAAACGGGCTATGATAAAAATGGTGCTGTTGTGTGAAAAAGCCATCCATAATGATGAAAACAGGAATATGGCTGCCGCGAGCATCAGCCCTTTTTTACGCCCGAATTTATCAGACACTGTGCCCGCAATTACGCAGCCAAGTATACAACCAAACGCGAGCGTGGCTGTGGCAGAGCCTTCCTGCACTTCATTAAACCCGAATTGTTCTTTTAAAAAAGGTAGGGCGCCGGCAAATACGGCAAAATCAAAACCAAATAAATAACCGCCTAAAGCGGAAATAAACGAGATGCCTGTGATATAACCGGGTTGAAACGATATTGATTATTCATAATTAAGCAATGTGCAACAAAGATGGGTGCCTTTTTTATTAATCCCAATGGATTGTATCATTATAAACATAAATTTTTTTACGCTCATAACTTAATCCATAGATAGGATACATATGTCCATTGTGCGGGATGTGTTCAGAAAATACCTTTCAGCACTATAAGTTTTTACTTAAATTACGTGAAAGTCGTCTTGCCGATTTTCCTAATACGCATACTCAATTAAATTATCAAATATGTTGTCAAAACTTCTACTGATTGTGATACTGGGCCTGTTTTCAACAGGCATATTATCTGGGCAGGTAATAACCAGTGCCAACAAAAAGAGCTGGATGTTGCAAACTCAAAGCATGTCCTACAGTATCAAAGTAATTAATGATCGTGTTCAAACAGGGTACTATGGATCGGTGATTCATATTGACAGCGATAACCCCGGTTATTTTTCCGGCAAACCCGAAATTCCCGTTAGGGGAAGTTGGGCAGACAAATCGCCAATACTTGAAGTGGTTTTTAAAGACGGAACCAGGGACCTTGATTTAAAATTCGAAGCAGCAACGATTTCTAAAAAAGATGGATATGATTTGTTAAGAATTGATCAGGTGGATACCTATTACCCCATTAAAGTAAGTTCATTTTACAGGGTAATACCGCAGTTTGACATTATAGAAAAATGGGTAGAAATTAAAAATACCGGGAATAAAGATATTATTAAAATAGAAAATGCGCTATCAGGGTCACTTTGGCTGCCGCAGGGTTCTTATGAAATGACACATTTCAACGGTATTCACTGGCACGATTTTCAACCACACACTTCTCTTTTAACGCAAGGCATAAAAACAATAGAGGGGAAAGCGTTCAAAACTTATGGCTCCTCTTTTTTTACAGTAAGGCCTGACGGTGAAAAGGATGAACATAACGGCAGTGTTTGGTATGGGCAGTTACATTACAGCGGCAACTGGACAACTAATTTTGAAAGCATGTATGATGATAAACTGCAAATAGTAAGCGGTATAAATTTTTGGGATACAGAATGGAATCTTCGGCCACAGAAAACATTTACAACGCCCGTATTTTCATTTGGATATACCGAAGATGGAACGGGAAAGGCAGCCCAAAACTATGCAGCCTATACAAAAGAGTTGGTATTACCACACAGACGCAGCAACACAGTTCGTCCTGTAATTTACAATAGTTGGTACCCAACTGAATTTAACATTAATGAGCAGCAACAATTAGAGCTTGCCAAAGTTGCCAAGGATGTAGGCGTGGAAATGTTTGTAATTGACGATGGCTGGTTCAAAGGCAGGATTGATGATAA
>MKRO01000169.1:0-5733 GCA_001896965.1 Sphingobacteriales bacterium 41-5 | reverse complement strand
ATGATATGGGATTGGATTTTGGCATTTGGGTAGAACCGGAAATGGTGAACCCGAACAGCGATCTTTATCGAGCGCATCCCGACTGGGTTTTTAACTTTAAAAACAGAACCAGAACATTAGGCAGAAACCAACTCATGTTAAATTTTGCGAGGCAGGATGTGTTTGATTACATCTACAAATCGCTTTATAATTTTTTAAAGGATCACAATATTAAATATGTGAAATGGGATATGAATAAACACCTTACCGAACCCGGTTGGCCTGATGCAGCAGACCCGGCCATGCAAAGAGAAGCCAGAATAAGGCATATCAATAATTTATACAGAATGATTGATATGCTAACCAACGTTTTTCCTGATGTGTGGTTTGAAACCTGTTCCAGCGGAGGAGGCAGAGTGGATTTGGGCATCTTTAAAAGAACAGATGCTGCCTGGGTAAGTGATAATATTGACCCTGTTGACCGGATATATATTCAATATGGCTATCTGTCTGCATTCCCCGCAAATACGATGATCAGTTGGACGGGGTATTATGATAACCATGGCGTACATCCAACTTTGGATTTTAGGTTTGATGTGGCAATGAGCGGCGTGTTAGGTATTGGAAACGATATGAGGAAATGGAATGAAAAAGAATTACAAATTGCAAAAGACAAAGTAGCCCAATATAAAACTATAAGAAACACCGTTCATAACGGAAAATTATACCGGCTTGCATCGCCTTTTAAAACCAATCGTTCAGTTCTGCAGTACATCAATAAAAACCAGTCAGAAATTGTAATATTTTGTTACGAACTGGGACAACAATTAAAAGGCAGTTCGGCATATCCTTACGAAAACCCATATTTTAAATTGATGGGCCTGAACGTAAATAAAAAATACAGCATTGAAGGTGAAAAGGGAATCTACACAGGGGAACAACTAATGAGCGCAGGTATTGCCTGGCCATTGAGGAAAGCAAATACGTCAAAAATTTTAAAATTGAAAGCCTTGTGAAAAATTTAGGTGCCCATCACTTATATTTTTTCCTTTTGCGATACTCCACAGGCGATTCCCCCATGTGCTTATTAAATAACCTTGAAAAATAAAAGGGATCATTAAAACCTAATTGGTAGCCCAGTTCTTTTACATGAATATCAGTAAACTCAAGGTATTGGCAGGCTTTCTGAATTTTGATATGATTAAAATAATCCAGCGGCGGGTAGCCCGTTCTTTTTTTAAAGAGCGCAGAAAAATGTGATTGGGAAAAATGTACCAACTCTGCCATTTCTTTTAGCTGCAAAGGCTTATCCGAGTTTTCATGCATGTACCTGATCACAACTTCAACAGGTTCATCCTTTCTGATCTCGTTATTAAAAAACTCAGGGTAACAAAAGGTGCCCAAATAATTCCATAACACCATTGATGCGTAATTCAGGCGATCAGTACTATAACCTAATTCCAGTGTATTATAAATATCATCAAACAGTTTTTGCCTTTTTTGGCCAAAGGATGCCAGGTGTGCGTAAGCATCGCGGTCATTATTAGTCAGCTCTTTCAGGATGCCTTCCTCCGAGCTGCCCTTAAAATGCACCCAGTAAATTGACCAGGGATTTAGATCCTGCGCCCCATAACGGTGTGGCATATTTTTAGGAATAATCAGGTATTGCCCCTGCGCAACAGTTATTTTTTTTCCCTCAATTTCTGCCCAGCCGCCACCATCCACACAATAGATGAGAATATTTTGATTAATGCCGCTTTCCCGCTCACGATAATGAAAACGGGCTTTGGGGTAATAGCCAATATCAGTTGTATGCAGCGGAGCCGTCAGAGGATTTTCCTCGCACAACCTTAAAATGCTTTTGGGCAGCACAATTGCCCTTTGGCCGTTGAACCCATCTTTTTTTCTAATCCCGCTCATAAATGCCAAATCTACTCAATAAGCGCAAAATCAAAAAATTCAATAAAGGATAAAACGACTACAGAACATGATGATTTTGATCCATTACATCCCTCAAAATTCCGTCTAATTTCAATGTTGTACGATTAACTGATTACAAGGCCTGTTACGCCGGCTGCTGCCCAATCGTTAACTTTAAGGTAATCCTTTTAAGAAATATTCAGCAACAGATTTGCTTAATTTTGTTATTTTACACACGATAATGGAACAGCAGGAAATAATACAACTATTAAATGCCATCGGTGAACAAGACGACACCGTTGCATTTACCGGTCTGTATAAATACTATTTTTCAGGCCTGGTATCATTTGCACATTCAATTGTAAAAGACCGGCCGTTTGCTGAGCAAGCCGTTGAAAATGTTTTTGTAAGGCTTTGGCAAAATAGAAAAACCCTGCTAACCATTAAGAATATATCTCATTATCTCTATGTTTCCGTTAAGCATGAATCTTTAAATTTCGTTAGCAGGCAAAAGAGTATACATTATGAAGAATTTGGGGATGATTTCATGGTTACATACTCTAACGCCGAAACCTTAACAATAGGTAACGAAAATTTAATGAAAATTAGCTTTGCTATAAACTCCTTACCTCCGAGGTGCAAACTTATTTTCCGTCTCGTAAAGGAAGAAAGGTTGAAATATAGTGAAGTGGCGCAATTGCTCGAAATATCTATAAAAACGGTGGAGGCGCAGCTAACGATCGCCTTAGAAAAAATCTCCGGGGTATTACAAATTACCCTGCCCGAATACCATATTTACTACAAGAACAAAAAAAGTATCAAAAAAAATCCAACTTTTAAGGGTTTCAGAAAAGCTTTGTGTCTATTATAGTAGGAGGCTATATGAACAAAGCGAAATTATTGGAATTGCTTTTGAAGAAAAAGTCTGGCAATATAACAATGTCAGAACAGCTTGAATTGACACGATTTCTCAGTGAACAAGAGAGCATAGAAATTATCAGCGAGATTAATATAATTTTAAATACCCCACTCAACTTTGACGAAAGCGTAAAAACGGAGGATATCGATTCTTCAATCGAAAGAGTATTAAAAAAAATCGATCATCCTGGAATACGTAATATAAATCGCCCGGCAAAAGTTGGCCGGATTCGCCGCACAATAAGTATTGCTGCCGCTGCAATTGTCTTAATTGTGGCCGGATATTATTTGTGGAATAACGGAAACGAACCTTCTCCGAAGGGGATTGCGAGCGTAAAATCGACCAAAAAAGGAACTAAATCTACTTTGACTTTGCCAGACGGAACCAAAGTGTGGATCAATAGCGATTCAAAAATTATTTATGATGAGTTGTTTGATCAATCAACCAGGGTTGTAGAATTATCGGGCGAAGCATTTTTCGATGTTGCCCATGATAAAAAGCGTCCTTTCATTGTGCGTACTAAAAATATTGATGTTAAAGTTCTGGGTACTGTATTCAACGTGCGCGCCTACCCCGCCGAGCGTAATACTCAGGCTACCCTGCTCAGTGGATCGATTGAGATGCACCTGAAAACACAAAAGGACCGGGTCATATTACTAAAACCCAATGAAAAAATTGTGGTAAAGAATTTTAATACTGTTCAAAAAAAAGTTGGGGATATAAACTTAGAAGAGCCTGAAATTATCCTTACTAAAGTCATACAAAACCCCACTGATTCAAGTACCGCGGAAACACGCTGGGTAAAAAATACAATTGTTTTCAGTAACGATGAACTTAAGAACATTGCCCACACCCTGGAACAATGGTACGGGTACAAAATTAATATAACCGACAAAAAACTAAAAGAAAAAAGGTTAAGTGGTGTGTTTGAAAACAAAAGTATTTCGGAAGTATTAGAAGCATTAAAATTAGTTGCCGAATTTGACTATCGTATGGTAGGTGATACAATAACAATTATTAAATAACGAACAATACCCAATTTTATGTATGAACTAAAAATCTGAATATTAATAAGAAGCGGAAAATGCTTGGTACCATTTTCCGCTGAAAACTGACAGACTAACTTCCGGCAAGAAGTAAATACTATCATTTTTTAATCAATTTCAAAAGTATGAAAAAAATAGATAGCCTGGCCAGATGCATGGCCGGCATTCCCTTTCCTAAATTTCTGTTTATTGTGAAACTCGTAATTATTATAATTTTATTTTCATCTGCTCAGGTTTTTGCAGTCAGGGGATTCTCACAACAAAAAATAAACCTTGACGTTAAAAACACAGCCATTGAAACAATTTTAAAGCGTATCGAAACCAAGACCGATTATCGGTTTGTTTATGATGAAAGAGTGTCGCAAAATAAGCACCGGGTAAACCTTTACGCAAAAGATGCAAGCATTGATTATGTAATGAATCGGTTGCTTGCGGGCACAGGGCTCTCTTATAAAGAATTGGGCAATGGCCTTGTAATCGTTACGGGAAATGCAGATGTAAGCGCCAAAGCAATTCCGATTACAGGACGTGTAACAGACCTGTCAGGAAACCCTCTTTCGGGAGTAAGCATTGTTGAAAAAGGTACAACCAACGGAACTACCAGCGGTGTAAGTGGTAATTTTTCCATCAATATCGCAAGTAATGAGTCTGTTTTAATTGTTTCACACATCGGTTACGTACTTCAGGAGGTTAGAGTTGGGAGCCGAACAAAAATTGAGATACAGCTTGTTGATGAAGTGAAAGCCGATGATGAGGTGGTTGTAATAGGCTATGGCGCCGTACGGCGGCGGGACCTCACGGGTTCGGTTGGGGTGGTTAACATGGAAGATCTTACCAAAGCTCCCGTCGCTTCTTTTGACCAGGCGCTGGCAGGAAGGATAGCAGGGGTACAGGTTTCTTCCGCCGAGGACGGGCAGCCGGGCCAGGGAATGAATATTGTAATCCGCGGTGCTAATTCTTTAACCCAGGACAACTCACCGCTTTACGTAATTGACGGGTTCCCGATGGAAGATCCCGAAACCGCAGGCATCAACCCAGATGATATTGCATCAATCACCGTATTAAAGGATGCTTCTGCAACCGCCATTTACGGTTCAAGGGCTGCAAATGGTGTTATTGTTATTGAAACTAAAAAGGGAAAGCAGGGCCGTGCGGATTTTGCGATTAGTTCATCGGTTGGCCCTCAGATGGCTTCTAAAAAGATGGACATGTTAAGCCCCTACGAGTTTGTTAAATACCAGATAGAAAGATATGGAGAGAATGGAAAAGCGAGGTATACACCGGCCGACCTGGATCCCGCATCGCCTTCTTATGATGCAAGCGGCGCAACCCTCGAATCATACAGGAATATACAGGGCGTAGACTGGCAGGACCACCTGTTTAAAACAGGCCTCACCCAAATTCATAATCTTTCCTTACGAGGGGGTACAAGAGAAACAAAATATGCGGTTTCCGGATCCTTTTTTGATCAGGACGCCATTGTGATTAATACCGGGTACAGGCGTTACCAGTTAAGGGTTTCATTAGATCAAACAATCAGTAAAAAATTTAAAGCAGGTATTAATGCAAATTATAGTAACCAACTCGCGCGCGGGCAAATATTAGGCCGCACCTCTGCCACCTCTTCCACCTCCATTAGCGGGTATCTTCTTTATTCCGTGTGGGGCTATCGCCCCGTTACCGGTAAAGAAATTACCGATGATCTCGCAGATGATGATCTTCTGAATGATATACTTGATAGCGATGTGGACGATGCAAGTTCCGACTTCCGGATCAACCCGCTGGTATCTGCCCGGGAAACCTTGCGCGAGCGCAAAACCAATAACTATACCACAAATGCATATCTCACTTACGATATTACAAAAAACC
>MKRO01000168.1:7246-10290 GCA_001896965.1 Sphingobacteriales bacterium 41-5 | reverse complement strand
TTCAGCCTGAATGAGCGCAAGCGCTTTTTCCTCCTCAATTTCACGGTTATTAAGGTTGCGGATAAATCGTTCTTCAATGCCATCATACATTTTTTGCAACTGCCTCCGAAAGATCATTATTACCAACACAATCGCCATTGCTGAATATAAAGCAACTTTCAAAGAATAAATATTTCTGAGTAGTAAAATGATGAAAAGCAGGCTCAGGGCTACTTTTACAACGCGCATGATCCAGATGGGCCCAATGTATTTCCGTTGCGTATAAATTCTTGCAAACGCTTCCGTTCTCTCATTTCTTACTACCAGCGCCCAAAGAAAAGGAGCCATGAGCGAAAGGGAAATAATTGTTGCAGTAGCCCCACCGAAATTATAATCCATTTCTGAAAGCCAGGGCAGTAGGAAGGCAGTACTTGCCAATATTATTGTTACGAGAATAACAGAATAAATAATTCCATTCACTAAAAAAGACCGTAGCACTTTAGCCCAATCGCTGGTGGTGCGCAGGGATGTAGCCTCATCGCTGTAGCGGTTTAGTTTTTCCTGCCAGCGGCCGGGTAAATTTTTAAAGATCCAGTTATAAAAAGGCGTGCTGGCAAGAGTAAGAGAAGGAGATATAAAAATTGTGATGGCAGAAACGGCAATGATGATGGGGTAGAAATCGGGATTAATGGCTTTGTAGCGGTTACCGAGCGCCGCTATAATAAAAGAAAACTCACCAATAAGCGTAAGGCTCATTCCTGCCTGCAGCGAAACCTTTAGCGACTTGCCGGAAAGATAGGAGCCCAACCCTATCGTGAGAATTTTACCTAAAATCACAACCAGGCAAATAATGGCCACCGGTACAATATGCTGGGCAACCAGTCTCAAATTGATCAGCATTCCTACCGACACAAAAAATATGGCTCCAAAAAGGTCACGGACCGGTTTTACAAGATGTTCAATCCTTTCAGCCTTTGTGGTTTCTGCCAATAGCGATCCCATGATAAAAGCGCCCAGCGCTGCTGAAAAACCTGCCTGCGAAGCCAGGTGAACCATCAAAAAACACATCGCAATGGAAACGATCAGAAGGATTTCATCGGTTAAGAACTTTTTGGCTCTCTTCAGGATTGTTGGAATAATAAAAATTCCGGAAATGAACCAAAGCACCAAAAAGAAAACCAGTTTCAGCATCGAAAAAAATATTTGCGATCCGTCAACTTCTTTAGTAACAACGAAGGTGCCTAAGAGTACCAGAATTGTTACTGCAATCAGGTCTTCTACAACCAGTATTCCGTACACAAGATTTGCAAAATTCCGGTGTTTCAGCGCCAGGTCTTCAAACGATTTAATTATCACTGAAGAAGAAGAAATAGTCAGGCACGCACCTAAGAAAACGCAATCCATCAACGGCCAGCCCAATAATTTTCCCGTAAAAAACCCCAGAACGCCCATTCCTACGGCCTCGAACCCCGCAGCTACTGACGCCGATCCGCCAATTTTTGTCAGCTTTTTAAAACTAAATTCTAACCCCAGGCTGAATAAAAGAAAAATAACACCAATTTCTCCCCACACCTGAACATCGGTAAACTCGTAAACTGTAGGGAAAAAATTAAAGTACGGGCTGATGATGATTCCCGCGATAATATAACCCAGGATCAGCGGGAATTTTAATCGTTTAAAAATAATCGTAACCACTGCGGCAACCGCTAAAATAAGCGCTAAATCAGTAATTAAACGAGGCAGATGGTTCATACAGTTTCGTTAGTTGAACAGAAGTTTGCTGTCACTCAATATACAAAATAGAAGCCTTGCGGCAAAACAGGTTTTTTAGGATTACCGGGTCCTGACATATTTTCGCCACTTTTCAATAACCTGTCCCATATCCGGGGGAAGTTCACTTTCAAAAAATATTTTTTCACCCGTTCCCGGATGAGTAAAGCCGAGTGTTTTAGCATGAAGGGCCTGCCGCGGGCAAAGCTCAAAACAGTTTTCAACAAACTGTTTGTATTTGGCGTACACAGTACCTTTTACAATTTTATCACCGCCATAAAAATCATCGTTAAATAAAGGATGGCCAATATGTTTCATGTGAACACGAATCTGATGTGTGCGGCCTGTTTCGAGGATGCATTCAACAAGCGTAACATAGCCAAATCTTTCCAGCACTTTATAGTGGGTGATAGCGTCTTTGCCGTGATCACCGTCAGGATACGCTTCGAACAATTTACGAAAACGCAGGTTGCGGCCAACGTGCGCAACGACGGTACCTTCATCCCGTTCCACATCTCCCCAGGCCAGCGCAATATATTTTCTGTCAACGGTGTGATCGAAAAATTGTTTGGCCAGGTGTCGCATGGCAAGCTGGGTTTTTGCCAATACCAATAAGCCGCTCGTGTTTTTGTCAATGCGATGAACCAAACCAAAACGTGGCAGGTTTTCTTCACTGATCGTTGCGTTTTGTTGTTGTAAATAGTAAGCCACTCCGTTGAGCAGGGTTCCTGAATAATTGCCGCTTCCGGGATGCACTACCAGGCCGGCCGGCTTGTTAATGATCATAATGTCTTCGTCTTCAAAAACAATATTCAAAGGAATATTTTCGGGCACGATGTCACTTTCATCAGGCGTTGTGTCAGTGTACACCACAATTTCCTGTATGCCTTTTACTTTAAAGTTTGGCTTTACAGGCTTGCCATCCACCAAAACCATGTTATTATGAATAGCCTGCTGAATTTTGTTGCGGGTGGCGCCTTCAATACGGTTCATCAGGTATTTATCAATACGGTAGGGTTCCTGCCCTTTGTCAGTTTTATATACAAACTTCTCGTACAGTTCTTCGTTGTGCTCCTGTTGTTCCTGTAAATCATCTGTTTCATCCGTTTCAATCATAAACGCGGTTTGTGCAAATGTATTCTATTTACAATTTAGCGATTTACGATTTGCAATTTGGGTTATGAAAATTGCGGCCATGGTGGTGGGGCGGCACAGCTGTGTAGCAATATGCTCAACTAATATATTACTTTTGCAGCCATGGTTCAGGAAGTGTTATTTACAGATTTGGGAAATAT
>MKRO01000168.1:1496-7233 GCA_001896965.1 Sphingobacteriales bacterium 41-5 | reverse complement strand
TAAAGATGCGTGGGACTACCAGGAGCGCATTTTAAAGAATGCGGTCGACATTAAAGCTGCGCATCGGGAAGCTATTGAAAAAGCGCAAGACGTGAACCTGTTGCCTCAAACCAAACATCAGTTGCTTTTTGTTGAACACCCTCATGTGTACACGCTTGGCAAAAGCGGCAACATTGAGAACGTTTTGTTGAGTGAGGAAAATCTTGCCAAGCGCGGTATTGATTTTTTTCGAATTAACAGGGGAGGGGATATTACTTATCACGGTCCCGGACAAATTGTTGGTTATCCGATTTTTGACCTCGAAAAATTTTATACCGACATTGGTAAATACCTGCGCAATCTTGAAGAAGTTGTGATTTTAACTATGGCTGAGTACGGCCTGAAAGGCGAACGCTCGCCGGGCGAAACCGGTGTGTGGATTGATCCTGAGAGGCGCGGCTATGAACGAAAAATTTGTGCGATCGGCGTTCGTGCCAGCCGCTGGGTTACCATGCATGGGTTTGCGCTGAACGTGAATACCAGCCTGGATTACTTCAATTTCATTATTCCCTGCGGCATACAAAACAAGCAGGTTACATCACTGCAAAAAGAATTGGGCAGAGAAGTTGATATGAACGAGGTGAAAGAGAAGCTAAAAAAAAATTTCGAAAGGGTTTTTGAAATTGACCTGGTTTAAAAATCTTTGGGTAAATACAATTTGTATTTTTCAAGCAGTTTCCCGTCAGCGTATAATTCGAAATTTACATAACCTGCCGACCCGAAAGTTGACCGGTCGAGCTTGAACCTTTTTTCCTTCAAATCATGCAATTCAAACAAAGGAAGGTTGTATTCAGTGAAAAATTTGATGTCGTATTTGCGGCTGTCAAAAGGAAGTTCTACTCTCACGTACCTGTCCAGCGAAGTGAAAATATATTTTGACTGGACAAATCCGGCAGGGAGAAAATTAGTAGTTGGCGTGGATGGAGAATTGTCCACACTACTGTAAGCTCCCGCTAATCCAAGTGAATCCACAGCAGGCTGCTTCACTTTCGAGGTAAAGAATTTGCCACCCTCCTGCATAACGAAAATACGATAGTACATACTGTCGTTTGGCGCCTTTGTGTCTGCCACGCCATTTTGCATGAGTGAAGGATCAGGTACAATTGCAATGGTTTTAAAGTAATTATTTTGATCGTGAGAACGTTGTACGCTTATCTGCTTAATATCTTTAAAATTGTGTGTCCACGAAATCATCACGCGGCCACCACCAACTTTATAAATGGAAAAATCAGGGAGTTCTTCCTGCGCGTGAACATCTATCGAAAAAATAAAGCCTACAAAAAAAAGAAATAAAGCCTGTTTCATTATATAGCACCTGTGTTTGAACAAAGATAGGGGAGCAAGGCCGATTTGTTAAAATATTAACGTTCCTTTTGGGAGCGAAAAATTGCCCTGTAGCCCGCCACAATGTATGATCAATATTTTGCTGCCCGGTTTAAAATATTCTTTATTGATTAAATCATTTATCGCAAAAAATAATTTTGCTGAATACACAAAATCTGTGGGAATGCCCGTTGACTCATAGAAACTATTCATAAAACGTATCAACCCATCATTATATTTTGCATAACCGCCAAAATGATAGTCATGAATGATATTGACCGGTTCATTTTTATCCGTCAAGAGACGGTAAACATCTCCGTTAAGTTCATAATTATTTTTTAAAATACTGATGCCAAGTATCTCTGATGACTTATTTTTTGAGTTGGTCAGGCCGGCCATCATCGTTCCTGAGCCGATGGAGCAACAGACGGTGGTAAATTTAGTTTTGTCGTAGTTAAGTGTTGCCATTCCGGCTGCGCCTAATGGGCCATAGCCGCCTTCGGGAATGAAATAATTTTCCGGCAACACTAACTCCGTTGGAATTACTTTTCCTTTATAATTTTCGCGGGAAATGAAATGCAATTGCATTCCGTAATTCATGGCATCGGTTAATGTGTGAGAATAATTTTTTGGTTCTTCGCCCCGAATGATGCCGATGCTTCGCAGGCCCTTTAATTTGCAGGCATACGCGGTTGCTACAATGTGGTTCGAATAGGCTCCTCCAAAAGTGACAATCGTTTTGGCATTTTGACTGAGAGCCTGTTGGAAATAAAATTTTAGTTTAAACCATTTATTGCCGCTTACAACAGGATGGATTTTATCGGTGCGCAGGGTGTAAACCTCCACCTCATTTTTACAGAAAGTTTCAATCCTGTCAGTCGTTATTGAATCTTCATGAATGGATACCATACGAATTTTGTAGTTGGCTAATTTAGTCTATTTTTGAACGATGATGACGGATGGTACAGGCGGGCCTGCCCGAATAATAAAGGCGGGTCAGCCCGAATAATAAAGGCGGATCTGGCAATTTTACTAAACTGATAACTAAAATTTAAAAATAAACCAACTTAAAATGAAACCAACATTAGTGATACTGGCCGCGGGAATGGCCTCAAGATATGGAAGCATGAAACAGGTGGAGGGTTTTGGCCCCACGGGTGAAACGATTATGGATTATTCGATTTCTGATGCAGTAAAAGCGGGGTTTGGAAAAATTGTGTTTCTCATCAGGCAACAGTTTGAAGAAAATTTCAGGGAAAAATTTGCGGCGAAACTGGATGGCAAAGTGAACTATGAATTTGCCTTTCAGGAGTTGGATATGTATTTGGACGGAGCACAAATTCCAGAAGAAAGAACCAAGCCCTGGGGCACGGGCCACGCGGTACTTTGCAGCAGTAGTAAAGTGAACGAGCCTTTCGCGGTGATTAATGCTGATGATTTTTACGGCTTTGATGCGTTTAAAAGGGCGGCTGATTTTTTAACCAACGAGTGCGATGAAAAAACCTATGCAGTGGTTGGTTATAACCTGATGAAAACATTAAGCGATCATGGAACCGTAAACAGAGGTGTGTGTGCGCTGGATGAAAAAGGTGATCTTGCCGGTGTGGTAGAACGCATAGGCATTGGCCTGAAAGATGATAAAGTGATGGTGGAAGACGGCCTGGAACCACAAGAGTTAAAGCGCAGCGATGTGGTTTCAATGAACTTCTGGTGTTTTCACCCATCGGTGTTTGAGTTGTATGAAAAAGATTTTAAAGCTTTCATTGGTGAAAATATATCAGTGCCCAATTCGGAGTTTTTAATACCTGAAGTGGTTGATAATTTTATTAAAAACGGTGGCGTGGTGAAAGTGATCCCTACTTCAGCGCAGTGGTTCGGCGTAACTTATAAAGAAGATGCGCCTGCTGTGCAAAAGCAGTTGAACGATTTGATTGATGCAGGAGATTACCCTGAAAACCTTTGGGGGTAACCATTTGAAGAAATTTAGTAAATGGGCCTGCAAATTTTGCAGGCCTTGTTTTTAAAAGTAAATACCTACAGTGGCACTTAAGCTGCTCATTCGGGTATTGAAATCGGTGTCCGGGCCGGTTGGAGAGTTTCCAAACACCGGACGAAATGTTGTACTGTAACGGAGATCTAAAAATGCACGATCAGAACCTAATTTAATGCCCACGAGCGGGAATAGGTTAAATGCGCGTACATTTTCCAGTTCTCGTTTCATTTTTTTCTGATCGCCTTTCGCTGCGAAACCTTCAATATCATAATAGCGGTAAACCCGTTTTCTGTTTACAGGTACAGCCGGTGCAACACCTCCATACACTGAGATACCGACAGTGTTAAAACCGGCACGGGTATCTAATTGTAAATACACAGGTAGTTCCAAATAATCAGTTTGGTAAGTATAAGTATCATAAGCTTTGGATTTATTTCCATCTTCATCCAAAAGGTAAACCTTTGAGTTGTGGTACCGATATTTGGAGCCTCTGGCAGCAAACAATAGTTCGCCTCCAATTCTTGTAGCATTGTTTATCATAAATTCTGCGAAAAAGCCACCAGTGGCGCCCGAGCGAAAAACTTTTTGAAAGCCGATATAGTCCTCCGAGTATTTACTGTTTTTAGCAAAGGGATCAATATCTTCAGAAAAACGGGAGAACACAAGGCCACCTTTTACGCCGGTTCTGAATTGAGCCTCAGTTGCTGGTACTATGCTGATAAAAATCGCCATAGTCAGAAATAATTTTATTTTCATAAAGCTTACTTTGGTGAGAAGTCCACAATAAAGCTATTCACGAAACGCTTTAAAACAATTTCCGGGTTTGTAAAAATGTGTTAAAACAGGAATGCGATAAAAATAAAAAGCGGTATTAGAACCTTCTCATATCAAGAGTACAAAAACCGCAGTTTTGGATATTCGAAAATTATCCCCTATTTTTGGTAAACCAATTTTTGGTAAACCAATTTATTGTATGAAAACGTTGCTCGCAAAAAATTTCAAAGCCATCCAGATTGAATCTCCGGTAGATAAAATAATTAGCCAGATAAGGCAGATGATAATATCTGGTGAGTTAAAACCTGGCGACAGGCTGCCCGCTGAAAGGGCTTTATCTGAAATGTTGCAGATAGGAAGAAGCTATGTGCGTGAAGCCATTCACAAACTAGAATTTTACGGACTGCTGAAAACCAATCCTCAAAGCGGCACTTACGTTACTGGAATAAGCATTAAAGTGCTCGATACACTTATTTCTGATATTATAAGTTTTAATAAAGACGATTTTAACTCTTTGCTTGAAGCACGATATTATCTTGAATTGACCACCGTGAAACTCGCAGCAGAGAACAGGACGGAAAAAGATCTTCATGAAATAAAGAAGGCTGCGATGGAATTCGAGCAAAAAGTAAAAACTTCCGGCAAAGCGATTGAAGAAGACATGATGCTTCATGTAAAAATAGCAAAGGCTTCCAAAAACTCTTTTCTTGAATCAATGGTACTTGCATTAATACCAGATCTCATTCAAAACATAGTTGAAAATAACGTGTGCGGCAAAAACAGGAGTATAAAATCTATCCCGCAACACAGCGCTGTTTTAGATGCTATTGAAGACCGCAACACTAAAGGGGCGGAAAAGGCTATGGCCGAACATTTGGCCGACCTGCTCGCTGTAAGTAAAAATAATATGGAAGCCATAAAAAACATTTCACAATAATTTATAGCTAACGATTAAAGTATGAGTCGTTTGAAATTTTACATATTGCTTGTTATTATTTTATCTGTTGGTTCTATTAAAGGGCAGAGACATCCCAATATAATGATCACAAAAGAAAATGTTTCAGCGATAAGGGATGGGATAAGAAAATATCCGCTGCTTTTAAAATCATTTGAGGTAATAAAACTCAATGCCGACAATGCGTTGGCATCACCCATTAATGTATCTACCCCGAAAGACGGCGGCGGCGGCTTTACACATGAGCAACATAAATTAAACTACAACAACATTTTTAACTGCGGTGTGGCGTACCAGGTTACCGCTGAAAAAAAATACGCGAAATACGTAAACGATATTTTGTTGGAATACGCTGCGCAATATAAAAACTGGAAACTGCACCCGGCCAGAAAAACTGACCAGCAAAGCGGAAGGATTTTCTGGCAATCGCTGAATGATTTTGTGTGGCAGGTATATGTCATTCAGGGCTACGATATGGTGCACGATGCTATTAGCAGTGAAGACCGCTCGAATATTGAAAACGATCTCTTCCTTCCAATATTAAAATTTATTACTGTAGATGGTTATGAAACCTTTAATAAAATACACAACCACGGAACCTGGGCCATTGCTGCAACTGCTCTTACAGGCTATGTTTTAAATAAGATGGATTA
>MKRO01000168.1:278-1467 GCA_001896965.1 Sphingobacteriales bacterium 41-5 | reverse complement strand
GGCTCAAAAAAGGACGGGGAAACAGGTTACTGGGCGCAACTTGACCAACTTTTTTCGCCGGACGGCTATTATGCGGAAGGCCCGTATTATCAGCGCTACGCCCTGTATCCGTTCTTGATTACTGCAAAAGCAATACATAATTACCAGCCCCAAAAAAATGTTTTTAGCTATCGTGACAGCATTTTGGCCAAAGCCGTAAATACATGTTTACAATTGACTGATGCACGCGGTTATTTTTCCCGGTTAATGATGCAATTAAGGATAAAACTTTTGAAAGTATTGAATTGGTGTATGGTGTAAATATTATTTATGCTGATGTTTCGGCTGATAACAGCTTATTAGATATTGCCCAACAACAAGGCCGTGTAACTGTTTCTGATGCGGGACTACTCGTTGCTAAAGCGATAGCAGAAGGGAATGCTGTTCCTTTTAAATATACCTCACAATGGATAAGGGATGGAAAGGATGGGGGCGAAGGCGGGTTGGGCATTTTGAGGAACGGTACAAATGCCGACCAGCAAATTGTGCTGTTAAAAGCCGGTACACAGGGTATGGGGCACGGGCATTTCGCCAGATTGAATTTGTTGTATTACGACAATAACAGCGAAATATTTTTCGACTATGGCGCAGCCCGGTTTTTAAATATTGAATCGAAGAGAGGAGGGCATTACCTGCCTGAGAATACTACCTGGGCCAAACAAACGATTGCACACAATACTTTGGTGGTTGACAGGTCGTCGCATTTTAATGCGAATCTTGAAAAGGCTGAACAGTTTGCACCCCAACTTGAATACTTCAGCAATAAAGATGGTTTACAGGTGGTGAGCGCATCGGAGATAAATGCTTATGATAATACCAAACTAAAACGCATTGTGGCATTGGTTTCTATACCAGAACTAAGCAAACCCTTGCTGCTGGATGTTGTAACAGCTATATCAGATAAATCACATCACTACGATTTGCCTTTTTGGTATAAGGGCCAGTTGGTCGCCACATCTTTTAACCTGAAAGCATTTACCACGCAATTGAAACCAATGGGTATTCAAAACGGTTACCAGCACATTTGGCTGAAGGCGGTTAACCAGCTTGATAAAAGCGGTGGCTATGTTGGTATTCTTAACAACAACCGGTTTTATACCACTCATTTTATTTCAGAACAACCCTTGCAGGTAAGTATGGTTTCCACCGG
>MKRO01000168.1:0-247 GCA_001896965.1 Sphingobacteriales bacterium 41-5 | reverse complement strand
GAAAACGGTTTCATGCTTTCTGCAGAAGGAAAAGGGGAGACAAATTTTGTAAGCATCACGGAAACACACGGCTCAGTCAATCCTACTGAAGAGGCCGTATCGTTTGCAAAAACAAGTCTTTCGGATCTGAGTTTTGTTACATCGGCAGCCGAAAAAATTTCAGTTTCTTTTAAAGTGAAGAATAAAAAATATAACGTTCAAATCGATCGAAATAACAAAAATAATTTTATTCACTTAGAGCCTGTTT
>MKRO01000167.1:11704-12193 GCA_001896965.1 Sphingobacteriales bacterium 41-5 | reverse complement strand
GAGAATGTTTAAAATCTTCTACCGCCGGCACCACCACCGCTGCTACCTCCACTTCTTCCACCGGAACTGCCACCACTGCCTCCAATACTGCTACCTGACGACGAACCGGACGAACTGGGGTTTGAATAAGTGCTCCTGCTCGGTGTTGAATACCCGGGATCGTAAGAACGGCTTTGATAAGTCCTGCCATTATCAGTAGTCCCAAATCTCCTGGAAGCGGTTCTTGCATTTTCGTTGGAGTTTGAATTATTAGTACCCACGCTTGAGTTAGACCGCACACCATAAGTGCTTCTGTAACCGGTGCCTGGATTACTATAAGTTGATCTTGAACCGGTTCCTAAATTATTAGGATTGTAACTGCCCAGGTTGGTTCTCCTCGGGCCATAAGTTGCATTTCTACCACCAGCAATCACGCCCGGGCCATATCCATACCAGTAAGGATTGCCGTACCAGCCTGTGTACCAGGGGTCATACCATCCACCCCAGCCC
>MKRO01000167.1:8260-11605 GCA_001896965.1 Sphingobacteriales bacterium 41-5 | reverse complement strand
ACCAGTAGGGGTTATAGTACATATTCCAATAACTCACGGGCGACCATGGACTGTTCCAATAGAAAGGATCATTCCAGTAATACCAGTTATTATAATAGCTGAAGTTGTAGCGGCCGCCGTAATAATACCAATCGTCAAGGTCACTCCACCTGCCGCGGTTACGCACCTTCATGCGGAGATAGCGGTCGTCATAATCCTCGTAATCCGAATATTCATCATTGTCGTAATTCCTGTAACGACGTTCGTCTGTTTTTTGCGTCCTAACATATTCATCCGCCGGGGGAGCCGGCGAGCTGTAAACATCGTCAGGAGTTTGGCCGGTTTTATAAGCCGTTGTACAGCTTGCAAGAGCAATTACAAAACCAAGCATTAATAACAAGCTTCTAGTTTTCATTGTGGTTGTGATATTTATGTTTGAATAATTGTTTTCTAAATAATAAACGCATCATTACAATTGTTACCCTTAATAATTTACTTTTGCGCTTTTTACGGCATAAAGTTACGTTAATAAAGACGTAATTATTGTATAAAGGATGCATAATGTGTTGTTAATTTAGAAACCATCCTTATGCCAAAAAGTTCGCAAAATAAACAATTGATTATCAGTTAAACAAATTATGAGTAAAGAGATAACGCCGCGTAGCCAGGACTACTCACAATGGTACAACGATTTGGTTATAAAAGGAAGTTTGGCCGACTATTCAGCCGTGCGCGGTTGCATGGTTATTAAACCATACGGGTTCACCCTTTGGGAGAACATGAGAGATGCGCTGGACAGGATGTTTAAAGATACCGGGCATGTAAACGCATATTTTCCGCTTTTCATTCCCAAGAGTTTTTTAAGCAAGGAGGCGGCTCACGTTGAGGGCTTTGCAAAAGAATGTGCGGTAGTTACGCATTACCGCCTTAAAAATGACCCCAATGGTTCGGGGGTAATTGTTGACCCCGAAGCAAAACTGGAAGAAGAGCTGATTGTTCGTCCAACCAGCGAAACGATCATCTGGAATACCTATAAAGACTGGATTCAAAGCTACCGGGACTTACCAATTCTTGTAAATCAATGGGCTAACGTAGTTCGCTGGGAAATGCGGACCCGCCTTTTTCTTCGCACTGCCGAATTTTTATGGCAGGAAGGCCACACTGCCCATGCCACACAGGAAGAAGCGGTTGAGGAAGCCCGAAAAATGCTCGATGTGTACGCCACATTCGCTGAAGAATTCATGGCCGTTCCCGTATTGAAGGGTGTAAAAAGCGAGAGCGAGCGGTTTGCAGGCGCTGTGGATACTTACTGCATTGAAGCCCTGATGCAGGACGGAAAGGCTTTACAGGCGGGAACTTCTCATTTTCTTGGCCAAAATTTTGCAAAGGCTTTCGACGTTCAGTTTTTGAATAAAGAAAATCAACTGGAATATGTTTGGGCAACAAGCTGGGGCGTAAGTACACGCCTCGTTGGGGCCTTAGTTATGGCGCACAGCGATGACCAGGGCTTGGTGCTGCCGCCAAAAATCGCTCCATTGCAGGTAGTAATCGTTCCTATTTATAAAGGCCAGGAACAAAAAGACCAGATTGATGCAAAAGTGCACGAAATAACCGCAGAATTAAAAAAGCTGGGCATCAGCGTAAAATATGATGACAACGACAACAACCGCCCCGGCTGGAAATTTGCTGAATACGAGATGAAGGGTGTGCCGGTGCGCCTCGCCATTGGCGCAAGAGACCTGGCAAACAATGTGATTGAAGTCGCTCGAAGAGACACAAAAGAAAAACAATCCGTGAGCCTCGATGGTATTGCCGATTTTGTAAAAAATCTTTTGGATGATATTCAAACTAATATGTTCAACCGTGCAAAAACCTTCCGCGATGAGCATATTACAAAAGCCGATAACTGGGATGAATTTGTAAAACTGCTGGATGAAAAAGGCGGGTTTATTTTTGCCCATTGGGATGGCACACCTGAAACAGAAGAAGCCATCAAGGAACAAACAAAAGCCACCATCCGTTGCATTCCGATTGATGGTACCGGCGTAGAAGAAGGAAAATGTATTTTAAGCGGGCAACCTTCTAAGCAAAGAGTATTGTTTGCAAAAGCTTATTAAATTAAGCCGATAAAACAGGTTTTAGTTATTTTTAGGTATAAATCACTTTATAATGGAAAACTATAATCAATCTTACGAACAAAATCAACCCACAGAAAGAGGCTCCTTTAATAACCTCCAAATTGATCAATCAGGAAAATACAACCTGGCCGAAGCTGCTAAATGGGCAAAATTTATGGGCATCATCGGAATGATAATGGTAGTATTGATGATTTTAGGCGGCCTGGCATTCATGACGATTGGGTCGCAAATGCTCAACTCGGCTCAAATTCCGGGGTTACCTGTTGAAGGAGCAGCATTCGGGATCATTTATATTATCATTGCCGCTTTATACTTTTATCCAACCTGGACACTTTTGAAGTTTGGGACACAAACCCGGCTTGGTATCAAAAATGAAAATCAGGCACAATTTAACGAGGGGTTAAGCAGCCTTAAAAACTGTTTTAAATTCGTAGGCATCCTCACTGTTATCGTTATCGCATTCTATGTTCTTGCGATGGTGGCGCTTGCCGTAGGCGCCGGAATGGGCGCTTTGAATTAATCTTTTGGCGGGAAATTATTTTTTGGGCTGCTGTATAGCCGGCCCTTTTCATTTACGCCTTTCCTTTAAATATTTTTCCCTGATCACATCCTGAACATTTTTGTTGTAGATCTTGCTCTCCAGCCAACTAATCACATCAAGGTAGGCAAAGGCTCGTGATTCCAACCGGTTGTTCTGGTATTTTTTTAGTTTATGGAGCAGTTTTTCAAATTCAGGTTTGATGGTAACACTGTCATATTGAAAAGCGGTTTTTAAAAAATCGAGCATGGCTTGTTCAACCTTGCTGATGTTTTCCATCTTGGCCATGTAACGGTAAACCGATTTGATCAGGTATTCCAACAAATCAAAGTTGCCCAGCTCATAATGCGCAATCAAATGCAACAATCGGCTGTAACATTGCAGGTCGGTTCGCAGGTCGTCTTTCTGATTGATGATTCGATTCAGATAAGCGATTGTATTACCGTTATCGCCACTCCCAAAATACATGCAGGCGATTTTATAGTAGAATACCATCACACGGTGCCGGTCCAGATATTTTTCATGCTTCACCAGCATCTCTTCTAAAAAAGGAACCATCTTCAAACCCTTTGTGAACGTGCCTTCCAGGAAATGCAGGTTTAAAACCGCGGTGTACAAATAAACATAAGTATTGATGCGGTTATTGTTGCTGTTTTGTATCAGATCGCTTTTAGCAAATGCCTTAAACCG
>MKRO01000167.1:2379-8208 GCA_001896965.1 Sphingobacteriales bacterium 41-5 | reverse complement strand
GCGGTTTAAAAGGTCAAAATGCGCGCTCATCAGGTTGTGCATGCCCTTTACGTACATCGCTGTTTCGGTCTCTTTCATTTTTGGATCGGCATCAAAAAGATCCACCCATTTCTGGCAATACCTGTAAAATTTCAGAAAATCCAGCCTGATGAAAAAATACCAGGCGTAACATTGATACAGGTAAACGCTTTCATAAAAGCTGCTGTGCAGTGTACTTTTTTCGGGCAGGTTCTCATCCAGAATTTTCTTTACATTTTGAATATCCTCATTATTTCTGGCATGCCCGTTTTGGATGTACCAACTATATAAAAGCAAATTCAGGCTCGACAAACGGTTGGTGTTCCTCAACACCTGCTCTACTTCCTCCGCTTCCTCCTTTAGCTCGTTTGCACGGCTTTGTATGCTTCGTGTAATGTACAGGGCTTCTATTTTTTTCTCAAAATAAAGCGCCTGTAGCAGGTAAGTGTATTGGTTGTAATCGCGGGCAATTTCTTTTAGTTTATCAAGTATCCTCAACACCTGCATGTATAAACCTTTATTGTAAAGTATGCGGGCGTGATCAAACATCTCGCGCAATTGTACATCAATATTTGTGTGATCTTTTAAAACGCGCAAGCTGCCCAGTATTTGCTTTTGCAACAAAGCCTTGGTATTTGAAAGTTGCTGCTTGCTAACCGCCGGGGCCTTTTTCAATAAAAGCTTTTCATCGTACTCAGCCATCTTATCAAGAGCATCAAACAATTGCATACTTTTAAGGCTTTCCGTGCCCGCATTGCGGTTCACAAAAAGCTTCAGGTTCCGTTTTTCGCTCTTTTCAAGCGATTTTATTAATTGGAACAATGCATCTGTATTCTTGTTGGGCATTGTAAATGAAATTATCTTTACTTACTGATTTTCATACACTTACGTCAAATTTAAGAAATTTATGCAATGTAAATTGTATAACAAATTTGTTTTCAATATCCTACACATTATTCTATCTTTAACGGCTATAGTAGGCGAATATACAAATATCAAAATCTAAAAACTTTTAATTCATAACAAATGGCAAATGAAAAGGTCTACATTTTCGACACAACTTTAAGAGACGGCGAACAGGTTCCCGGTTGTAAATTAAATACCGAAGAAAAAATAAAACTCGCTCTTGAATTAGAAGACCTTGGCGTTGACATCATTGAAGCAGGCTTCCCGGTTTCAAGCCCCGGCGATTTTAGGTCGGTAGATGAAATCTCAAAAGTCATCACTAAATCAACGGTAGTTGGCCTCACCCGCGCCGTGCAGAACGATATTGAAGTTGCCGCGCAGGCGCTGAAGCATGCAGTGATGCCGCGCATTCACACCGGTATCGGTTCGTCGGACAACCACATAAAATACAAATTCAACGCTACCCGTGAGCAAATTCTGGAAAGGGCCGTTGCTGCGGTGAAGCTCGCCCGCAACCTGGTTCCCGAGGTTGAATTTTACGCCGAAGACGCCGGCCGCGCCGATTTGGAATTTTTGGCGCAATTGGTTGAAGCAACAATAGCTGCCGGCGCTACAATACTGAATATTCCTGACACCACCGGCTCCTGCTTACCGCACGAGTATCAGGGCAAGATGGAATATTTGATGACCCACGTTTCTAATATTGATAAGGCTATTCTTTCATGCCACTGCCACAACGACCTGGGATTAGCAACAGCCAATTCTATCGCAGGCGCCATTGGCGGTGCAAGGCAAATTGAATGTACGATTAACGGCATTGGCGAAAGGGCAGGAAACACATCGTTGGAGGAAGTTGTGATGGTGATCAAAAAACATCCTTCCCTGAATTTATACACGAATATTGATACAACAAAGTTGCTGCCCATGAGCCGGCTTGTTTCTGATACCATGCGCATGATGGTGCAGCCAAATAAAGCTGTTGTGGGCGACAATGCTTTTTCACATTCATCGGGCATTCACCAGGATGGTTTTTTGAAAGAAGCCACTACTTACGAAATTATTGCGCCGCATGAGGTTGGCGCCGATGCTTCGCACATCGTACTTACTGCACGAAGCGGCCGCAGCGCGTTGGCTTACCGCTTTAAAAATCTTGGTTACGAATTTGACCGCAACCAGGTTGATGATTTGTACCAGCAATTTTTAGCAGTGGCCGATGCAAAAAAAGAAGTTGAAGACAGCGACCTCAGGGAAATGGCTGATAAAGTGGTTGCAAATGTTTAAATAAAAACCGAAAGGTTAAAACAATAAAATTCTATCAATTCAAAGTCTGCGATATTAAAAAATGTTACCGTAAGCCGGGCAGGTAGGCTTTTACTAAACGATATTTCGTTTACGCTGCCCGCCGGGGGCAACCTTGCGATTTATGGCGCTGCGGGTAGCGGCAAAACCTTACTGGCTAAGGTTTTTCGCGGAGATATTTTTTATTCAGGCTCCCTTGATTTTGTTGATGGATACAAGGGCATAAAACCTTCGGTTGAATTTGTGGCAGAAGATCATACCATAAAAAACCTTTCTAACCTAAACAACTTTTATTATCAGCAACGATTCAATAGCTGCGATGCTGAAGACTCAAAAACTTTGCAGCAGGAACTTGAAGGCAAAGGCGGCGCGGCAGATATTGAATACTGGCTGCAGAAATTTCAATTAACGCACCGGCGCAACGCACCGATCATACAACTATCAAATGGTGAATTAAAGAAAACCCAGATTATCAAACATCTTTTGAAAAAACCGGATGTGCTGGTTTTAGATAAAGTTTTTACCGGGCTTGATGTACAAAGCAGAAAATCGCTGCACCATGTTCTAAATAAATTGGCGCAGGATGGCGTTACCATCATCTTAACTACCGACACGCACGAGCTTCCGGATTGCATCACACATTTTGCAGAAATGGGCCAAGGAAAACTTTTGAACTTTGGCGCTATTGATACTTTAGGTTTTTTGAACGTTCCTGAAAACGAAAAATTTTCCGGCCACCTCCCGGCAATGGCCAGGGCTTACCACGTGGGGCCGCTAATCAATTTAAAAGGCGTTAATATAAAATACGGCTCAAAACAAATTCTCGAAAATATTCACTGGCAGGTTTCCCCCGGCGAATGCTGGCTGATAAAAGGCCACAACGGAGCGGGTAAATCAACCCTGTTAAGTCTTATCAATGCAGACAATCCGCAAGCATATAGTCAGCCGGTTTATCTTTTTGGCAGGAAGAGAGGAAGTGGTGAAAGCATCTGGGATATTAAAAAGAAAATTGGGTTTGTATCGCCCGAGCTTGTGAAATTTTTTGATAAACGCATTACGGTTTTGCAAACCATCGCCTCAGGCTTTTTTGACACGATGGGATTATATAGCCGCCTTAATGAAAGCCAACGCGAAAAAGTACATGAATGGGTGTCGTATTTTTCGCTGGATGAAATGGCACACAAACCGTTATCTGCTATTTCAACGGCTAACCAACGCCTCGTTTTCATTGCACGTGCATTGGTAAAAAGCCCGTTGTTATTAGCTTTGGATGAACCCTGCCAGGGACTGGACGATTTTCAAACAGGTGAGATCATTTCTCTACTGGACGAAATTCACCGGCAAACAGGTGTTTCAATTTTGTTCATCAGCCATTACGAAAAAGATGTTCCGAACTGCATTAAAAACGTGATGGAATTACAAAACGGGAAATCATCAATTTATAAAAGAAAAATAAAAAGGACAAAATTTCTTACTACAGTTTAATTAAAATGTATGTCAACAAAAATCACAAAAAAAATAGCCGTTATTGAGGGTGATGGCATTGGCCCGGAAGTGACACAACAGGCTATCAAAGTTTTAAATTCCATTTCAGAACAATTCGGTCATAAATTTGAATACGAATATGTGTTGATGGGCGCCTGCGCTATTGATAAAACCGGGAGTCCGCTGCCGCAGGAAACAATTGATACCTGCCTTGCCAGCGATGTTGTGTTGCTGGGCGCAATCGGCGATCCGAAATATGACAACGACCCTACCTCTAAAGTAAGGCCAGAACAGGGTTTGCTGGGATTGAGAAAAGCTTTGCAGTTGTATGCAAATATTCGCCCGGTAAACACCTACCCTGCTTTGCAACATCTTTGCCCGTTAAAGCCGCAAAATGCCGCTGATGTTGATTTCATCATTTACCGCGAATTAACCGGTGGCATTTATTTCGGTAAAAAAGAATTAAGCGAAGACGGCAACCGCGCCTCTGATGATTGCGTGTACACAAGGCCCGAAATTGAGCGTATTGCCAGGCTGGCTTTTGAACATGCAATGATTAGAAATAAAAGACTGACATTGGTTGATAAAGCAAACGTTTTGGAATCGTCCAGGCTTTGGAGAAAAGTGATACAGGAAATGGCATCGCAATATCCTGAAGTAGAAGTGAGTTATATGTTTGTTGATAATGCAGCCATGCAAATCATCGTTAATCCCAAGCAATTTGATGTAATGCTTACAGAGAATATGTTTGGCGATATTTTAAGTGATGAGGCAAGTGTAATTAGTGGTTCGCTGGGTATGTTACCTTCTTCATCGGTAGGCAGCAAAGTTGCTTTGTTCGAACCCATTCACGGCTCTTATCCTCAGGCCGCAGGCAAAAATATTGCAAACCCTACGGGCTCTATTTTATCAGCAGCCATGTTGCTCGATCATTTTAACCTGACGGAAGAAGCAAACCTGGTGAGAGAGGCCATAGCGTGGACTTTGCAGAACGGTTTTGTAACAAAAGATATTGACCCGGTAAATTCTTACTCAACAACATCGGTGGGCGATTTAGTCAGCGATTATGTGGGAGGAAAGATTCCCGGCTCGGCAAAGGGCGAAAATATTGAAGCAAGAAAATCAACAATCATATAAGCCCCCTACCCCCGAAAGGGGGGAATTGAAAAGGAACTAAATAAATCAATTGAACCGTTTAAATATTGGATAAATTAAATAATATGAGTGATTTTATAATCCCCCTTTCGGGGGGCGAGAGGGCTTTAAACAAATACAGTAAAACCATTACCCAAGACCCCACACAACCGGCCGCCCAGGCGCAATTATATGCACTGGGTTTAACTGAAGATGATTTGACAAAAGCGCAGGTGGGTATTGTAAGCATGGGCTACGATGGCAACCCCTGCAACATGCACTTAAATGATCTGGCAAAAGACATTAAGAAAGGTGTTTGGGATAATGATTTGGTGGGATTGATTTTTCACACGATTGGTGTGAGCGACGGTATGAGCAACGGTACGCCAGGCATGCGTTATTCGCTGGTAAGCCGTGATGTCATTGCTGATTCTATTGAGTGTGTTTGTGGCGCGCAATATTATGATGGATTGATTGCGGTACCGGGTTGCGATAAAAATATGCCCGGCTCTTTAATTGCGATGGGACGTTTGAACCGCCCGGCAATTATGGTTTACGGCGGAACAATTGCGCCCGGCCATTATAAAGGCGAAGACCTGAATATCGTTTCTGCCTTTGAGGCACTTGGTAAAAAAATTGCCGGAACCCTTGATGAGGGCGACTTTAAAGAGATTGTAAAACGAAGCTGCCCCGGCGCGGGTGCGTGTGGCGGCATGTACACTGCAAACACAATGGCTTCCGCTATTGAAGCAATGGGCATGAGCCTGCCGTACAGCAGCAGCAATCCTGCTTTAAGCGAAGACAAGAAAAAAGAATGCATCGAGGCCGGAAAGTATATCAAACTGCTTCTTGAAAAAGATATTAAACCGCGTGACATCATGACCCTCAAATCTTTTGAAAATGCTATCACCGTTATTATGGTTTTGGGCGGAAGCACCAACGCGGTATTGCATTTGCTGGCAATGGCAAGAAGTGTAGGCGTTCCTT
>MKRO01000167.1:0-2357 GCA_001896965.1 Sphingobacteriales bacterium 41-5 | reverse complement strand
CAGTGATAAAGTGCCGGTGCTTGCTGATTTTAAACCCAGTGGAAAATATTTGATGGAAGACCTTCACAATAAAGGCGGTGTTCCATCGGTTATGAAATATTTATTGCAAAAAGGTTTGTTACATGGCGATTGTATTACAGTTACCGGCAAAACCATTGCAGAAAATTTAGCTGATGTACCTGACCTGGATTTTGAAACGCAGGACATCGTTCACCCACTCGAAAATCCTCTAAAACCAACCGGCCATTTACAAATTCTATACGGCAACCTCGCTGAAAAAGGCAGTGTGGCAAAGATTAGCGGCAAAGAAGGAGAGCGTTTTGAAGGTACTGCAAGAGTGTTTGACGGAGAGCAAAACCTGATCGCAGGAATTACTGAAGGTAAAGTGAGAGCCGGCGATGTTGTTGTAATTAAAAACGAAGGCCCCAAAGGTGCGCCCGGTATGCCTGAAATGCTGAAACCTACCAGTGCTATTATTGGCGCGGGTTTGGGCAAATCAGTTGCGTTAATTACCGACGGCCGTTTCAGCGGGGGCACTCACGGTTTTGTGGTGGGCCACATTACACCTGAGGCGCACGAAGGTGGTTTGATTGGCTTTGTGCATGACGATGATATTATTGAAATTGACGCGGTAAATAATAAGCTCACGCTAAAAATAAGTGATGAAGAAATTAATAAACGCATGGAAGGTTGGAAAAAGCCTGCACTAAAAGCAACAAATGGTATTCTTTATAAATATGCCAAATTGGTGAGGGATGCTTCGGAGGGATGTGTAACAGATGAATAAAAACTAATGCAGGTCATTCAGTCCATACAAAACAGAATTTACGAACTCAGGGGCGAGCGGGTAATGCTCGACTTTGACCTGGCAGCTTTGTATGAAGTTGAAACAAGAGTATTTAATCAGGCGGTAAAAAGAAATATCAATCGCTTCCCTGCCGATTTTATGTTTCAACTTGAAGAAACCGAATGGGAGATTTTAAGGCCACAACTAATTATTACTACTAGTTCAACTAATTCGAACTCGTCACAAATTGTGATGAGTTCGAAAAAACATAGAGGACTGGCATATCTTCCTTACGCCTTCACCGAACAGGGAGTAGCAATGCTCAGTGGTGTTCTGCGTAGTAATAAAGCCATCGAAATGAATATCGCCATCATGCGCGCTTTTGTGGAGATAAGAAGAATTGTATTACTTCAAAACGATGTACGCGAGCAGCTTCGCCTAATAAAAGACAAGCTGGGCGACCATGACTCGCAACTTAACCAGATCTATGACGCGATGGAAAACCTTTTAGATGAAAAAGCAGCAGAAAGAAAATGGAAAGACAGAGACCGGGTCGGATTTCGGATATCAGACAAATAATATTTCAATAAACCTAATTCAATAAAAAAATGGAAACATTACAAAAAGAACAAACCCAAAATTTCGCGCCTACTGACATCAAAGAGATGAAAAAGGCAGACGAACAGAAAGCCACTACACAAATAACTGGAAGCCAGGCAGTAATGGAAGCATTACTTGCCGAGGGCGTGGATACAATTTTTGGTTATCCCGGCGGAGCCATCATGCCCATTTACGATGCATTGTATGATTATATGGATAAAGTGAAGCATATTTTGGTGCGTCACGAACAGGGAGGAATACATGCTGCGCAAGGCTTTGCGCGTGCAAGCGGAAAAACGGGGGTTGTGTTTGCAACCAGCGGCCCGGGCGCTACCAACCTGGTAACAGGTTTAGCCGATGCACAAATTGACTCCACTCCGTTGGTTTGTATCACCGGCCAGGTATTCGCACACCTTTTAGGAACTGATGCCTTTCAGGAAACTGATGTGATCAACATCACCGCTCCAATTACCAAATGGAACTATCAGGTTACCGACGCAAACGAAATTCCTCATGCGATTGCAAAAGCTTTTTATATCGCCTCAAGCGGAAGGCCGGGCCCGGTTTTGATTGACATAACAAAGAATGCACAGGTTCAGCAATTTGACTATAAAGGTTACGAAAAATGCGATCATGTGCGTAGCTATCGCCCCAAACCGATCGTAAGAAAAGAATACGTGCAAAGAGCAGCAGCGTTAATCAACAGCGCAAAAAAACCTCTGGTACTTTTTGGTCAGGGTATTATTCTTGGAAACGCTGAAACCGAATTTAAAGCATTTATTGAGAAAGGCGGTTTACCTGCTGCATGGACGATTATGGGCCTGAGCGCCTTACCAACAGATCACCCGCAAAACGTTGGTATGCTTGGCATGCACGGGAATTACGGTCCCAATGTTCTCACAAACGAATGCGATGTTTTGATTGCGGTGGGTATGCGTTTTGATGACCGCGTAACGGGCCGTCTTGATAA
>MKRO01000166.1 GCA_001896965.1 Sphingobacteriales bacterium 41-5 | reverse complement strand
TGAACAGGAAAGTTATGTGATAGGCAGGTTGCTGAAACCCGAAGCCAGGAAAGACATTATTGATTTTTTTGCAGAAAGGGAATTACTGCCCACATCAATGATGGACATCAGCGATGGGCTCAGTTCAGAAATCCTGCATATTTGTAAAGACAGCAACGTTGGCTGCGTTTTGTACGAAGAAAAGATTCCGGTGGCTGAAGAAACCAGAACCGCCGCATTCAAATTTGAAATTGATCCAACCGCTTGTGCGTTAAGCGGTGGCGAAGATTATGAATTGCTTTTCACCGTAGCCCAGGACGATTATGAAAAAATAAAAGATAATCCGTCCATCAGTGTTATCGGGTATATGACCGAAGCGGAAGCGGGCGCACACATCTTAACCAAAGGCGGCGGCAAGCATGCAATCACAGCCCAGGGTTGGAATCCTTTGAAATAAAATGATAGTAACAGCTTCCGAATTACTATCAGGTTTGTTGCGTCGCACACTTCAAGGTCCTGCAATTCTATTTGGCTTTTTATTGTTCAGCTGCAACGTTGCAAAAAAATCTTTCAATCCCTATAAAAAATTCAGCCCGCAACAATTACAAACCGATTTCGATCTTTATCAGAATATTCTGGAAGAGCGGCATCCCTCTCTTTATTGGTGCACCCCAGAACATTCGCTGGATAAGGCTTTCCGCGAAGCGAAAGAACAAATAGCAGATAGCCTGTCCGAGTACGACTTCAGAAAAATTATAACAGTTGTCAATTCGCAAATTCAATGCGGGCATACATCAATAAAAGCATCAAAACAATATTTAAAATACGTTGATACCCAGAAAACAAAATCTTCCCGACTTGTCCTCCTAAAAAGATAGACATATATAATTAATTGATTACAAGTATATTATTATTTCATTTTTTGTATTTTGCTGACCTAATTGGTCATGATGTACAAAATCAGGCAGATAAAGTACTCGGAAAAGTCGGTTTCGATTCAGGTTTATAAGATCGAAAACAGAAAGCGGGTAGTTGTTCGCCACATTGGAACAGCACGTAATGAACAGGAGAAGTTAGATTTACTTGGCCTCGCCAATGATTTCATTTCAAAAAAGTCCCAACAATTTAATCTTTTCGATGCACAACAAACTGACAATATACTTTATGTCAACCAGGCTGAGTTTATCGGTATTCATTTTGATTTTTTATATGATGTGATTTGGAAACTGATTATTGCTATTGGATTTGATAAGCTAAAGAAGAGGCTGCTTTTAGATTTGGTCGTTCTGAGGTTAATGCAACCAGCATCTAAACTTCGATCTATTGAGCTACTTAATGAATACTTTGGGATCAAACATCGCAGACAGAGCTATTATCAATCAGCATCGCAATGGCTTGCACTTAAATCGAAAGCTGAAGGGATAGCCCTTGCTTTTGCCAGGAAGCATTACGCATTTAGCTTCGATCTTCTGTTTTATGATGTTACTACTTTATACTTCGAAGCCTTCGTGTCTTGTCCAAAGACAATAAATCTCAACAGCCCCAGATTTTGGTGGCCTTAATGGTACCCAAAGAAGGCTTTCCTATCGCTTATGAGATATTCAGTGGTAATACATTTGAGGGGCATACGATCATCCCTGTAGTAAAAAGCTTTATACAAGAAAACAAAGTGAAAGACTTTACCGTGGTTGCCGACGCCGCCATGATCAGTGATGATAATATAATAGCACTACAAGAAAACACAATCAGTTATATCGTGGGAGCAAGGCTGGGTAGCATTTCCCAGTACCTGGTCTCAGAAATTGATAAGAATTTACAACGGCAAGATGGTAAGAGTATTCGGATAAAGACAGATAAAGGGTATTTGATTTGCAGTTATTCGGCAGCACGGTACCGCAAGAATAAATATGAAATGGATAAACAAATAGAAAAAGCAAAATATGTGATAGACAACCCCTCTAAAAACAAAAGACTAAAGTTTACAAAAGCAGATGGGCAAAAAATTGAGCTCAATGAAAAACTTATCGACAAGACCGAGAAGATGCTTGGCATCAAAGGTTATTATACAAATCTCGAAGAAAGCATTGCCAGCAATACCCTGGTCATTGAGCGTTATCACGAATTGTATAAAATAGAGCATGCATTCAGAATAGCAAAAAGCGATTTGCAGACCAGACCTATATTTCATTATAAAGGAGATCCCATCAAATTACACTTGTTGATTTGTTTTATGGCGTTGGTGTTAGCCAGGCATATTGAGCTAAAGGAAGGCGTCTCAATTAGATCCTTCATTCACGAATGCAAGAAGATAACAACAGCCCGACTGAAAAACCAGATTACCGGAAAAGAAATCAGACTGAGAGCAAAACCGACCCCGCCAATCTTGAAAATCATAGAAAAATTTGACCTGCTGACCTGAAAAGGACAAGTCGGGATACTTTTACAAAGTTCAGTAAAACACCAAACTCAAGTTCAATTTGGCGCAAGCGCAAATAAGAAAAGTTTAAGAGCCGGTTTAAAAATTTAAACAATCTCTACCATTCCGCGTGATTAGCTTTTATTCTTCGTCCTCGGGGTCCTCCAAACTTTCGTACAGCACATTATCTTTTACAAAATTGCACCAGTGGCATTCGGGTTTGCCGCAACCTTTGTAAAAATCCTTCCGTTGAATTTTTTCCCAGGTGCTGCTGATCTGCCGGCTCACGGTTTCAAGGTCGGCAGGGTTGATTACAAGTTTTTGTTTTACGAAATTCTTTTTGCTATCAGGCTCAATAAAATCAAACTCAGCGCTGATTACATGCCAATTGCGTTTCGGATAATTATCAACTAATAATTTGTAAAACACAGCCTGTCGCCAGTAATCGCCGCCGTTGGGTTCTTTCTCGTTCGGGCCAATCAATTTTGCAGCAGCTTTTTTTGAGTCGCCGGTTTTATAATCCACCACGTTCACATCTTTACCGTTGAATTCAATTTTATCAAGTTTGCCTTTTATCGGTACGCCCTTTACTACCACGTCACGGATGTTCACTTCCACCAGCGCTATCTTGTTCCATGTATCAATATACTTGTTGTAATACTCGGGGATGATAATACTGCCCTGTTCCAGCCTGCGTTCGTAAGCCTCTTTGGTAAAGTTTTCACGGTGGCGGCGCAGGTGCCAGTTAAAATCATCTATCATCGTTTCAACCGGCGGAAATTGATGTTGAGGGTCGCCCTTCATCTTCCTGAACAAGCGCTCAACTGCATAGTGCACTGCGCTGCCAAACTCAGTGGCTTCGTTTTTACCGCCGGGAATGCGCACCAGGTTTTGATAATAAAATTTGAGCGGGCAGCTCAGGTAATTATTCAGCGCCGTTACATTCATCACAAATTTTTCAAGCAGCGTATTGATGAAGTCTTCTTCGGCATTTTGCATGACCGGCTGCTGACCGGTAAACAGCAATTGTTGAAACTCAAACATTTCTTCCGTACTAATCGTTGGTTTGGCAACCATCAGGTTATGCGAGTCCTGAATTTCAGCAATAAACTGTGACGGCTCAAGAGGTTTATTTTCATTACTCAACCGCGCATAAGAAATGGCCAAATATTTTTCTGCCCTCGTGATTGCAACATAAAAAACGCGGCGTAATTCTTCCTGATTGTCACCTTCGGCGCGGGAAGAAAAAACGGTATCGGGAATTTTGTAACCGCCGGTAGGTTTTCTTTTCTTTTCCCAGTTGTTTGCGTTGGTGCCCGCAAGAAAAACATATTCAAACTCAAGCCCCTTGCTGCCGTGAGCTGTTAAAAGATTAACGCCTTTGTCGTTTCCCGTGATACGCGCCATAGGCAGCGCAATTTTTTCTTTTTCCATCATGTCGATCAGGCTTACCAGGCTTGCCAAAGACATTTGAGGGTTCCTGCGGTTTTCATCTTTTATAAAATTGAAGAAGCCTGTAAGAAAATTCATCAGTTCTACTTTTTGCGGATGCTGCATAATGTATTGCAACACGCCGGCTTTACGAATGATGTGATCCAATAGCTGCTGAATGGTAAGGTTCGGCACATCGGCAATCAGGCTTTCAAAAACCTCGCTTGCCTGTTTTAATTTCGGGTGCAGCGCGCCCGTATCAAACAAGTCTTTTGCCGGGGCATTGGATTTGTGAGCCAGTAAACTTCTTATGGAAACCTGGTCTCCACTGTAATTTTTCTTATTGCTTTCAACCGTGACCTTAGCAATTTCAATCGGCGGAATTTTATAGAAATCGTAATGCAATATTTCAAACAAATATTCATCGCCACCGTAAGGAATATCGTGTTCGGCATTGAGGTAGCGAAGTATGGTTACAATTTTTTTAATGAAAGGCTCGTTCAGCAAATTGATACTTCTTTTACTGTAAACAGGAATGCCTTTCAATGTAAAATAATGCGCCAGTTCTTCGCCGTATTTATTCTCTTTGTAGATGACGGTAATTTTGCCCGGCGCCACGCCGTCTTTAATTAGCTGATGTACACCAAACGTAATGCCCGCCATTTCGTCGGCCACAGAATTGTATTCTACAATTTGTGGTGCATGTTGCAACTGATTTATTTTTTCGTTGGCGGATAAAAGGTCTTTACTAAGCCCCGGCAGTTTTTTGATGAGCCTTTCGGAATTGTGATCAATCACCGATTTTGAAATATCAAGAATGGGTTGCGTGCTGCGGTAATTACTGGTGAGCACGATTGTTTTAAGGCTTTTAGTGTATTGGCCGGCAAAATCGAGCATGTTCTCAACATTCGCACCCTGAAAGCGATAGATACTTTGATCGTCATCGCCTACCACAAATACATTAGGCTCATCCCAATAACTAATGAGCAGTTGTACAATGCGGTTTTGTGTTCCGCTGGTGTCCTGAAACTCGTCTACCAAAATGTACTGGTACCGCTCCTGGTAATCTGCCAGCAGGTTTTGATTTTCTTCGAAGGCTTTTATCACCCAGTTAATCATATCATCAAAATCATAGCGCTTTTCTGCAGCCATGATTTTTTGAAAATTATCAAACTCGTTTACCGCAGCGCGTAATTTATCAATCTTTTCTATTTCGGCTTTAATAGCGTTCTCCTTTAAATCACCTGCATTAAATTCTTTGAATTTTTTTTTGTACCTGAACTCTTCACGTGTGGGCAGGCCGGCCAGGTAGGCATCTATTCTTTCATTTAGATATTCGGGCGTCCAGCCCTCTCTCTTCATTGTTGAAAAAAGATTGTGCAGGTTGTCAATCTCGTAATAAACATCGCCGCGATACCTTTTTAAAGGATGGTTTTTCCCAAAATCATTAATGAGCCTTTTAAAATAATCAATGCGCTCCAGTTCCGAAATCGGATCAAGCGCGGTTCTTTCAAAAAGGTTCAGATTATCTTGTATTACATCATTGCAAAAAGCATGAAAGGTGTAAATATTTACTTTGTAAGCATCGGCGCCAATAAATTGTTGCAATCTTTTGCGCATGGCCACCACACCCGCATCCGTATAAGTGAGGCAAAGAATATTTTCGGGTTGTGCATCTGTTTCTAATAAAATTTTACCGA
>MKRO01000165.1:7832-8308 GCA_001896965.1 Sphingobacteriales bacterium 41-5 | reverse complement strand
AATTGTTTCGCTAACGAAACGGCATTTATTCTTAACGGATTGATGCACTTGTAATTTTTCATGGGGAGCAGGAAACCGCTCCGGTATTTTGACAGGATTTTTACCGAAGTATCCACACTCAAGGGTTGATCGGAAAAAATGAGAACGGGCTTACCATCAAAAACACAATCTTTGGTTCCCAATGAATAGTTGGTTTTACGATATTGTTTGGTGTTATAGCCGTAAGTAGTTTCATCAGGATTATAAAAATTATATAAGGCCGGCAGCGCGTAGGAATTGGTAAAAATCACCGGTGTGCCCTGCGCCTTTTCCTTTACCTGCCTCGCCCACTCCTTTCCCCAGAAAAAAGAACTGTAATGCCTCAGCATTTGAAACGGCGAATGTGGTACCAGAAATAATACCCGCGCTAAAAGAATCAACCCGATATTGACGTATGCCATCTTCAAAAATATGCGTCTTAATTTTGGAGTTCCATA
>MKRO01000165.1:2443-7802 GCA_001896965.1 Sphingobacteriales bacterium 41-5 | reverse complement strand
GAGAAACAAAACAACGTAGGAAACGCCTGCAATCAGCGTCCAGTGAGGCTCAACCGTATTTTTGAAAGAGGAAAGCACAAAAAACAACAACACCCCGCCAAAATTAAAGAGATGTGCGCGGGAGAGCTGGTCTTTTATTTTTACTGTGAACAGTTTAAAAAAGAAAAGCAATGAAATAACCGGCCCCCAAATGAGCAATTGCCCCATTATATAATCTGATGTGAAATTAATGCGGTACTTCTTGCTCAGCCTTTCAACCAAATGGTATTTTACGGTAGGCCATTCATGTTGGTACTGCCAATAAAGATGCGGCAAAAAAAGCAGCGTCACCATCACCACCATCAACCAGAAATATTTGTTGACGAGTAGCTTTAAATTTGAAAGCACTACAAACGCAACCGGCAATATCCCATGGTACTTGCTGTAAAACATTCCGGTTACGGCAAGCGCCATAATAAATGTATTTAACAGGTTTTCATTTTTTAAAAACCGCTTGTACCCATAAAAAAACACAGCCGAGAAAAAAAGCAGCGGAGCGTCAGGCGTAGTAATAAAGGCGTACACACTAAAAACTAAAGTGGCCGCATACAAAATCAAAAACCACCTGATGTTTTTTAAACCATTCGGCAATGCCCCCCAAACAAACGGAATAGTAAGTGTGCTTAATATAATGGTGGAAAGCCGCGTAAACAAAGGGCCGTGGCCAATGCTTTCACCCAGGTTTATGAGTAACGGAGCAAGTGGTGGATGGTCGAAATAACCCCAGCCAATTTGCTTTGACAATACCCAATAGTAGGCTTCATCACCATCAAGCCCAAGGAACTGCGCCTGCAGGCAATTGATGATGAACCAACCCAGCATGAACAGCAACAACAGTTTGCGTTCATCTGCAACATTTCGTGCTATTGAAAAATTATTGACCATAAAATGGCAAAAATAATACTTATGCTTAAGACATATCCTCGCCCGCGGCAACGCCCATCAGGGATTCATATGCTTCATTTAGCTTTTTCTTTAACCGCTGTTTTGCTTTTTTCACAGCTTCTACCGTTACGCCCAGCAGACGCGCTATTTCACCGTTGCTGAGTCTCAGGTGCTGCAACAGGATGATTCGCCAATTGGCTTCGGTTAATTCAGGGTAATTATTAACAAGCCGGGCGTAGAACTTAGGGTACTCAAGCGCAAAGGCATTTTTAAACCGGTTCCAGTTTTCTTCTGTCATTAAATGCGATTCGAGTAACTTATTCAGCTCCGCGCGATTCTCATCTGTATTAAAAACTGATTTTATGTTTTTGATTTCTGATTCAAGTTTTTCTATTTGATGATTTTTTTCAGAAAGGTAATTAACATGAGCCGTCAGGGAGTTACTGGCTTCACGAAGTCTTGTTTCTGATTTCAGCTTTTCATTCTGCAGGAATTTTAAACTTGATTGATAACGGCTTGAATTTTTTTTGCTCTTTCTTTTCAACTTTATTAAAAACCACACAGTAATTAACAGTAGCAAAGCACTCAATAGCACAATACCATTTCGCACCCAGGCTCCCTTTTTTACCCGCTGCTTTTCTTTATTAAGCTGTTCGTTAAAATTTTGCTTCTGGGCCTCCCAATTCAATTTGCTGATGGTATTGGTTCCTTCCGGAGTTTTCAGGCTGATATTCAAAGAATCAATTTTGCGCCTGAGCGTCAGTTCTTCATCACTATTCCCTGTCTTTTGGGCAATTTTAAGAAGCAGCTCCGTTGCTTCTAATTGGGAACTTTTAAAATACACTTTTGATTGGGCAATTGAGTTGGCTTGCAAGGCTGCCAGCCGGGCTTTGTTAATGCTCCCGGTTTCTAAATATACTTCACTTAGCCGCAACAGGGCATACATGGTGTTCATATTATTATCACCGTTGCGGGAAAGATAAATATCGCGGTGAAGGAGTTGAATGGCCTTTTCGTAGTCACCGGATTTTTTGTAGAGATCGGCAGTATTACCAAGCACTTTTGCCTGCCTTAGTGTATCCTTAACTTCTACAGCAATTTCCAGCGCCTGATCGAAATACTTTCGGGCTTTATTTGAGTCGTTTGTTTTTGAATAAAGCAAGCCGATATTGTCTTTCAAAGCTGCCATTTCGGCCGACAGGCCGAAAGTATATTTTTCAGCAAGTTTTAAATAGGCGATTCCCTGCTCATATTCTCTGATGTAGCCCATGAAATACCCGAGTTTTTTAAAAGTATCTCCCGGAAAAATCATCTCCTCAGGCGGGAAGGATTCTGCGAGCTGCCCAACTCTGATAAAATAATAGAGCGCCGCATCGTAACTACTATATTGATACCGGTAGAACGCATAATTGATGGAGGCCCAAATCTCCATTTGTTGATTCTTTTCGCTCACCGCCTTTTTTATTGCGGTTTGATAAAGGCTGAGGCTCCGTTCATTGAGGCTATCGGCCTTTTTCGCGGTCAGTTCCGCCAACAAAACATCTTTGATAATTCTAATGCATTCTTTGGTTTTTCCGCGAGATTGCGCGATCACAAGATTTAGTGTAGAATCAAGTGCGGTTTCACTTGCAATCTTCCTGCTTTTTTCGATAACCGGCTCGAGTTGACCCCGGTCACAAAACTTGTATTGTGAGAAAAACTGAGCCCCGCCTTGTAAGGCAAAAGCCAAAAGCAAAACCGTTAAAATGAGCCGTTCGTTCAAAATTTAATTTAGAAGCAGGATCCCCTGTTCCCCAAGTTTAGTTTTTGGATCTGAAACAAAAAACAAAAAATATATCTCATAAAACAATGAAAATCAATATGATGAAATTTGTCCACCGATTGTCCACCCGGTTTTCTTGCATTACTAATTTTTAATCCTCAAATTTGAACCCGATTTGAGACTTGCAACTTCTTCAGGAAAACAATCTGCAAAATGATAGCTGCGAATTACTCAAAAATAACTAAAAAGCAGTTAGCATTTAATGATTTCAAAAAGAAAATACTGCTGCGTATTTCCTTTTAAACAGAATTTGAAGTAACTTGTTGAGAAAAGATTGGCACAGGCTCTACACTGTCACGGTAAAAAGCCTTGAAAAATAATTATACTTTCTGCTGATTTAGAGAAACTCCACCCTAAGGACAACACCATAGCTGCTCCCTGACAAAAGCGCAAGGAGCAGCTCTTTAAATGTAGTAAAGGGTTAAACAAGGCCTGCTAACTCAAGGCTCTTTTTTTTCAGCTTTCTTTCTTCAATGTTCTCAATAATCGGATCGGGTTCTAAAATAAGCGAAGTTCCGTTTTCCTTCCACCAATTGCTCTTCTTTAATTTTTCTAAATGAATGACCCCGGATAGATATTTCCTGTCTTCCTGGGCATGCCATTGTTCAATCCATTCAAAATCGTCCTTTGGAATGTCGGCCAGGTCATTAAAGCTTACAAAAACCTTCAGATAAATATCATCGTTGAGCTTATGCGGCTCGTGGTGGTAGAGCTTTTTATACTCATATTTATAACCATAACGCAATGCAGAAATATCGCTTAACACTGCCGAAGCTGTTGGAAAACTTCCGGCGCCTTTGCCGTAAAAGAATTGCTGATCGGCAAAACCGCTTTCTATGACGCAGCCGTTATACTCGTTTTTTACAAATGCCAGCGGACTATCGTTGGTTACAAACTGTGGCAATACAAAAGCGCCAACACCGCCACCAATCAGCTTTTTTGCCTGCGCTACCAACTTAATCTGTTGTCCGCGGGCCCGTGCAACCACGGCATCAGATTTATTGATGGTTTGAATGCCGTTGAATAAAATCTTATCGGGGCTTGTAACAATTCCGTACGCATGGTTGAGCAGCAGTGTCCATTTGTTCACCGCGTCAAAACCCTCAACATCCAGCGTCGGGTCGCTTTCGGCAAAGCCGAGTTGTTGGGCCAGTAACAGGGCTTCTTTAAAACTTAAATTCTCTTCAAAAATTTTTGTAAGAATGAAGTTGGTACTACCGTTTACAATAGCACGTATGCTGTGTAAAAGGTCGTTATCGTAATATTCCTCTAAGTTTCTGATAACGGGTATTGAGGCGCAGGCTGATGACTCATACAAAAAAGACCGGCCTGTTTTTAGCTGTAATTCCAGCAGTTCGGGTAAGTTTTCAGCAATCATTTTTTTGCTGGAACTCACTGCTTCCTTTTTATTCTTTAAAGCTGTCTTTACTATTTCAAATGCTGCTTTTGAGTCATCAATCACCTCAACAATTACATTAATTTCTTTGTCGTTCAGCAGCTCATCTTTGTCGGTTGTGAACAGTTCTGCCGGTGCATTTCTTTTTTTACCCGGATGTTTGATGCATACTTTTTTTATGGATGCCTTTAAGGAAGGCGTTTGCTGTAACACCCGGTACAGGCCCTCGCCTACTACGCCAAAACCAAACATACCGATCACTAGTTCTTTATGCTTACTCATCTTTTTAATTGTTAATTATTAATTGTTAATTGTTAATTACTGATTGCAGATTCCAGGCCAGGTTAAATCATTAATCGTTGTGACCAAGTCAATTATTCATTTTCCTTATTAATTATTCCTTACTCTTATTAATTTGTAAAAATTCTTTTATCGCTTCGCTGATCTGTTCAAACTCCAGTAAAAATCCATCGTGCCCGTAATCTGAGCGGATTAATTCCAATTTCGCACCGGGAATGCTCGTTGCTAAAAACTCCTGCTCGTCCGGCGGAAACAAAATATCGCCCTCAAGGCTTAATACCAGCGTTTTTGCTTTGATGCGGTCCAACGCTTTTTTAACACCGCCCCTGCCGCGGCCAACGTTATGAGAATCCATGCCCTTGCTTAAAACATAGTAGCTAAAGGCGTTAAAACGTGCCGATAATTTTGTTCCCTGGTAGCGCTGATAGCTTTCGCTTCTGAAACTTTCAAGTGTTTCATCCGAAACATCCGATTGCGTTTTATTATAGGCCGTGGCGTTTCTGTAGGACAATAGCGCGATGCTCCTTGCCACTTCCATTCCCTTTTTGCCTGCATTCTCATTCTTTTCATTCCAGGTTAGGTCAGCCTCAATTGCAAAACGCTGTGATGCGTTGAAAGCCTTGCCCCAGGCAGAGTGTACGGCGTTGGTTGCCATCGGAATAATGTGTTCAAAAAGTTCCGGCTCGTCAATGGCCCATTCCAATAACTGCTGGCCACCCATGCTTCCGCCGATACCGATCCTGATTGTATCAATACCTAATTCCTTTCTCAATAATTGGTAGGAGTGGATCATATCCCGCGGGGTGAAGAATGGGAACCGGTGAAAATATTTTTCGCCGGTTGCGGGGTTCAGGTCCAACGGGCTGATGCTGCCATAACAGCTACCGGGCATGTTCACACAAATAATAAAATACTTT
>MKRO01000165.1:1921-2432 GCA_001896965.1 Sphingobacteriales bacterium 41-5 | reverse complement strand
TATTTTTCCGTCACCCACCATCTCCGTCCACCACTCGTGCGGCCTGCTGTTGGCTGTAAGTGCGTGAAAGATCCACACCACATTATCTTTTGCCGCATTCAAACTTCCGTAAGTAGTATAGCTCAAATGAAAATTTGACAGTGATGCGCCGCTCTCCAGCAGAAATGGCTGACCGTATGTAAAAACTTTCTGTTGCATTTTTTGTCTCACAAAAAGGAAAGATGTGCAAAGAGTGCCGTGTTCTTTTCTTTTTAACTTTTCAATATTAAACTTTTAAACTGCTTTTCTTCTCACCGCGTATATCAGTTCATCAACAAATTCGTTGTTTTTAAATATCCCTTTTTCAATTTTTGCTTCAAGGGTAAAGCCTGCCTTTTGCAAAACTTTTTGGGAGGCAATATTGTTTCCAAATGGTCGTGCATAAACACGCGTGATGTCGTAAGTCCCAAATGCAAAATCAACTATTTGTTTCACAGCATTCGTAATAATTCCCAGCCCCCAATATTCCTCG
>MKRO01000165.1:0-1766 GCA_001896965.1 Sphingobacteriales bacterium 41-5 | reverse complement strand
TGCATCCTGTTCGTTGTAAGGGTGCGGAAACATATCCGTCATGAACTTTGCGATATTAAAATTATTCGCGTTTTGCACAAGGCTCTGCACGTCATTTATATGCCAGGGGCGTAATAAAAAATCCATCTTTAGAAATTAAGGCCTGTAAAGTTTTTAAAAACCCTACAGGCCTGTATTATTTAAGCAACAGCCGCTTTCAATGCCTGTTCGATATCTGCTTTAATATCATCAATATGTTCAATGCCGAGGCTTATCCGAACCAGGTTATCCAGCACACCGGCAGCCTTTCTTTCCTCATCGGATAACTGATCGTGCGTGGTGGATGCAGGATGGATTGCCAATGTTTTTGCGTCGCCTACATTGGCCAAATGGCTCACCAACTTTAATGCATTGATGAATTTTTTGCCATTTTCAATACCGCCTTTTACCCCAAACTGTAATACACCTCCAAAACCATTTGCAAGATATTTTTTTGCAAGCTGGTGATAAGGGCTGCTTTCGAGGCCGGGATACCAAACAAATTCTACGTCTTCATGCTGCTCCAACCATTGAGCCAGCGCCAACGAATTATCCACAGTGCGTTGTACCCGAAGCGATAAAGTTTCCAATCCCTGTAAAAGAAGGAAGGCATTTAATGGCGCCTGGCATGGGCCGAAATCCCTGAGGCCTTCCACACGCGCGCGAATGACAAAAGCGATATTTGGGAGCCCCAGCGGATTACCCTCGCCAAATACCTCCCAGAAATTTAACCCGTGGTAACCTTCAGAAGGCTCGGAGAATTGCGGGAATTTGCCGTTGCCCCAGTTATAGTTTCCGCCGTCTACTATTACCCCGCCAATGCTGTTACCGTGGCCGCCAATCCATTTTGTGGCAGCTTCCACCACAACGTTGGCGCCATGTTGCAGGGGCTTGAACAGGTAGCCCCCAGCCCCGAAAGTATTATCAACAATCAAAGGCAAATCAACTTCTTTTGCTAAGGCCGCAAACTTTTCAAAATCAGGGATGCTTAATTTGGGATTGCCAATGGTTTCGAGATAAATGGCTTTTGTTTTGTCGTCAATTTTACTGCGAAAACTTTCAATATCATCGCCGTTAGCAAAACGCGCTTCTATGCCCAATCTTTTAAACGAAACCTTAAACTGATTGTAGGTACCGCCGTATAAATGCGAAGAAGTAACAAAATTTTCACCGGCCTGCAGAATATTGGTGATCGCCAAAAATTGCGCTGCCTGTCCTGATGAAGTTGCCAACGCCGCCACACCGCCTTCTAAAGCGGCTACACGCTGCTCAAAAACATCTGAGGTGGGATTCATCATGCGGGTGTAAATATTTCCAAATTCTTTCAATCCGAAAAGATTGGCCGCGTGATTGGAATCACTAAACTGGTACGAGGTAGTTTGATAAATAGGTACGGCCCTGCTTCCTGTTGTGGGATCGGGTTGCTGGCCTGCGTGTACTTGTAATGTGTCGAAATGCATTTTTTAAAATTTTAATTGTTGAGTAAATTTATTTTATTGGTTGTGAGTTACCTGTTGGATTTGTCGTCCGGAAACATAGATTGGAATTTTTCTAAACCGGTAATCGGGAACTGTAATGGGAACGATGAAAGGGCGTGCCTTTCTTTAACGAATATTATGCCCTGCAGGGCATACAGCACATACAACAACACATCGCGGGAGCGATATTGGTTTTAAAGTTATGATTTGTTGTGTGCGCCATGAGTTTTGCTAAAATAGCTTTTTGTTGTTTCATTTCAAAATATAAAG
>MKRO01000164.1:5600-11379 GCA_001896965.1 Sphingobacteriales bacterium 41-5 | reverse complement strand
TCCCAATTTGGTAACTTTTGCTTACTTTTGACAAAACAAAAGAGTTGCGAGTTATAGCAAAGAAAGTACTTAGAGAATTTTGGGAGAAGCATAACGATTGTGAACAACAATTGAAGGCATGGTTTCAGGAAGCCTCTAAAGCCGAATGGAAAAATCCCAACGAGATAAAGACTGAATTCCCGAGTGCAAGCATAATTGGCAATGACAGAATTGTGTTCAATATAAAAGGCAACTCCTATCGCTTAATTATCAAAATCAATTTTGACTATCAAATGATATGGATACGTTTTATCGGGACACATCCTGAATATGACAAAGTAAACGCAAAAACTATTTAATATGAACATCAAGCCTATCAAGACAAAAAAAGACTACGAGCAAGCAATGCTTCGGCTTGAGGAAATCTTTAACGCAAAAAAAGGGACACCCAAGGGAGACGAACTGGAAATTTTAAGTTTGTTAATTGAGAAATATGAAGACGAAAAATTTCCAATAGACCTGCCAGACCCAATCGAAGCCATCAAATTTCGAATGGAACAGTCAGGTTTGACGCAAACTGATTTAGCCAACATCGTAGGACAAAAAAGTAGAGCCAGCGAAATCCTAAGTAGAAAACGAAAACTTTCCTTAGACATGATTCGACAGCTTCACAATAAATGGCGTATTCCGACCGAGGTATTGGTACAAGCATATTAAACAAGATGTACTTCTGCCAATAGAAGTATTTGCAAAAGCAGGGCTTGACAATGTAACATTAGCTATGTGCAAACATCAGCAGCGGTTCGGGCTCGGCGTTCAATTTTCAGCTTTAGTTCATAACTTCAACAACATATTTTTAAATGGGCCTTTGTTCCGGGCTGGACAATCAATGAATTCCCTGCACTGCGGCAATACCCGTCCGTTGTGCGTTTTCAAAGACCTAAGGTATTAATAAATCTGAGTGCAATTCACAACGGATTGCCCGGCTCATGCTACGTTAATATTTCCCTATTTGTTTTTCACTTTCATTATCCATCTATCCCCAAGCCCCTATAAATCGCATCCTGAATATTTCCCCTGATTCTCAGACTGCCGAGGCGCGGATTGTCCCTTGTAGGGTTTACGCGGTTGGAAAGAAAGATATATAAAATATTATTAGCGGGATCGGCCCATACGCAGGTTCCCGTAAATCCGGTATGGCCATAAGTACGCAACGATACTAATTTACTGGGGTAGGGATCCCGGCTTGTGGCATTATCTTTTTCAGGTTTATCAAAACCATAACCACGCCTGCTGATTGGGCTATGGTACGTTGTGAAATCCTGAATAGTTGCCCAGTTCAGGTAACGATGCCCGTTCAACTCTCCACCGTTCATCAGCATTTGGTAAAGCTTTCCCAAATCGTAGGCGTTGGAAAACAATCCCGCGTGGCCGGCCACACCGCCGCCAAGTGCCGAACCCTCATCGTGCACGGTGCCCTGAATTAATTGCTTGCGGAAACCTGTTTCCTCCTCGGTAGGAACAATTTGGTTCAAAGCAAATCTTTCCAAAGGCCGAAAACCCGTTGTTTGCATGTTCATGGGGGTATAAAAACTATCGCGAACGTAGGTTTCTAAAGGCATTTTGGTTACCGCTTCCACTATCTTTCCCAAAAACCAAAAATCGTTATCGCTGTACACATATTTTTTGCCCTGCGGCGTAATGGGACTGTCTAAGATCCTTTTCCAGATTGTATCCTTCCAATCATTGCGGATGTAAAGATTTCTCGCAACCTGCGAGTTGAAGCCGGCCTCAGGAGCTGTTCGGTACAATTCGGGTTTGGGATTGCCGGCGCTATCAAGCGTTTCTTTATAAAAAGGAATAAAGGGACCCATGCCTGCCTGGTGCAGGATAATATTTTCTAAAGTGAGATTGGCTTTATTGGTTCTCCTTGTCCAGGGAAGATAATCGGAGAGCCTTTTCTTAAGATCAATCTTGCCCTGCTCCTCCAATTTCATTACGGCGAGCGTAACGGCAGAAACTTTTGTAACAGAAGCGAGATCGAAAATGCTGGTTAGTTGCATGGGTGGCGCTCCCCCGGTGTATTCATAATTACCAAACGCTTTATAATAAACAATTTCACCGCCTTTCGCGGCCAGTATTACGCATCCGGGATATGCTTTTTTTTTAATACCGTCAAGTGCGATGGAATCAACCGTTGCAAACCTTGAGTCGCCAATAGGTTGCAAATAGGCGGTTTCCCCAATGTTCATTCCGGTACCCGCCTTCCAATTACAAACAGTAACGGGTAATGTGCCCGACGCTATAAATTGACCTTTGAGCCAACCAGCCGCTACGTTTTGAAAAACAGCGTCATCTTCATAAACACCTACATGATTTTTTGCTGTACAAAAGGTTTGCATTGCCAGTGGGTTTCCAAATACCATTGTAACAGCATTGGTTTTATTCAGGCTATACCAGTTTTGAATTGCGCTTTGCGAAATGCCGTAATTGCTGCTTCCTTTTCTGAGGCTAATATCGTGAAATCCGATTACCACAGCATCATAACGCCCGTTTAAAATTGATTTAACTACCGTGCCGCCTACACTTACAGGGTCTTTATAATTTATGTTGAAGATGTCGGCATTAAGATCCTGCTTTAATGTGTTGCCCAAAGTTTGAGAACCGCCATTGCTGAAAGCCACATAAGCAACCTTTTTACTTTTAGTTAAAGGCAGTGTTAAAAATTCGTTTCTAAAGGTATTAGGGCTTTGAAACGACACTACGGTTAAAGCCTGCTCGGCGATCTGCTCTCTGATGCCGTCAGTTTTTGCATTTAAATCAGAAAGCAAATTGCGGGTATCAACTTTTTGTGTTTCGTTGAGGCCAAGATTGTATTTAGCTAGTAAAACTTTCTTCGTTTTTTCTTCAATGTCTTTCCAGCTTAGCTTTTTCTTTTTGATCGCATCTTTAATAGCATTGATGGCTCCCGGAACACTCTCCGGCAAACAAAGCATATCGTTTCCTGCAATTAAAGCTTCAACAGCAATCGTGCCGCCCGGAAAATATTTGGCAACGCCTTTCATCTCAAGCGCATCAGTAAAAGTAAGCCCTTTAAAACCGAGGTCATTGCGCAATAACCCGTTCACAGCATTTTTTGAAATAGAGGTGGCCCGGTGTAAACCATTATCAATTGAAGGAATGGACAGGTGGGCAACCATTACACTTTGTACACCGGCTTTGATCATTTCACGGAACGGGTATAGCTCCATTTCTTCAAGCTGGCTGCGGGTTTTATTGATCACCGGTAAATCAAGGTGAGAGTCAACGGCTACGTCTCCATGCCCCGGAAAATGTTTGGCGCAAGCCATGATGCCTGCATCCTGCATACCTTTCATATAAGCGATGCCCATGTTGGCAACACGGTATTTGTCTTCACCAAAAGAGCGAAAACCAATAACCGGATTGTTGGGATTATTATTTACATCCACCACCGGCGCATAATTTACATGAACGCCTAACCTTTTATGCTGCTCGCCAACGGCTAGGCCCATTTGATAAGCGGCTTCAGTATTTTTCATGGCGCCCATCGTAATGGCATAGGGAAATTTTGGCACGCTGTCGAGCCTCATTCCAAGCCCGTATTCCCCGTCAATAGTAACAAGTATGGGTGTTTTGGCGATGCTTTGGTAATAATTAGTAAGGTTAGCCTGCCTTAGCGGGCCGCCCTGAAAAAAACACAATGAACCGACATTATATTTTTTAATATCGTTAACTACTTTGGCAACATGATCCGGGCCAAGGTTACTGTGCGCGCGAATTACCATCAGTTGCGCAATACGTTGGTCATCGCTGAGGCTTTTGTACACACTATCGACCCATTGCTGCGGTGCAAGGTTGCTTTTATATTGAGCAGTGGCAAAAAAAGGGAGAAAAATAACTAACGAACTAATAATTAATAACTTCCTAAACATTGATAATTTTTTTTTATAGGGTACCTTACAAATGTATGGAATCTGAATAAAAACTCCTTGCGAAGACTATAACGTTTAACAGTTTATGAAATTGTTTAAAACGCAATTTGATTTTTTACCTCGGCCGGCCAAAACAAAAATCCCGGGCAATCATTTTCAGTACCTTTCAAATTTCGGCACACAATCTGTTAAAACTTTTTCGGCGTGCATTTTTATTTTTACTATGAGCGTAATAATTTTCAGCAGTAATTTTTGTTGCCTGATTGAATGTGCATTTGGATTCAGGTTATTCACTCCCAAATACCAAAATTGATAATAACTATTTAAGAAGTTGCAAAAATAACCACACCGCAGGTACAGCAATAAGCAATGAATCAAATCTGTCTAAAAATCCGCCATGCCCTGGCATTATTTTGCCGCTGTCTTTCACGCCCGCCATGCGTTTTATTTTTGACTCAAGCAGATCACCGGCAGTTCCAAACACGGCAACGATTATTGAAATGCCAAGTAATACTTTCCAATCGAACCAGGGTTTTAAAATAAAAACCATCGCCAGTATGCAAAGCAGCATACCTCCTATCGTTCCTTCCAATGTTTTTTTTGGAGAAACTTTAGAAAAGGGTGTTTTACCAATTGCGGAACCAACAAGGTAGGCCATCGTATCATTGATCCAAATGGCTACGATAATGAGGATCGGGATATAAAACCCGTTTGGCTGGTTGAGTAAAAATTCTCCTGAATTTAAAACCCTGATGTCTTCCGAAAGCCGCAGGTGCAACAGTAATCCCAGACTTAAAGAAATATAGGCCAATCCCAATGCCAGTGCGCCGATTGCTTTTGGAGTTACTTTATATCTTTTAAAAATGCCCATTAACGCCAGTACACAGCCGGCAAGTAAAAAAGAAAGTGCAAAACTTTTTTTTACTGAATAATAGTACAGTTGCAACCCATCGCTCAACAATAAAATAATATGAAAGCCAACTAATGCAAAGCCCCAAACGATGTAGGGATGAAAAAATGTTTTATGAATTTTTTCCACCAGTTTGCCGTATTCATGCCAGCACCCAAAATGAATCACAGCAATCAGTACGAAAAAGCTCCATTCGTTATACAGCATCCCCGCGGCCATTACCGCCACAAAAATGAGCGCCGTGAAAGCCCTTGTCCAGAAGGTTTGCCAGTTAAATGCCATCAGTAGTTGTTTGTGTAACAGATGCCTGCCTGAATTTTACAAAAAGAAAAATAATTAACGGCAGCGCCAAAAATCCAAGATACGAACCGTCCTTATCATTCATGATTGCTTCAATTGTTTTTCCGCTTGATTTTTGGCTGTACATTACAATAACCGCAGTAGCGTTGTTTATAAAATGAGCCAGTATGGGAAACCATAATTTGCCACTGTATTGATACAAAAGGCCTAAAATAATTCCCAAAACAAATCTTGATAAAAAGCCGTAAAATGAAAAGTGTACCACACTAAAAATAAGGCTTACGATGACGATTGAAAACCAGAACTTGTTATAGCCTCTGTACAAATAGTTTTGCAGCCCGCCCCGAAACAAAGCCTCTTCGCAAATTGCCGGAATGAGTGCCAGAACAATAATCGAAATAAACAATTCATAACCATTGTCAAGGTTGATGAGATTGGCGGCCATCTTTGCGTAATCACTTTCTAATCGTTGAAAAAAAGTTGTCCATTCTTTCGGGAAGGGGATTTGATAGCTCATATAACCAAAAGCGCTACTCAATGCCAACCCGCATGCCATAATTAAAGCAGTCAGTAAAATTTGTTTGCCCGTGATGGCGCCTTTAAAACCGGTTAATTCTAATGGCTTGCGGCTCATTAG
>MKRO01000164.1:513-5540 GCA_001896965.1 Sphingobacteriales bacterium 41-5 | reverse complement strand
GCATTTCGCGGTAATAAGCCGGGTTCCCCATCATTTCGGTCACTGATGTTAGGCTATTGCCGCTCATCGCCATCATTATAGGAATAGGCAATAATCCGCCAAGGATCATGCCTCCCACGGCCAGCGCTATCAACATAAAAAACCCACCCGTGTACGAAATCCCTTTTTCGCTTACTGCTGTCATATCAAAATGTTACGGTTCAAAAATAAAGGATAAAACGGTAACACTATTTTTATTTGATTGCTTCTTAAATGATCATTTTATTGAATCAGCTAACAATAAATGGCAACTTCCTTGTGTCACTCACTTCAGCTGAAAAATCTTTACTCGTCCTGCAAATTAGTAACACAGGCGTTCGCCACGCCGTTCTTTTTGATTATTTCTTGTACAGGCATCAACGTGGCGGCAGGAAAGCAAAACGTTTGTGGCACAAAATTCCGAGGAACCTATTGCTGGGGATACCTTCAAAGAACTTATATTTACAACATCAAGACGCAACGTTTTTCCACATTCAAGAAAATTATTAAACATTTTATATGGTTTACCTGAACAGAAGAAAATTTATAGCTCAAACCGGAATGGCTATGGGCGGAATCGCCTTATCGTACTCCGCGTTTGGGTTTCCAAAAAGAAACTCCGACAGAAAGATAAGAATGGCCATTGTAGGTGGCGGATTTGGTTCAGGGTTTGAATTTCACCAAGACCCCAATTGCATTGTGGAGGCGGTAAGTGATTTGAGGAAAGACAGGCGCGAAAAATTGATGAAGGTTTACAACTGCTCAAAGAGTTACAATTCACTGGCGGAATTATTGAAAGATAAAAACGTGGAAGCGGTTTTTATTGCCACTCCTGCTCCTGACCACGTGAACCACACCCTGCAAACTTTAAAAGCGGGTAAACATGTTCTGTGCGCGGTTCCTGCGGCTATGACGGTTGAAGAGTGTTATAAATTAAGGGATGCGGTAAAGCGCTCCGGCCTTACCTACATGATGGCAGAAACCAGCTATTACAGGCAAAACACCATGTCTGTTAGGGATTTTTATAACCGTGGAGAGTTTGGAACTATATTTAGCGCGGCTGCTGAATACAACCATCCCGGCCTGGAAACTTTGTTTTTTGAAAACGGGAAACCCACCTGGCGGCATGGACTGCCACCAATGAAGTATCCAACCCATTGTACCTCATTTCTTATTTCAATAACCGGTGAGCGGCTTACAAAGGTAAGTTGCCTGGGTTGGGGCGATGATGATCCTATGCTTCTGAACAATCATTTTAAAAATCCATTCTGGAACGAAACTGCATTTTTTCAAACCAATAAGAATACGCCTTTCAGGGTTGAAGTTAATTGGAAAGGCGCTTTGCGCGGAGCGGAGAGAGCCGAATGGCGCGGAAGTAAAATGAGTTTTTACTCGGGGCAAAACGACCGGGATAAAGAAATTATTGTGCGCACTGGTGATAAAATAAAGAAAGACGATGGCGGTTTTGATTACAAGGCAAATAGCATTGAGGAATTTAAGCCTAAAATGTGGTGGCAAACTGATTTATTGCCCGCTCCTTTAAGGCATAATAGTGGCCATGGCGGCTCTCATGTTTTTTTAACACACGAGTTTATTGATGCGTTGATTAATAACCGAAAGCCAACAATTGACGTTTATGAAGCACTGGCTTACACCGCTCCGGGCATTGTGGCGCATGAGTCGGCGTTAAAGAATGGGGAGCTGATGAAAATCCCAAATTTTGATAAATAGGTAAATAGTAAAGTATCGGGCTTTTTTGAAAGAACTGGTAAAGAAATGAACCGCGGCAAACTGAAAAAGCATTAACCCGATACTAACGCCCGAAAACTGCTTTCTTATTTCACTTCTTCAAACTCAATATATTCGCCAACCTTTTCTTTCTCCTTGGGGGCTTCCTGCTGCGGGGGGTGCTGCTGCTGTTGATATTGCTTTTGGTAAGCTTCCTGATGCTCACGAATATTCCGGAATTGCTCTTTTACCCTTTTGCTCGTCATGTAAATAGGCAGTACAAACCTTGTAACAAAGTTGTACATGATCAAAATAAATAAAGCGAGTAAAATATAGCTCATTGTATTAATATTCAGTTACTAATTTACTACAAATAACAGTCCATCCCTTAAAATGTTGCTGCTTTGGCAGTTTCCAAACCCAAAATATCGGTGAACCCTTGGCTTTTTGCGGTAAAGTTCAACCCTTTTTAAACTCTTAAACGATTCCCAAACCCGCTTTGTACCGGGAAATTTAGAATTTCTATTTTCCAACCTAAAACCCTACCTTTGCACCGGAATTTGAGAGAGGGAACGGTGGTCGTTCCCTTCTTCTTTATACCTATATGAGCAAAGAGGCGATCATACATACGGTTCAGCAAAAATTGGAAAGTATCCTTGCTTCTCAAAATGATCATTTTTTGGTGGATATCAGAATAAAGCCCACCAACAATATCAAAGTGTTTCTGGATGGCGACAAAGGTGTGGGAATTGACGATCTCGTAAAATACAACCGCACACTTTACAAGCAGCTTGAAGAAGAAGGGATGTTCCCCGATGGCGATTTCTCACTGGAAGTTTCTTCTGCAGGTTTAGATGAACCGCTAAAATTATACCGGCAATATGTAAAAAATCTCGGCCGCGATGTTCAGGTAACCCTGCAGGATGGCTCGGTGAGAGAAGGGAAATTACTTTCAGCTTCTGAATCGGAAATTGTGGTGGAAGAAACAAAAGGAAAGGGAAAGAAAGCAGAAACAATACAACACACAATTCAATTCAATGATATTAAAACAACTAAAATTTTAATAAAGTTCTAAATGGCAAGCATTAACTTAATCGAAGCATTTCAGGAATTTAAAGATGCCGAAAATATTGACCGCCCCACAATGATGAAGGTGGTGGAAGACGTTTTTAAAACATTGCTGCGCAAAAAATACGGCAGCGATGAAAATTTTGACGTAATCGTGAACGCTGAAAAAGGCGACCTTGAAATTGTAAGGCACCGTGTGATCGTTGAAGACGACGAGGTGGAAGATCCGCTGGCGCAGGTTCCGCTTACCGAAGCCGTTAAATTAGAACCCGACTACGAAGTGGGTGAAGAACTTTTTGAAGAGATTGACCTGATCGACTTTGGCCGCAGGGCAATTTTGGCTGCCAAGCAAACCCTGGCAAGCCGCATCAGTGACCTTAAAAAGAATATTCTTGCAAAAAAATACGAAGACCGCATTGGTGAAATCATCAGCGCGGAAGTTTATCAGGTTTGGAAAAAAGAAATTTTGCTTTTAGACGAAGAGGGCAATGAATTGATCCTCCCCAAAAGCGAGCAAATCCCGCAGGATTATTTCAAAAAAGGCGAAAACATTCGCGCCGTGGTTACGAGGGTTGATGTGAAGAACAATAACCCGGTCATCATTTTATCCAGAACATCACCTGATTTCCTGGCAAAACTGCTTGAAATTGAGGTTCCCGAAATATTTGACGGCCTTATCATCATTAAAAGGATTGTACGTGAGCCGGGCGAAAGGGCTAAAGTTGCTGTTGAGTCATACGATGACCGCATTGACCCGGTTGGCGCCTGTGTGGGCATGAAAGGCAGCCGTATTCATGGCATCGTTCGCGAACTGAAAAATGAAAATATTGATGTGATTAACTGGACGGCTAATATGCAATTGTTGATTCAGCGTTCTTTAACACCGGCGAAGATCAGCAGCATGAGCCTCGATACTGAAGGCAAACACGCCAGTATCTTCCTTAAACCCGACCAGGTTTCGCTGGCAATTGGTAAACGCGGTGTCAACATCAAGTTGGCATCAGAATTAACTGGTTATGAATTAGATGTGTACAGGGATGGCGAAGATGAGGAAGAAGAATTTGATGTGGATCTTGAAGAATTTGCAGATGAAATTGACGAGTGGGTAATTGATGCGCTGAAGAAAATTGGTTGCGACACTGCCCGCAGCGTGATGAGAATGTCGCCTGCAGAGCTTGAAAAGCGTGCCGATCTCGAAAAAGAAACAGTTGACGATGTGAGAAGGATATTACAGGAAGAACTTGAAAGAGAATAAACGGTTTCAGGTTACCGGTTACAAGTACCTGTGCGATCTGAAATTTGCAACTTGTAACTAAATTATAGAGACTAAAAACATTTATGGCAGAAATAAAACTTCCAAGATTATTAGCAGCGGCCAAGGAATTTAATATTGGCCAGGATACACTTATCGAGTTTTTGGTGGGTAAAGGGTTTTCGCGTGATGACCTGAAGCCTTCCAGCAAACTCACCGAACCTATGTATTTAGCATTGCAGCAAGGCTTCGCCAGCGATAAAGTAGCTAAGCAAAAAAGCGATCAGGTTGAGCTTGTAAAAGGTAGCGAACCTCGTAAGCGTAAGGAGGAGGAGGAAATTCCGATAAAAGAGGTAAAACCTAATCCGGAACCGGCGCCTCAACCCGAAATTATAGAAGAACCAAAGGTTGAGCCGCAACCTGAAAAAGTAGAGCCCGAACTGGAACCGGCAGAATCAATAGTGAAAACTGAGGAGGAGGTTGAAACTGTTGTAAAAGCTGATGTTCCTGAAATTGAGGGGCCTAAAGTGCTGGACAAAATTGACCTGTCCACAATCGATTCCTCAACAAGGCCTAAAAAAGTCGCCAAAAAAGAAACGCCGAAGGTTGAGGCGAAAGAGGAACCAAAGGCTGAACCACAGCCCGAACCTCAGCCCGTTGTTGAAACCCAACAACCTCAGGTTGAAGCTCCTGAAATAATAAAAATAGCAGCAGAAAAAATCGAGGGCCCCAAAATTTTGGGTAAGATCGAACTGCCGGTTGATAATGACACCCGTCCGAAACGCGATGAAAAACGCAAACGTAAGCGCATCCCGATCGAGAAAAAAGAAGTGAAACCCGATCCACAGGCCCGGAAACCTCAGGGCGGCGGTAGCTTTAATAAAGGAGATCAGCGGGGTGGCTTCAACAGAGACAGGGGAAGGCATCATCACCCGCGTGAAGACAAGCAAATCGACGAAAA
>MKRO01000164.1:0-498 GCA_001896965.1 Sphingobacteriales bacterium 41-5 | reverse complement strand
GATTCGTGAAACACAGGCCAAGTTGTCAGGCGGTGGCGGTGGTAACAAGCAAAAAGCCTTACGCGCCAAGGCCCGCCGCGACAAACGTCATGAAGCTGAAGAGGCGATGCAGGACGGCGAGCAGGACAACACATTACAGGTTACCGAATTTATCAGCGTGAGCGAACTGGCTAACCTGATGGATGTAAGCTTTGCCGAGGTGATCAGCAAGTGTATGGGTCTCGGTATCATGGTATCCATCAACCAAAGGCTGGACGCCGAGGTGATTGAGCTTGTGGCAAGTGAGTTTGGTTATGAAGTGGAATTCATCGACATGGAAAAGCAAATGGAGATGGAGGAAGATGAGGAAGAAGAGGATGATGAAACAGATTTAACATCGCGCAGCCCGATAGTTACGATTATGGGCCACGTTGACCACGGTAAAACTTCCTTGCTCGATTACATTCGCAGTGCCAATGTTGTAGCCGGCGAGGCGGGCGGTATCACCCAGCACATCGG
>MKRO01000163.1 GCA_001896965.1 Sphingobacteriales bacterium 41-5 | reverse complement strand
ATTTTAAAAAATTAAAAAAGACGCGGCGCTCATGAAAAGATTTGGCGGGATGGTGCCTGTATCAGTAAGAACAGACAATTCGCGGGATGTAGAGATCATGCCGTCAAACCTTTCAGACTTTAATGTGTACGGCGGTTTGTACCGTTACGTAAACCTTGTTTATGCGCCAAAACTTCATGTGGAAAAGGTATTTGCTGCGGCACAGGTAGATCAGGCAGGTAAAAAAGGTACGGTAAATGTCAGGGCAAGGTTCAATAAAGAGGCGGCAGGAACTAACTCCGCAGAAGTTAAATTAAATCTGATTGATCCTTCTGGCAAAACTTTGCAAAGCAAAACTGTACAGCTTCAAAATTTTAAAGGCGATGTAAATATTTCAACTTTTGACATCAACAAACCCATCTTATGGTCGCCCGATCAACCTATGCTTTACACGGCAGAGCTGACGGCTACGATTGATGATGGAACCATTGCCACACATAAAGAAAAAATTGGTTTTAAGAATTTTGAATTTGTGAAAAAAGGGCCTTTTATGTTGAACGGAAAAAGGCTGTTGCTGCGCGGCACACACCGCCACGAAGATCATGGTGGCGTAGGCGCTGCAATGACGGAGGATTTGATGCGCAAAGAGATGATCATGATGAAAGAAATGGGCGTGAACTTTATTCGTTTGGGGCATTACCAGCAATCGCGCATTATTTTAAATTTATGCGACAGCCTTGGTATTTTGGTTTGGGAAGAAATTCCTTGGTGCCGCGGCGGCCTTGGCGGTGAAAGCTATCAGGCCATGGGCAAGCGCATGCTCACCAATATGATTGAGCAGCACTACAACCACCCTTCTGTAATTATTTGGGGCTTGGGCAATGAGAATGACTGGCCCGGCGACTTTCCTGAATTTGATACTTTGAAGATCAGGAACTACATGAAAGAACTGAATGACCTTTCCCATAAATTGGATCCATCTCGTAAAACAGCTATACGCAGATGTGATTTTTGCAAAGATATTGTGGATGTGTATTCACCATCTATTTGGGCAGGCTGGTACCGCGGCCGCTACGAGGAATACAAAGAAATTTCACGGCGTGGATTTGAAAGCGTAGATCGGTTTCTTCACGTAGAATGGGGCGCCGATAATCATGCGCTGCGCCATTCGGAAGATCCTGAAGCATATTTAAAAGAAGTAAAAGCCACCGGCGAAGGTGATGAAAGATCGGGAGATGCGGTAAGGCGTGGCGGCAACGCAAGAGCTTCCAGCGATGGTGATTGGAGCGAAAGCTATTTTGTGAACCTTGCAGACTGGACCTTGAAAGAACAGGAAACCATGCCCTGGCTCACGGGTGCTGCACAATGGCCTTTTAAAGATTTTTCAACGCCAGCAAGGCCTGAAAATCCTATACGGTACATGAACCAGAAAGGCGTAACTGAAAGAGACCTTACAAAAAAAGAAACCTATTATGTATTTCAGTCTTATTGGGCGCAAAAACCAATGGTGCATATTTACGGGCACACATGGCCGGTACGCTGGGGCAACGAGGGCGAAGAAAAAATGATAAAGGCTTTTTCAAATTGCGATGAAGCCGAGTTGATCGTTAACGGTAAAAGCTATGGTAAAAAGAAAAGGCAGAGCCAGGATTTTCCGGCCGCGGGACTGCGCTGGAACATTCCTTTAACCAAAGGCACTTATCATGTTAAAGCAATTGCAAAAAAAGGAAAGACGATCATAGAGGACGAAATGAGCTTTGAGTACCAGACTGAAAAATGGGGAAAGCCCGCAAAAATGTTACTTACAAAATCTACCAGCGGAGATACTACTACTGTGTATGTGCAGTTGGTGGACAAGAACGGTGTTCGTTGCCTTGACGCCAAAAACAACTTCAGGTATGGTTATACCGGTAGCGGCCGGATACTCGACAACCTCGGCACTTCGCGCGGGTCTCGGTACGTGGAAGCATTTAATGGCCGCGGGCAAATAAGTGTGAAGGGAACCAACGGTTTCGTAAGCGTTCAGTGTGAAGGATTGCCTAACGCATTTATAGAATTGTAAACCGGTCGTCACGCTATTCGTTGATCATTTTCTTCAGCTCGACGGGATCGTTGTCTTTCTTCTTCTTCTTGCTCATGCGCAGAATAAGAAATTCAACAAAAATTGAGAAGCCCATCGCAAAGTAAATATTGCTTTTTGAGATCGGCCGTTCAATACCCTCGGCGATGAGCGAAATTCCGATCAGCAATAAGAATGACAACGCCAGTATTTTTATGCTTGGATGCTTGTTCACAAAATTACCAACCGGGTTTGCTGCAACCACCATAAATATCATAGAAACTACAACAGCGGCAATTATCACTTCGATGTGCTCAGCCATTCCTATGGCAGTAATGACAGAGTCGAGCCCAAACACCAGATCGAGGATGCCAATTTGAATAATAGTTGCCGTGAATGAAAGTGGCTTTACATTTCTTTCCTCATGAGAACCTTCGAGGCTTCCATGAATTTCATGTACACTTTTATAGAGCAGAAAAAAACCCCCGATGATCAGGATCAGGTCGCGCCCCGAAATAGCAAGTCCTTCGTGCCAGGCCGGGTCAGTAATGCCGAACCAATCCGCAACATTGAACAATGGCTTCGTTAAAGTCATTACCCAGGTTAACGATAACAAAAGGATCACCCGTATAACCAGCGCAAAACCAATTCCCATCATCCTTCCTTTTTTTTGCTGATGCTGTGGCAGTTTACCGGTTAATATTGATATGAATACAATATTATCAATACCTAAAATAATTTCCATCACAACCAGGGTGAGAAAAGATGCCCAAATTTCAGGGCTGGTAAGCCATTCCATAATTAAATTAGTTTAATGGTTATTGAACAGGCCTTTCAGCCAAAAAGTTTTTTAACGGGGCGATGAATCTGTCAAAGACCTCAATATGCGGCATGTGCCCAACATTATCAAGTTCAACCAAAACAGACCCGGGAATTTTATCGCGTGTTTTTTTACCTAACTCATTGTACAAACCCATAGTTGGCTGAACCTCAGGCGCAGCAAGTGCTTTGCCGATGGCCGTACGGTCTCTGGTACCGATGATTAATAACGTTGGCGCCTTCAAATTTGAAAATTCATATACCACGGGTTGAGTAAAAATCATATCGCTGGTAAGAGCGTTATTCCATGCGACAATCGGGTACTCACGGTGAAGCGTCCAGCCCGCAAGCAAATTCAACCACTCGTCGTATCCAGGTTTCCACTTGTTATCATAGTAAAACTTTAACTGATAATCTTTCAAAGACTGATAGTTCGCCTTCAATTCATTCTGGTAACCCGCATTTACCGGCGTGTAAGGAACCATCGTTTTATAATCTTCCAGCCCGATCGGATTTTCTAAAATTAATTTTTCTGTGATGCCGGGATACATTAATGCAAACCGTGTGGCGAGCATTCCTCCCATCGAATGGCCCAATACCGATATTTTAGTAATCCCCAGTGTGTCTAAAACAGCTTTGGTATTTGCAGCCAACTGATGAAAACTGTACTGAAAGCTTTTGGGTTTTGATGATTTACCAAATCCTATCTGGTCCGGAACGACTACCCGGTAACCTTCTTTTGTCAGTGCATCAATGGTCGATTTCCAATACGCACCGTTAAAGTTTTTTCCATGTAATAGCAGAATGTTTTTCCCGCTGTATTTCGCAGGCTTAATATCCATGTAAGCCATTTGAAGTGTTTGCCCCTGAATATGCAACGGCAAAAACGACACTTCAAACGGATACTTATAATCCTTCAGATCAGGATCAAGTGCGCGGAGGCCTTTTTGCGAAAAAACACTGATCGGCAGCCACGCGAATATTAAAATAGAAAATAATCTCATCGATAAAGAATTTATTTGAATTTCCAAATAACAAGTATTATGCCCTAAATCTTTCGGGATAAAAATTTCAGCAAGATCCTAATAAGGTTTTTTGAATCAGCCAATGAACATTGGCACTTCCATCAGCAACACTTCGGCGTCCTGAGTGTGGGCTGTGATTTCAAACTCTTCGTTTTCAATTAATCCAAGGCCGTCCCGCTCGGCCAATTTGCTTTCGTCCACCGTTACTTCGCCTTTTAAAACGAACACATAAACGCCGTTCCCTTTCTTTTTTAATGGATAGTTCACGGTAAAATCTTTATCAAGCTTTGTCATGTGAAACCACGCGTCCTGATGAATCCAAACCCCTTCATCATCAGCGTTGGGTGAAACGATTTGTTGCAAACGATTTTTACGATCCTGCTCATTTAATGTGATCTGATCGTAACGGGGCTGCACATTTCTTTTGTTTGGGATTACCCATATCTGTAAAAATTTAACTGCTTCATCTTTATTCTTGTTGTACTCGCTGTGACGAACTCCGGTGCCGGCACTCATCACCTGAATATCGCCCTGCTTAATAACAGTACTGTTACCCATGCTGTCCTTGTGCTCCAAATCGCCTTCTAACGGAATGGAGATGATCTCCATATTATCGTGCGGGTGAGTGCCAAAACCCCTGCCGGGCGCAACGTAATCATCGTTTAAAACCCTCAATGCACCAAAGTGTACACGCTCAGGATCATGATAGCCTGCAAAGCTAAAAGTATGTTTACTATGAAGCCATCCGTGATTCGCATCGCCTCTTGTACCTGCCGTATGTAAAATTTTCTTGCTCATTTTAACTCCTTTTATTTATTTAATCTGATACGCAAAGTTAATTCACTAATTACGACCTGTCATTGATATAAGATAAGAAAGCAGCGATTTACGCTGCTCTCAATCACCTAAAATTATTTATGTAAATTTTATTTTGCTTTCGCAAACTGTAGATAGATTTTTATGTCAACATCCTTCGCAACGCCCATCCCCGTTGGGTCGTAATTAACATTATAATCCAGCCGGTTGATATTCAGGAAAGCCCAAAAACCAATTTTTTCATTACCTTTTTGGTCTTTGCTTGAGCCACCGTACACTACCCGGAAGGTAACAGGCTTTGTAACATCTTTGATCGTTAAATTTCCCTTTAACTCGTAATTAGTACCTTTTTTCTTTTTGAAAGAGGTACTTACAAATTTCATTTGCGGGTATTTTGCAACCTCAAAAAAATCGGCACTGCGCAGGTGGTTATCTCTTGGTTCAACTGAAGTGTTGATACTGTTAACGTCAACAGTAAAATTAATCTGCGCATCGGTAAAGTCAGCCTTTGAGGCCGTCATGGTTCCATCAAACTTTTCAAACTTGCCCGGTACGAAACTAATTCCTGAATGCTTGATGACAAAATTTACCGATGAGTGGAATGGATCTGTTTTCCAGGTTGTTTGTGCCAAAACTCCAGACCCGATCATCATAAACGTCAGCGCTAAAAAGAATAATTTTTTCATGTGTATTTTTTTTGTTTTAGAATGATGCGAAAATCAGTGATTAAAAATTACTTCACAATATCATAGATCAATAAAATTCGAGTATTCAGCGAAAACGTTTAAGTAAATAATGTGTATCTTGTCAGTTAAACTTTCTAACTTTTCCGTGCATATTTGAAATATATAAAATACAGTTATGAAGATAATCAACTATTGTTTTGTTATTGCAGTTTTACTGGGTTCCTGTAGCACCTCCGGTAAAATTTCAAAAAAGGCCATTGAAAATGATGAAAAATTTGCTGCTGAGCAGTATAAGATATTAGCGAAGAATACGCCAACTTATGAAATGCCCGTGAATTACGACCCCGCTAAAAACCTGTTTAAAACCGGAAAAACCGAAGGGTGGACCAGTGGTTTTTACCCCGGTTCGCTGTGGCTGATCTATAAAGCAACAAAAGATCCTGTAATTAAAGAAGAAGCTGAAAACAGGTTAAAATTGCAGGAAAACATAAAATATTTCACCGGCAACCACGATATTGGATTTATGATCTTTTGCAGTTTTGGAAC
>MKRO01000162.1:6594-6994 GCA_001896965.1 Sphingobacteriales bacterium 41-5 | reverse complement strand
TTGGGTAATGAAACCGTAAAAGTTGATGGGTCGGTAAACCAACCTATTGATGACTGGAAATTCACAGGATCAGAGTTACAGAATCAGTTCACTGCTTTTCAAAAAACATTTACTCCTAACTTTCAAAAAATAAATTCACTGGCACAATATCTTCAAATGGGAGCGGGCGATGACAGCCTAAAAGCGGAATTTGAAAACACCGTAAATACGATTCAAAGGGATGTAGATGCGTTTATTGAAAAATATCCGGCATCGCCAATTAGCGCCATGGCTATTTTGTCAACCATCAGCGTTACTGAAGATGTAAGCCTGATTAAAAAACGTGCCGATGCGTTGAAGCCTGCAGCTATGAACTCCGCTTTCGGCGGCCATTTGAAGCAGGCAATCATTGATGCAACAT
>MKRO01000162.1:579-6549 GCA_001896965.1 Sphingobacteriales bacterium 41-5 | reverse complement strand
TTAAGTGTGGGGAGTATGGCGCTTGATTTTACACAGGTTGATACTTTGGGCAAAGCAGTTTCGCTGGCCGAGTTTCGTGGTAAATACGTGCTGGTTGATTTTTGGGCAAGTTGGTGTGGCCCCTGCCGCAGGGAAAACCATAATTTGGTGAAAACCTTTGACAGGTTTAAAAATAAAAACTTTACTGTATTTGGCGTTTCGCTGGATGAAGATAAAGACAAGTGGCTGGCCGCTATTAAAAAGGATGAATTGAAATGGACACAGGTAAGTGACTTGAAAGGATGGGAAAACGAGGTTGCCATGAAGTACCGGATCACCGCCATTCCGCGTAACCTTTTAATCGGCCCGGATGGAAAAATTATTGCCAAAGACCTGCGCGGTGAGGATTTAGAGGCGAAGTTGGAGGAGATTTTGGGGAATTAAGGACGTGGCTATTTCAGTCCTGGATAATCGAATACTAAATTACAAAATACTTTTACGCCGTGGTAAAGAGCAGCATCGGAGATCATAAAGTCCGGTGTGTGATGAGGTGGGGCCTTTGCGGGATCGTAGCCTTTGGGCATACCTCCGTAGTACAAGAATACTGTAGGCGCTTTGCTTCCATAGTATGCAAAATCCTCTGCGCCGGTAACCCATTTGGTTTCTTTCACATTTTCTTTGCCCACTGCTTTTTCAAGTGAGGGGATAATTTTTTTAGTGAGCGCAATATTATTAAAAGTAACAGGCGTTTTTCGTTCAATCACCACATCAACGATTAGTGTAGAATCATAAATATTATAAATAATTCGATATCCATTTCTACCTTTTAATTTTAGGGGGCCTTGTGGACGGGGATTTTTCGATAGTCCTGAAATTGCTTCCAGTAAAGGGTTTGCAGTATAATCATCTAATTTGTCTAATTGCTTTTCAGCTTTTTTAGATAAGACAATGATATAGCCGGCCATTATTTTTCTTGTCTTTGTTTCAAATAATCAGTGAATAAAATTCTTTCACCGGAATCATTCTTTTTAGCATCATCGTATAAGCGAACATCTTCGGCTTCTTCCAGTTCATCAATAATAGCATCATACTCTTTTTTAGAAAGAATAACCAATTGCTTGCCAGCGGTATCTTTTATAAATTGAGGTTTGCCCTGGTTGATACATTAGTTGCATTAAATCAACTCACGCCGTTTACTTCCACTTCCTTATTTATTTTTAAAATCAATCCCTGTAAAACCTTGCCAGGGCCACATTCTGTAAATTTTGCTGCTCCATTTGTAATCATCGCCTGAATACTTTGTGTCCACCGTACGGGTGCGGTTAATTGTGCAATAAGGTTTTGCTTGATTTCTTCTTTATCCATTATCGGCTTAGCAACAGCGTTTTGATAGATTGGGCAAATGGGCTGATGAAAGCTTGTGGTTTCGATCGCTTCCTGAAGTTCCTTTCTTGCAGGTTCCATTAATGATGAATGAAAAGCACCGCCAACGGGTAAAACCAAAGCACGTTTAGCGCCAGCTTCTTTCATCTTTTCGCAAGCGGTTTCAATGCCTTTAATGCTGCCGCTAATCACCAATTGGCCGGGGCAGTTATAATTTGCAGGTACCACAATTTCACCTGTGTCATTTTGAACCTGCGCGCAAATTTCTTCCACTTTTTCGTCGGGTAAATTTAAAACTGCCGCCATAGTCGAAGGGGTAATCTCACAGGCTTTTTGCATCGCAAATGCCCTTACAGCAACGAGTTTCAGCGCATCCTCGAAAGTGAGTGTGTTATTAGCCACCAGCGCCGTAAACTCACCAAGTGAGTGGCCGGCAACCATATCGGGTTTTGGGTTTTCGATCGTTTTAAAAGCTGCTATCGAGTGCAGAAAAACTGCGGGTTGCGTCACTTTTGTTTGTTTCAGTTCTTCATCGGTTCCCGAAAACATAATGTCAGACAAGCGAAAACCCAATATTTCGTTTGCCTGTTCAAATAATTTTTTAGAGAAGGCACTATTTTCATAATGCTCTTTTCCCATTCCGCTAAACTGTGAGCCCTGACCGGGGAATACATAAGCCTGTTTCATTTTAGTTGTTTGTATGTTGAGTGATTAAGTTATATTTTTTGCATAGATCAGGAACCTCTTAGTATAAATCAGCGCTGATCAGTTTTAAAAATTCACTTCTTGTTGAATTCTTTTGAAATTCTCCATCAAATGCCGAAGTTGTGGTAATTGAATTTTGTTTCTGTACGCCGCGCATCATCATGCACATGTGCTTGGCTTCAATAACCACTGCAACACCAAGCGGGTTAAGTGTTTCCTTAATCGCGTTCATAATTTGCACGGTAAGCCTTTCCTGCACTTGTAGCCTGCGCGAAAAAACATCAACCACCCTTGCAATTTTGCTAAGACCCGTGATCCAGCCGTTGGGGATATAAGCGATATGCGCCTTGCCGAAGAAAGGTAAAATATGGTGTTCGCACAAACTGTAAAGCTCTATATCTTTCACAATAATCATCTCGCTCACTTCTTCGTGAAACTTGGCCGAATTAATGATAGCATGCGCATCAAGGTTATAGCCCTGCGTTAAATATTGAATAGCTTTTGCCTTACGTTCAGGTGTTTTAATCAAGCCTTCACGTTCAGTATCTTCGCCAATGAGGTTTAATATACCTTCATAATGATGCATCAAATTCTGCGTAGCCTGCTCATCATATTCTTCTTTCCTTTTAAATGCCATGTTTATGTTCCTTTTTAGTTTGTAAATTAAAGAAAAACTATTTAGAAATTTTTACACCGGGTACTCTACAAAATTTCTTGGTGTTTCATAAAGCCTTACTTGCAATTCTACTTTTTTATCAATTTGAGGCCTTAGTAAATTATAAATCACCACTGCAATGTTTTCGGCCGTTGGATTGAGCGTTTTAAATTCTTCGGTGTCGAGGTTCAGGTTTTTATGATCGAAACGTTCAATTATAAATTGTTGAATTAATTCGCTCAGCACTTTCATATCCATCACGTAACCGGTTGCTTCATCAATTTCCCCCGTAACTTTCACCTGCAATTCATAATTATGCCCGTGATAATTTGGTAACGCGCATTTGCCAAATACATCATTGTTCACGTCATCGCTCCAGGCGGGATTGTACAACCTGTGCGCCGCGTTAAAATTTTCTTTTCTGAATACTGATACTTTCATTAAACGTTTTGAGGTTTGAATGTTTGCTGTTTATGTCTCAATGTTTAACCGAAATATTCAACATAGATCTTCGGTGTTTCGTATAACTTAATGCAGTGAAGCACCACTTCCTGCGGCAGGTATTTTTTCAGTTCATTCCAGATGCCGATAGCCAGGTTTTCAGTGCTGCACATCAACCCTTTCATAAAATCCACGTCAACATTGAGGTTACGGTGATCGATCTTTTCCAAAACCTGATCACGAATGATCTCGCCCAATTTTTTCACGTCAAACACAAAGCCGGTATCAGGATTGGGTTCGCCTTTTACGGTTACATACAACTCATAATTGTGGCCATGCCAATTGTCGTTGGCGCATTTTCCAAAAACTTCTTCGTTCTTTTGAAAATCCCAGTCAGGATTAAACAACTTGTGAGCCGCATTAAAATGTTCAATTCTTGTAAGATAAATCATTGCTTGATTAACAGGCGGCAAAGTTAATATTTTATTGCCGACCTTTGCTCCAATTGACGTTTTATGAATGGATTATTAATTGCTGCTACAAAATTTGAAATTGAGCCTTGCTTCAAAGCGTTGAAAGGAAATGATGACTGGCAGGTTGTGATAACGGGGATTGGCAGTGTGGCAACGGCTTACGCAATTTTGAAAGCAATTGAAAAATACAAGCCGGATTTTATGTTACAGGCCGGAATTGCCGGGAGTTTTGATCAACAAATTCAGTTGGGTGATGTTGTAATTGCAGCAAGCGATCTTTTTGGCGATTTGGGTGTGATAGAGAACAAGAAGCGCAAAACTATTTTTGATCTGAACTTAGAGTCTGCGGGTAAAAGCCCTTTCAAAAACGGCAGGTTATTGAACCCCAATAAAAAGCTGGTGAAAATTTCGGGGCGCCCTGTTGTTCACGCGGTGTCAGTAAACGAAATAACAACTGCAAAGGCTGATATTAGTTATTATAAAAAGGAACTGGAGGTGGCGATCGAGTCAATGGAAGGCGCAGCTTTTCATTACACCGCTTTGAAGGAAAAAATTCCTTTCCTGCAAATGAGAAGCATATCAAATTATGTTGGTGTGCGAGACAAGAAAAAGTGGAATATACAACCGGCCATAACTAATTTGAATAACGAAGTTTTAAAATTGATTCATAAAATAACCAACGAAGCATGAGGTTAACTTTAGGATTTTCTCCGTGCCCGAATGATACTTTTATTTTTGATGCACTGGTGAATGGTAAAATTGATACTGATGGTTTTGAATTTGAACTCGTATTGGAAGATGTTGAAACCCTTAACCAATGGGCGTTACAGGGAAAGCTTGATATTACAAAGCTTAGTTTTCCCGCGTATTTTAAAACAATTGAAACTTATAATTTACTACTATCCGGCAGCGCGTTGGGGAACGGAGTTGGGCCGTTATTGATTTCGGGAAATGATAAAGTATTTTCTGTTGAAGATGTGAACGCGGCCACTATTTTATTACCAGGCAAAAACACCACAGCAAACCTGCTTTTTAGCTTTGCTTATCCTGATGCAGGAAATAAAAGATTTGTTGTATTTCATGAAATAGAAGATTTGCTTGTCAATAAAGAAGCTGAACTCGGCGTGATCATTCACGAGAACCGGTTTACTTACCAGAGCAAAGGATTAGTTAAGGTGAAGGACCTTGGCGAACACTGGGAGGAAAAGCTCAACGCGCCTATTCCGTTAGGTGGAATCGTGATCAAAAAACAATTAGGCTACGATATTTATGATAAGGTGAACAGTTTAATTCACAAAAGCCTCCGCTATGCGTTTGATCATTATCCTGAAATTTCAGATTATGTAAAATGCCATGCTCAGGCAATGAGCCCCGATGTAATGCGCCAGCACATTGACCTGTACGTAAATAGTTTTAGTCTTGATTTAGGCGAGAAAGGGTTAGCGGCTGTAGAAACATTACAAAAAGTTTATGAAGCCCAAAGTGGTGTAATGAAATCAGTATAAATTTTTTCTACCGTATTATTTGAATATTGTTTTCCTTCCAGGTGTTGAATCCACCGTATACCACTCGTGGCGTTAGTTAAAAATATTTCATCTGCGTGAAGCAGGTTCTCGCGGCTGCATTTTTTTTCAGTAACCGAAATTTTGCTCAACAGGTACTCACGCATCACACCCTGCACACATCCTTCAGAAAGCGGAGGAGTAAAGATGTTACCATCCGCAACCCAAAAAATATTAGCGATGGTTGATTCGCAAATATTGCCCTGATGGTTGGTTATAAGCGCATCTTCCCAGTTGTTTATTTTAGCAAAGTCAACGCCCACGCGGCTAAAAAGGTAATTGGCTGATTTTAGATTAGCGTAAGCATCGCAGGTTTTTTTAACATCATTACATATTCCAATCGTTAAGCCCTCCTCTTTCAGGTTGTTGAGTTTTTCAGAAAGGGGAGACGTTTCAATTAAATATTCCATCGGTGTGTTACCGTCAAAAACATTGCCGTTGCCGTTAAAAAAAGATAACCTGGCCCTCGCACTTTTTTTACAATTGTTGATGTGGCAAAGTTCAATTGCCTGCTGAAAAATATTTTCTATCGTCGTTTTTGGAAAAATGTATTTTAAGGTTGCGATGCTTCTTTCGATTCTTTGTACGTGCAAATGCTTCAACGGGAATTTATTGTTAACCACGCGCATCGTTTCAAAAAAACCATCGCCATAACGGTAGCCCCTGTTGGCCGCTGTAAAAATGGGAGCATCATCATCGAATAGTTTTCCGTTATAATTTATTTGCTGCAATCTTTTCAAGTTTATAGTTCCCGTATGGCGCGGTGTGCAGT
>MKRO01000162.1:0-418 GCA_001896965.1 Sphingobacteriales bacterium 41-5 | reverse complement strand
TATTGCATTAAAAGCTTTGGGTTCTTTTTATAGTAATCAAGGCTTTTATCAAATTCTTTTTTGCTAATGTTATGAACGCGATAAATTTCTTTCAGCAAATCATTATTTAACGCAGCGCGGTTTTGAGCAGGGTTTTGATAGTACACGTAACCATTTACGTATTCGCCTGCTAAAGCTAAGTCCCAAATAACAGCCTGCATCTTTTCCTGTGATACTACGCCTCTCGGTTTGCCATCACCGCAGGAGTTGGCAAACATCAAAGCTGACGCAAAAAAAATGATTTGTAAAAAATTAAACCGATTCAAGTTTTGTATATTTTAAAACCGTATCAATAATATCCGATGCAACTTCTGCTTTATGCTTAGCCTCAAACCCTAACTCAGCGCCGCTGCGCGTGTAAATGGTTATTTTATTGGTA
>MKRO01000161.1:9202-9538 GCA_001896965.1 Sphingobacteriales bacterium 41-5 | reverse complement strand
GAAATTTTTCCGTTAATATCAAAGTTCGACGGCGCAGTAGTAACGCTCATCTGATGATTATCACCAATTTTTATACCTGCTGACAAACAGTTTAAGGATATTGAAGATAGTTGCGGGGCTGAAGGCTGAATGGCTGAATCCTTTTTTGAGCATGCTAAAAGAAATATCATTAAAAGAAGCGGCAATAAAAATCGCATGTTTATTATTTTGGTGAACCTCAAAAGTAAAAAATAATTTCAATGGAAAGGAACACCAAAAATATACTTGAGCGCAATCAATAAAAAGGCGAACCACTTGTGTAGAGCGATGCGCCGAGTGTCTGCCTAAAAAGACAAT
>MKRO01000161.1:6600-9182 GCA_001896965.1 Sphingobacteriales bacterium 41-5 | reverse complement strand
CTCGCTTTTTTAAGGCTTACGACAATTTCAATATTGAAAAGGTAAGCCGTTATGATCAGAAGAAGTTTGATAAACTGATGCAGGATGCGGGTATAATCCGAAACAGGCTTAAGATTAGTGCGGCTATTGAAAATGCAAAAACGATCAGGGCTATACAAAAAGAGCATGGTTCATTTGCAATTTGGTTAGAATGCCATCACCCCAAAACAAAAGAGGAATGGACAAAACTCTTTAAAAAAACTTTCAGGTTTACCGGAGGTGAAATCGTAAACGAGTTTTTAATGAGCATCGGGTATCTCCCCGGTAGCCACAGCCCCGGTTGCGATGTTTATAAAAAGATACTGAAACAAAAACCAAAATGGTTGCAAGCTGCAACGGTAAAATAATGCTCCTCTCTTGTATAAGGGCTCGGGTGAAGCGGTTGCAAAAACAATTGAAAATATTTTAAAGGATGTGAAGAGGGCCTTCGGTTGATGGGAAATGTATCAAAAATGAGTTTACGATTTTGATCAGTAAAGCCCCTAAGATTCACGGTTCCGTAATGCTAATTGCCTGAGGAGACATTTATTGCTGCCAATCCTTTCGGGCCTTTTTCAACTTCAAAAGTTACGCGAAGGTTGTTTTCTAATTGTACGTTGGAAGAATTAATGTGAACAAAAATGCTTTCCTGCGTTTTGGTATCTCTGATAAAACCGTAACCTTTAGTGGCATCAAAAAAAGTAATGATGCCCTGCCTTTGGTTATTCTCCGGGTTTAATTCATTGCTGTTTGCCACAACGGGTGGAATATTGTCTGTGTTTCTGGCTTTGGGGTCAGGTGGAGTTGATGAAAGATTTCCATTCTCGTCAACATAAGCAATCATATCGTCAAGGCTTTTGCCCTTTGAAGTATTTTCTTTTCTTTCAAGTTTTTTTTCAGCTTTTTGTTTTTTTGCGTTTCTTTTCCTCTGTTCTCTGTCTTTCTTATTCCAACTGTCTGCCATGTATTTTTTTAGTTTTTAATTAATTATTGATGGAGGAATGAGTTATTGAACGCCATCAGTTAAGCGGCTGAATGTGGCTCCGTTAAATAAACGCGATAGTTCAATATTTTTGGTCTTTTCCCAGGTTTGAATGTTTTTAATGTTGACCATACGCCAGAAGTTCTTAGACTTTAGGTGTTCGTGATCATTTGTTACAATAAAAATACCGGTTACAGTAGATCTGTCATTAAAATGAACAATGACTAATTTGGATTTTTTTGTTTTTAAATCCAGAAATTTTTCAATCGACGTTATATCCATTTATCTGAAATATTTTAGTTATTGATTTACTGAACCGGCTTTGTGAATTTTACCAACGATTAGAATAACCCTGCTTTTCGGCTCTGGGACGGGCTTCAGTTACTTTGATTGAACGGCCACCCTGCATGGTACCATCAAGTTCTTTCATTGCTTTCAATGCTGAGTCTTCATCAGGCATTTCAACAAAACCAAATCCACGGCTTTGCTTAGTAAATTTGTCTGTAACGATCCTTGCCGTGTCTACGGTACCATACGTTGCGAATAATTCATTGAGGTCTTCATTGCTAACGGTGAAGGCCAGATTGGACACATAAATGTTCATCTTATTAAATTTGATAAATGAGTAAAAATTTGAGAAAAGGCAAAAAGTTGTAGAACAGAAAGAAAAATTCGCTTACAATAAGAGCAGAAACTCAAAAAATAACTTGGCGAAGATACGTATTAACTTTGAGATCACAGGCATTTATATGTTAAAGATGAGGCATCATGCCCTTCAGTTCTTCATCATTTCCACTACCCACAAACCACGTAATTGATTTGATTTATAGCCGGTAGCCGAATCTGCCGGATACAGTTGTGTCAACTTTGCAAGCGTTTTTGCTTCAATGGCAGATTTATCGCCATAGCACTGCATGCACATATCGGTTGTAATAATAGGGTAGTAGCCAACAATTTTTTCATTAGTTTCCTGTAATCGGGGTTTTGGTTTTTCGCCGGAAGTGACCAGATTTTTCAATTGCTGAATATATTTCAATTCGTCCTCATTTGCTTTGTTGTACGGATTTCTCGGTTTATCGGTTACCCTTTTAATAGTTGTATGTTGCGCGTTCGCCATACTATCAGTTAGATGAATCGCCTTTGTGCTGCAAAAGCCAATAGCATATTCAGATCCTTTTGCTGCAATTGCATTCGAAACATTTTTAATTAGCACAGTGCCGGTTTGCATGGCGCATTCACTGCCTTGTTGCAGGTATTTATTGTAAACAACAGTGTCTGATAGGTACGTCGATGCTGTTTGCTGGTTAACCGTTTTATTTTCTGTACTGCAGCATCTTGTTAAAATAAAAGATATGGTGATAATGATAAAAAGAGTGAAGATTTTTTTCATATCTATATTGTTTGCATGATGTAATATGAACCTGATACTTCCGGCTACGCCTTACGTTCAGCGTTAAGATAAGCAAAACCCGTTCAACGCGATTTCATCATCATTGCGTTGTGTATTGCAAATCTACATCATTAAAATTTGCATATTACCTATCCCTCCACCGTTATATACTTCATCGATGCCGGCCTGTTG
>MKRO01000161.1:6055-6534 GCA_001896965.1 Sphingobacteriales bacterium 41-5 | reverse complement strand
GCGATCTCATCAATATGATCTTTTATTTCCTGCAAAGGAATATTCACTGCACCCGAAATATTTTCCACGTTATATTCCTGAACTGATCTTACATCAATCAGAGTCTTTATTTTGCTATTTACGATTTCGTATAATGTCTGCATTTTGGTTTATTAAACTTTTAGGATTTATTTTCTTGCAGAGCTAATTTGCCAGATGTTCGAGTTTTTTCCCCAATTCGGTTTCCATAGTAGCCACATTCCATAGCGCAAAGCCGCCGGAAAGATTATAAACTTCGCTATACCCGTGTTGCCTTAAAATTCGTTGAGCCAAATATCCTCTTAATCCAATTTCGCAGAAGACATAGAGTGTTTTTTCTTTTGGTATTTCCTGTAATCGCTCTCTCAGTTCATCTACCGGTATGTTTATCGCGCCGGGAATCGTTTTGGTGAGATGTTCTTGTGCGGTGCGAACGTCAATTAACATTGAATCACTGTTCC
>MKRO01000161.1:0-5983 GCA_001896965.1 Sphingobacteriales bacterium 41-5 | reverse complement strand
TTTTCTGCAACAAATCCTGCCATGTTCACCGGATCTTTAGCAGATGAATAGGGGGGGGCGTAAGCATGTTCTATTTCTGTAAGATCGTAAATGGTGCCTCCTTTTTGAATAATAGTAGCTAATACGTCGATCCTTTTGTCCACACCATCAATTCCTGTAACCTGCGCCCCAAGCAGTTTTCCGTCAGTTGGAGAGAATGTTATTTGCATCGTCATCTGATTAGCGTTTGGATAGTAACCGGCGTGTGATGCGGATTTTGTTGTTGATACAAGATGAGGGATATCAAAATGTTTCAAAAACTTTGAAGCCATGCCTGTTGTTCCAACAGTAAGATCAAAAACCTTGACGATAGCTGTATTAATCGCGCCCTTGTAGCTATGTTTATTACCAAGCACAATATTATCAGCACAGATCCTGCCTTGCTTATTGGCAGGCCCCGCAAGGTAAGTATTGAGCGGACGATTAATGATCGGATTTTCAAATTCAATAGCGTCACCTTCCGCATAAATATCAGGATCGGATGTTTGCAAATATTCATTCACCCAAATGGCTTTTGATTTTCCAATTTCAAGGCCTGCGTTTATAGCAAGTTTCGTGTCAGGTTTCACACCAATTGAAAGAATAACCAAATCTGCGTAAGTGTTACTTCCATCGTTAAAATTCACGATCAGTCCATCTTCGTTTTGTTCAAAGCCACTTACAGCAGTATTTAACAAAAGTTCAACGCCTTTCGATCGGATGTGTTGCTGAACGATTGCAGCAATTGGAAAATCAACCGGAGCCATTACCTGGTTAGCCATTTCAACAATCGTTACTCTCATACCCAGCTGGTGCAGGTTTTCAGCCATTTCGAGGCCAATAAATCCACCGCCAATTACTACAGCCTTTCCTCCTGCACGATTGTTTGCAAACGCTTTTATCTTGTCGGTATCAGGAACATTTCTTAACGTAAAAATCCCCGGCAATTCTATTCCGGGAAGTGGCGGCCGGATGGGTTCCGCACCTGGAGAAAGCACAAGCTTATCATAACTTTCCTCATATACTTCACCCGTTAATAAATTTTTTGCAATCACAAATTTATTAACTCTGTTAATGCTACTAACTTCAGTATTGGTTCTTGCATCAATATTAAAACGCTCTTTAAAACCCATAGCGGTTTGAACAAAAAGTTTATTGCGCTCTTTTATTACGTCGCCGATGTAATATGGCAGGCCGCAGTTGGCATAAGAAACATAAGCTCCTTTTTCAAACATAATGATCTCGACGTGTTCATCCATTCTTCTCAATCTTGCTGCAGTACTTGCTCCGCCTGCTACTCCTCCAACAATCAGGTATTTCATTCATTTAAATTTATTATGCAAAGCAAGTGCAGTGGAACGTTTTAAAAAGTGATTTTTGTTACAATAGAAAATGATAAGTATCCTGAAAAAGAAAGTGCGGCAGAAACCGCACTTTACAAAATCAAGCATAAAAAAATAGTTTTTATTTCACTTCGTCATATTCAACCGAATCTAAGTTGCCGCCTTTCTTACGATTGTCAGACGGGCGTACTGCACAACCTGCCGATCCGCAACAACCGGTATTTGTAATTGCCTGAAAGAGGAGTAAACCTCCTAACAAACCTGCAGCCCAAAACTGCTGCTGTAAGGCTTGAACAATCAAAATGACTCCTAAAACTAACCTTGTGATCCTGAGAAAATTCCAATTGCTTAGTAATATATTCCGCATGGGTGAAAATAGATTTGTTTGCGAATATAGCGGAACACGAATTCTGTTTGTGTGATTATTATCACGTTAATGGATTTTTTTTCGGATGGTTAGTTTTTTAACAAATCTTCAATAAAAGTTTTGAATTTTTTACTGGTATAATCAGCAGCACCTGTTTCCTGAAAAACGATATTGCTCTTTTTGTCAAGTACAATTGTTGGAGGTAAGCTACCTTCATACCACTCAGTTGGGATTGGGCTTTGCGATGTATATACAGGTAAGTTGTACGATTTTTTATTCATGAATCCTTCGGACTTTAGAAGATCGTTATCGGCATCCACCATTAAAAATATAATATCAGGATTATTTTTATAGGTATTGTATAATTCATTTATCGAAGGCATTTCTGCAATACAGGGAGGGCACCAGGTTGCCCAAAAATTAATGAAAACAACTTTGCCTTTCAGGCTGTTGCCATCAACGATTTCAGATTTTGAATTTGCACATATTATATCCCAGCTTGGCTCTGTTGCTGAGGTTTCATGTTTTGAGGGTACGCCCGGTTGAAAAAGCCCCACTTTCATTAATCCCTGTAAAATAGTGGCTTTGAAATTGGGGAATATGAACATGCTCGCAATAAAAATCAAAAGAATAGCAGTGGTTGCATTTGAGGCCGTAAATATTTTCTTATTCTCTTTTTCTGGTTGCATAATTTTTGTTTAGGTAAGCCCGCAATTTCATTAAACATGTCTTGAGTTTTGGTAACAAAAGTTACGCGATTACTCATTTTGACTTTTCAATATATTTTCTATTTAGTGATATATCGCCGCGTTGCTCAAGTTTTTTCAATAGTCTTGAAATTACTTCGCGGGAAGTATTGAGGTCATTGGCAATATCCTGATGGGTAAGCTCAATACGGTTTGTACCAAGGCTGTTGAACTGGTTAGTTAAATAAATTTCCAGCCGTTCATCCATGTTTTTAAAAACAACATTATCAAAAACTTCAAGCAGTTCTTCAAAACGTGAACGATAAGTTTCGATGACAAAGTTGTACCAGTCCTGATGGTGTTTCATCAGTTCATCAGTGTGCTGAATCGGTATCATAATCACGGTACTGTCTTCAATGGCTTTGGCCGTGACCTCGCTCGTTTTTTGCCTTGATGCGCAAAGCATAGAAAGTGCGCCGGCATTGCCGGACTCGAGGTAATACATAAAAGCTTCATCGCCGAATTCACTTTCGCGGTATAATTTTAGGCGGCCTTTTACTACTAAAGCCGTGTGCTTCAGGTATTGGCCTGCGTGCATTAGGGTTTCACTTTTTTTGATTTCTTTTAAGTCGCTGATCTGAGCCAGGAAATTCTTCAACTCGTAATTGAATCCGGGAAACAGTTCGTTAAGGTAGTCGAGAATTTCTTTATCGATGGTATCCTGCATGGCTCAAAACTAAGTATTTTATCGCTTGTAGCCAGCGTTAAAACATGCCTCGATTTGTGTCGCCTGGCCGTTTTTTCTTGTGGGCATCGCTCACCATTACTGTAGAATTTGCATCACCAACATGTTTCAATGGTATTTGCAGTTAAAGAGCCGAAAGATTTTAGTTTCTCAACCTTTCTGACCGTTGAAACTTTGTGGATTAAAAAGTTTACAAGCAGCCATCTTTGCCTGGTAAAACATACACTTCTCACCGGCCTTTTCAGCAAAATCTTCGCCGTTTGATGCATATATGATATCGCGGCTCACGTTTACCAAAATGCCGCAATCTTTTGTCATGGCTTTTTCTGAAATATCTTTTAAACTACCGCCCTGCGCTCCCACGCCGGGAACTAACAGGAAATGGTTTGGGATAATCTCACGAATCTTTGTAAACGAATCTGCCTGTGTGGCACCTACCACAAACATTGTATTTTCGCCCGTTCCCCAAGTAGCAACAGTACTTAAAACCTTTTCAAACAGAAGTTCTTCGCCGCATTGCTGTAATTCAAAATCGGCCGAGCCTTTATTGGAGGTAAGCCCCAATACAATCGCCCATTTTCCATCGTATTTTAAAAAGGGCTGAACGCTGTCGCTGCCCATATAGGGAGCAACCGTCACCGCGTCAAAAGGAAGCGTTTCAAAAAATGCTTTGGCATACTGATCGGAGGTATTGCCGATATCGCCGCGTTTGGCATCAGCAATTTTAAAATGATTATCGCCAATGTAATCCACTGTTTTTTCCAACGCCTGCCAGCCTTTCACGCCCTGAGCTTCATAAAAGGCCGTATTGATTTTGTATGAAACACAATAATCTTTTGTGGCATCAATAATGGCTTTATTAAATGCGAAGGTAGGATCCTGTTCTTCTAAAAGATGTTGAGGGATTTTGGTAATGTCGGTATCCAGGCCTACGCAGAGGTAGGATTTTTTTGTTTGAATTTGTTGTACAAGTTGGTTGCGGGTCATATAAAATGTAGAATATAAAATGTAAAATTTTATCACTGTCAACCAGCCCTGCCCGGTAAAGGGGCTGGGCAACAACGATGATATTTGCGCCTCATCCTTTTCAAAAAATATAACTAAGCCTCAGCGTAGGCTTCAGTTGGTTCGCAGGTACAAATGAGGTTTCTGTCACCAACCGTATTGTTAACCCTTGCCACCGAAGGCCAGAACTTGTTGATGGTTACATAATGCAGCGGGTACGCAGCCTGCTGCCTTGTATAAGCATGATTCCATTCGTCAGCCATTACCATCAATTGTGTGTGCGGCGCATTTTTAAGGAGATTATCCTTCGCATCGCTTGTTCCTTCTTCGATCGCTTTTATTTCTTCGCGGATGCTGATGAGCGCATCGCAGAAACGGTCCATTTCTGCTTTGTCTTCGCTTTCAGTTGGCTCAATCATAATGGTTCCGGCAACAGGAAAACTCATAGTAGGAGCGTGAAAGCCGTAGTCCATAAGCCTTTTAGCCACATCTTCGGCTTCAATCTGCGCTGTTTTTTTAAACGGACGAAGATCAACAATAAATTCATGAGCACACAATCCATTGTCGTTTGTATATAAAATATCGAAATGCTTTGCAAGCCTTGCGCGCATATAGTTTGCATTCAGGATCGCGTATTCTGTTGCGCGTTTTAAACCTGTTTTACCAAGCATCCTGATGTACGCATAGGAAACAAGGAGGATGGAGGCAGAACCGTAAGGAGCCGCGGACACGGCTCCAGCGGCCTCCCCAAACTCCTCCGAAAGAGGAGCTTCGCCAACGCCCGATACCCGGTTTTGCGCACGCATGGCCTTCCCTTCGGGAAGATCGGGATGGGCCACATGACCCGGTAAAAATTTTGCCAAATGCTCTTTCACACAAATAGGCCCAACACCCGGGCCGCCCCCGCCGTGCGGGATTGCAAATGTTTTATGCAGGTTCAGGTGACAAACATCGGCACCGATCAAACCCGGCGCAGTAAGCCCTACCTGCGCGTTCATATTGGCACCGTCCATATAAACCTGGCCGCCGTTGTCGTGAATAATTTGATTGATCTCGTTCACCGTTTCTTCATAAACACCATAAGTGCTGGGATAGGTAATCATGATGCCGGCAAGATTTTGCCTATGTTGTTCAGCCTTTGTTTTTAAGTCTTCCACATCAATGTAACCGTTCTCCAACGCCTTTACCACAACCACTTTCATGCCTGCCATCACCGCGCTGGCGGGGTTTGTGCCGTGCGCTGAAATCGGTATCAGCATAACATCCCGATGCGGGTTTCCCTTTGCTTTGTGGTAAGCCCTGATGGTTAACAGTCCGGCATATTCGCCCTGCGCACCGCTGTTGGGTTGCAGGCTGCAAGCGTCAAGAGCCGTGATCTTGCACAAATAATCGCCCAGTTCTTTTATAAGTTGTGCGTAACCCAGTGCCTGATCTGCAGGGGCAAAAGGATGAATGCTTGCCCAATGGTTCCAACTAAGCGGGATCATTTCAGTAGCCGCGTTCAATTTCATCGTACAACTTCCCAGAGAAATCATTGAGGTATTTAAAGAAAGGTCTTTATTTTCAAGGAATTTGATATAACGCATCATCTGGCTTTCACTATGATGCGAGTTAAAAACTTCGTGTGTTAAGTATTTTGATGTGCGCAGCAGGTTTTGAGGCAGCGCGTATAATTCTTCTTCAGCGTCAATTTCAAAAGATACCGGGTCTGTATCGTTTTCAAAACAATTAATCAGGTCAAATAAATCTTCCACTATCGTAGCTTCATCAATTGAAATACCGATGAGTGAGTCACCGATATACCGTAAATTGATTTTTT
>MKRO01000160.1:6326-6521 GCA_001896965.1 Sphingobacteriales bacterium 41-5 | reverse complement strand
CTCGGCCCGGCGCCTTTTAAGCCTTACAACCCGCACCGTGTGCACAGCACTTTTCGTGGTTATTGGGATTATGATGGCGGCGGCCTCGGCGATATGGGACAACATTATCTTGACCCCGTTCAATATTTTTTAGGCAAGGACAATGAAAGCCCTGTACGCATTGACGTAGATGCGCCACAGCAACATCCCGATGCG
>MKRO01000160.1:0-6017 GCA_001896965.1 Sphingobacteriales bacterium 41-5 | reverse complement strand
CGCTCGAATTCGACCCTGTTAAAATGCAATTTATAAACGATGGCGCTGCAAACGACCTTATTCATCAACCCATGCGCGCACCGTGGAACATTTAGTTATATATTACCGGCTTACGATATTTTCCTCCCCGATAATCGAATGGAGATGTTTCACATTTCAAAACAGACGTACATGAGCTGCCGATAAATATTCCGCAGCACAAGAGAGTGACACAAGTAAAGCCGATAGTAGCAATGGGCTGACAAAAAAAATAAACTGATTAATAACAAACATGAAACAATTCAATACAATTTTACTCGCGCTGTTCTTATTACCCTCAATGGTTTTCGCCCAGCAAAAAACCGACCTAAGAACTGTGACAACCAAGGTGGCTGATCTGCTGATGCAGGTTCCGCCACAAAACACTGCGTCGCTTAACGAAACATACCGTGAGCTTGCGTTACTGGGCGAGCCTGGCATTAAAAACATTACATCAAAACTCGTATCCCCGGGCAAAGGCAACGACGCTGTAATGCGTTACGCCATTAGCGGTATTTCAAAATACGTTGGCAAAAGCAACGATGAAAAATTAAGAAGATCCACTTCTGAGGCGATAGCAAATGCGCTCGCAACTGCAAAAGATGACGAAGTGAGGGATTTTTTATTGCAGGAATTGCAATATGTTGCCGGCGATGAAGTGGTACCTACTGTTAGAAAATATTTACAAAATCTGCGGCTTGCAGACCCCGCAACAAGGGTTTTATCAAGGGTGAACTCAGGCAACGCCAATAACGCTTTAATGTATGCCTTATCTACCGCAAAAGGCAATCAGCAGCTTACGCTCATCAAAGCGCTGGGAGACCATCGTTACGGACGGGCCGCAAAAAGACTGCTACAATTATGGCCAAAAGCAACTGATACCAATCTGAAAAAAACATTGCTGCGTTCGCTGGCCAATATTGCCGATGCTTCTGCAACAACGGTTTTAGAAAACGCGGCACAAAAGGCGAACTATAAATTTGATGCAGCAGACGCGACAGGTTCTTATCTTGTTTTTATGCAACGGCAGTTGGAAAAAGGCAATAAATCTTTTGTTGAAAATGCGGCGAGAAAACTCCTGGGCAACAATACAGTTTCAGGCCAGGTTAAAAGTGCGGCTTTGAGCATGTTGTCAAAATCAGCCTCCAACGCGTCTCCTGAAATTTTTGCAGCACTGCGTTCCGATGATACCAAGTTCCGCGGCACCGCGATTGATTTACTTAGGCGTGGTTATACCCCGGCGGCTTCAACAGAAGTACAGGCGATTTTAAAAAATACAAAAGACCCATTGGTTCAAATTCAGTTAATCAATTTATTAGCAGATAAAGAAGATAAATCCGCTTTACCTATTTTAACTTCTTTACTCAATTCTGATGATTTAAACGTGCGGCTTACAGCTATTGATGCAGTTGCCAAAGCAGGTAAAGAAGATGCTATCGTTCCACTAATTCGTGTAATTGAAAATAACGGAAACACAGAACCGGGTAAAAGCAGCTCCTCCCCTGCTTCTAAAGAATTAGAAAAAGCAAAAAGCGCTTTATTAACGATTGCCGGTAACAACGTTATTGACCATGTGGCAAAAGCTTTGCCCAATGCATTTCCCCAATCAAAAGTAGCGTTGCTGGATATCCTCGCAAAACGCAGGGCTGCTCAATATAACCATCTTGTTTTTCCCGAGACAGAAAGCAGTGACCCATCTGTAAGGCTTGCGGCAGCTAAGGCGTTGGCCGATGTTGCAACAAAAGATGACGCGGAAAGAATTGCTAAATTATTAAACAAATCAACTGATGCCGCTTTAACCAGAGCTTACCAAAATGCCATTACCAACACAGTTTTACTTGAACCTTCAAAAGCAGCGCAGATTACGGCCACGCAGAAGTTAATGCAGAACTCGGGCAACAATCAACACCTGTATTACAGCGTTCTTTCGGATGTGGGCGGCAAAGAAGCATTGGATATTGTATTAAGCGAATATAGAAATGGCGATGCTAAACAAAAAGAAGCGGCCCTGAAAGCGTTGTCGGCCTGGAAAGATGATGCGGCTTTGGACGCAGTGTATACGATCGCGAAAACAAGTTCAGGCGAAACCAAAAACACAGTACTCAATAGTTTTATCGTCGGCATCAATAAATCGAAAAATACAACCGATCAAAAAGTGCTGATGTTTCGCAATGCAATGGCGCTTGCTTCAACATTAGACCAAAAGAAAAATATTCTGAGCGGCATTTCTGAAAACAGCACACTTCAATCGTTGTTATTCGTTTCAAAATATTTTGATGATGCGCCATTGCAGCAGAACGCTGTTCAGGCGGTGATCAATATTGTATTAGACCATAAAGAATTGTACGGCAAAAACGTGGAAGCGATTGCCAACAAAGCCATCGAACTGAACAAAGACACAGAATCAGATTACTTGAAACAGGCGCTGATACGGCATTTGGCTGCACTACCGAAAGAACAAGGATTTGTGCCGATGTTCAACGGAAAGAATTTGTCGGGATGGAAAGGCCTGGTAGAAAATCCGGTCAAACGCGCAAAAATGACCGCGGCCGAATTAGCATCCAAACAAAAAGAAGCAGATGCCCAAATGCGCAAAGACTGGAAAGTTGAAAACGGGGTATTGGTATTTGAAGGTAAGGGTTACAACAATCTTGTATCAGACAAAATGTACGAAGATTTTGAAATGGTAGTTGACTGGCGTATGGAACCTAAAGGTGATGGCGGCGTGTACCTGAGAGGTTCCCCGCAGGTTCAAACATGGGACACCTCGCGCGTGAAGGATGGCGCACAAGTGGGTTCTGGCGGCTTGTACAATAACAAAGTAAACCGCAGCACTCCTTTAATGGTGGCAGATAACCCGATTGGTGAATGGAACACTTTCCTTATAAGAATGGTAGGCGATAAAGTAACCGTGTATTTAAACGGCAAACTGGTTACAAATAATGTGGTGCTGGAAAATTATTGGGACCGCAATATTCCGATTTTTGATAAAGAAGCGATTGAGCTGCAGGCGCACGGCACAAGGCTTGAGTTTCGCGATGTGTATGTTAAAGAATTACCACGCGCTAAACCTTACGAACTCAGCGCTCAGGAAAAGGCCGAAGGTTTTGTGCCGATGTTCAACGGCGTGAACCTTGATGGTTGGGTAGGCAATAAAACCAACTATTATGCTGAGAACGGGATGATCATTTCCGATCCTTCACAACAGGCAGCGAAGGGGCCTAGCCGAAATATTTACACCGAAAAAGAGTACAGCGATTTTATCATGCGCTTTGAGTTTCAGTTAACACCCGGCGCCAACAACGGCCTAGGCATCCGCACGCCTATTGAAGGCGATGCCGCTTACGTGGGTATGGAATTACAGATACTCGACAACGAAGCAGAAATTTATAAAGACCTGAAACCTTATCAATATCACGGTTCTGTTTATGGTATCATTCCTTCGTTGCGCGGCTACCTGAAACCCGTTGGCGAGTGGAATAAGCAAGAAGTAAAGGCCATCGGCAACCGCATCACCATTACATTGAACGATAAAGTAATTCTTGACGGAGATATTGCGCAGGCCAGCAAAAACAATACGGAAACGGCCGATCACAAAGCACATCCCGGCCTGTTGAACAAAAGTGGCCATATTGGTTTTCTTGGCCACGGCTCATATTTAAAGTTTAAGAATTTGCGGATTAAGGAAGTGAGATAGAGTGATTCCCACGACTTCGACAACGTACATAAACATTCCCAAATGACCGGAAAAAACCACGGCAACAGTTAGTCTCTTACAGATTTTTTGTTGCGTGGTTCATTTAATGCAATTCAAATCAAACAACTGATGGATTTAAAGCCCCCGAGCGTTTTGTAATGCTCAATCGTTCCTGTTTGAATATCTCTTTTGAACAGGCTTAATGAATTGGATTCCTGCCCGGCAACTATTAACCAATTGCCGGTTAAATCCAATAAAAAATCTCGGGGAGTGATAACACGGGCACTCACCTCCCCAACTAATTGTACAACTTTTTTTGAGTCATCAAATTTTAGAATAAATATTTTATTGGTTGCCCGTTCAGAAATATAAATGAATCTGCCATCACCCGATATCTTTATTGCTGCTGCGCCGGGCACCAAACCCGAATCATCCATTGGTAACTTTAAAGTTCCGATAATTTTTCTCGAGCTTAAATCAATTACAAAAACTTCCGCTGTTAATTCCGTGAGCACCATTAAAAACCGGTTGTCAGCAAGCCATACAAAATGCCTTGGGCCACTCCCTTCCGGTATTTGAATACAACCTTTATTGGCCAAGGGTAATGTACTCGCTTTTTGCGGAGCGTACATTAGAATTTTATCGATGCCCAGATCTGCGACAAAAACATCCCCACTAGTCCCATCAATACCAACGTAATGAACATGCGGAGCATCCTGCCTTAATGGATTTTTACTTTTACCATGATGTTGAATTTTCTGCAACTCATGCCCCACCGAACCATCAGGGTTAAGTGAATATAATAAAACATTTCCGCTGCCATAACAGGAAACAAAAATCATATCATACTCAGGCGAATGCGTTATATGGCAAGGATAGGAACCATTTATAGCCACTTTGTTAATTAAGCCAAATGTACCATCTTCATTTATCCTGAACGCATATAGATAAGGTGCCTCCCCCAAAGAAACTTCATTAAATGTATAAAGGATGTTATTAGTTATTGTTACATAACTTGGGTTTTCAATAAAACAGGTGTCAATAATTTTGATCGCTCCATTTTCAGGATCAAAATTAAGGCTGTAAAGCCCCTCTCCGTGGCCTCCAAAATCCTGAGTAATCATTTTTGTGTATGAACCTCCAAATAGCCTCATGTGTTTGGTTTAGATTGTTGGAATAATATATTCAATGTATCTAATACAGTGTTTGAATCCTCGTCATATTTTAGAAATTTATGAACGATATTTCCCAATGTGGATTGAAACTCCGCCCATCCATTGTACCTGGGCCTTACATAGGCATTTTCCAGAGTGCTGAGTGTATTGAAGAAAAAGTTGCTCGTTATCTTATTCGGTTTTTCGGCTGTCCAGGCTAAGATATTTCCCGGCTGCCCCTGCGCATCAGTATAAATTGTTTGCTGGATTTCGGCGCTGCAAATCCATGAAATAAATTCTCCAGCAATCGATTTATTCTTACACGATGAAGAAATCGCAATTCCTGCGCCGCCCAACACGGCATTAGTTCTTTCAGGTACGCTATGAAAAGCCAGCTTTTTTTTTCTAAAATTATTTCTTGAATAATTGTTATAGCAAAAAGCAAGTGGAGAAAACAGTACATCATCGTTCGATGACATATAATCAAACAGGTTAACCGGGGTCCATTGTAAACATTCGGGATGTGAAATATCTTTTAATCTTTTTAATTTATCCAAAACATTTAAACCAGGCTCCCTGCCAATCAATTCGGAATTATCTTCTCTGACCGGAGCGTTGGCCTGCGCTGCCAGAGTCAAAAATGAGCACAAGCAATCTGTAGGAGACAGTGCGGTTCCCATGTAACGGCCATACTTACGAAGGTTTTCAGCTAATTCAAATACATGCTTCCAGGTACCGGGTAATTTTTCTTCAGCAAGTAAATCAGGCCTGTACGCCGCAGCCTGCATTGCCGCATCAATAGGTAAAGCCCATTGTTTGTTAAGATAATTGTAGCTAAGAAATGACGGCCCGGCGGATTGTGTGTTAATGCATTCTAATTTTTCTGTGGGTATCATATTTTCTAAGGGTTCTAACAATCCTTTATTTTCGGCTAACCCCACATGTGGGTGGTCAATAATCAGCAGATCAAAATTGTTACAAAGTTCTTCGAGTGACTGGTCGCCGAAAGCAGTCAATGACCTTTTATGCCATTCTATTTTTACGGCCGACTGTTTTTCATAAACAGCGGAGCAAGCCATCAAAGGCTCATAACCTCTGGGATGATCCCAGGTAATGCCTTTTAAGGTTACGCTCATTTTTTTCGCTCA
>MKRO01000159.1:6035-9013 GCA_001896965.1 Sphingobacteriales bacterium 41-5 | reverse complement strand
TTAACACTAGTATAAAAATTGTATTACAAGATACCGTATTCATCAAACCCTGAATATAATTTGGGGAAATTTATTTTTCACGGTAGCTTTTTGAGCCAACTATCGGAATCGAACCGACGACCCTTTCATTACGAATGAAATGCTCTACCAGCTGAGCTAAGTTGGCTTATAATGTCTTTATCAATCAATTCAAGGTCTTTTAATTTTTTCCAGAATGCATCAGGTAAACCCGCGTCGGCCATTTGCACATTCTCGCGAACCCTTTTAGGATTACTGCTGTTTAGGGCAACGCTTTTTACCCCGGGAATATTTATTGCAAAAGCAATAGCCGCTGCCGCCGGTTTAATATTGAACTCTTTACACACGGCGAAAAAGCTATTGCGCCAGTGATAGTATTTTTTATGTTCGGGATTTTCCCTGCTCAGTTCAATATAATTAAAAAAATTGCTGCCCATTAAAAAGCCGCCATGAAACACAGCAGAATTTATAACCGTAATATTTTTCTTCGAAAGATAGGTTACAAACTCAATCAGGTTTTTTGGATGGCTGTAAATCGTCAGGCTGTTCGCAAGCATCACCCAATCCAATTTCACATCTTTTTCAATTTGCTGAATGGTGCGCCAATCCTTCGCGCCAATGCCTATTGCCCGAACGACCCCTTTTTGTTTTAAATCCGATAAAGCCCGGTACGCATCTAAAATATCCTCATGCCGTTTCTTATAATCATCATCGTTCGCGGCCGCCGCCAGGTATTCATCGGGGTCGTGCAGCGAAACAAATTGGGCTTCGTAGCCATTCAGTAATTTGTTGCCCTGTTCATAACACTCTAAAATTCCTTCGTAGCTGATCTTCTGTTCCGCGTCAAATTTTAGATTGGCCCAAATTCCCTTCTCAAAAGTTGGCTCGGCGGTTGTGAGGTGTTTTCGTACCCATGCAAGTTTATTACTGATTAACACGTCTTTTTTTTCAAGGCCCAGTTCCGCAAAACATTTTCCCAATTCTTCCAAAGCAAGGCCGGCGCCGTATTTCCCCGCACTGTCAAACATAGCAATACCGGGCGTTGCATCAATATATGCTTTTACAATAGCTAATTTTTCTTCAAAAGATAATTCCTGATATAAATTTCCTAAAAGGCTTGTCCCTGAGATTACTTTCGGCAAATACATTGGCTTTGCAGTTTGTGGCAAGTTAATTGTTTCTCATAAAAAAGGATGCATTTTATTCTTAACGGCCGTACGAATAATAGCGTTTAAATTTGTGATCTAAACTCTTCAACCCAAAACCTGTTATTATTATAAACTTTTCAGATGAACCAGCCACAAAAACACATTGTAGTTATCGGCGGTGGATTTGCAGGGCTAAGCCTCGCAATGAAATTGCAGAAACAACCCGGCATTACCGCTACGCTTGTTGACATCAATAATTACAATTTTTTCCCGCCGCTTTTATACCAGGTGGCCACCGGCTTTCTGGAGCCATCAGCCATCAGTTACCCGTTGCGGCGTTTTTTAAGAACCCGCGACAATATTTCTTTTCGTTTGGGAGAGCTTAAGAAAATTATCCCCGGTGAAAATAAAGTTGTGTTATCAAATGGTGAGCTGGACTATGATATTTTGGTTTTGGCGACAGGGGCTGAAACAAATTATTTTGGAATGGAGAACGTGAAGCGAAATGCCATTCCCATGAAAACGTTGAGCGACGCGCTTGCCATGCGAAATATATTGTTACAAAGGCTTGAAGAAGCCACCCGTGTGACAGATATTGAAGAAAGAAGAAAATTGATCACGATAGTTGTGGCGGGCGCAGGGCCAACCGGTGTGGAGCTTTCAGGAATGTTTGCAGAAATGAAAAAGAATATCATTCGCAAAGACTATCCCGAACTAACAGGGCAGGGATTGGGCGAAATTTATCTGATTGACGGAGCGCCTGTGGTATTGGCGCCCATGTCAGAAAAATCGCAAAAATATACTTATGAGTCGCTGAAAAAACTGGGCGTACATATCAAACTGAACGTAAACGTAAAAGACTTTTCGGATGATGTGGTGTTACTAAGCGATGGCAGTTCAATCAAAACCAAAAACCTCATTTGGGCTGCAGGGGTTGCTGCCAAAGCGTTTGAGGGAATTCCACAGGAAAGTTTCGGGCGCGGAAGAAGGTTATTGACTGATGCTTTTAATAAAGTGAACGGAACGGAAAATATTTACGCCATTGGCGATACCTGCCTGCAAACCAGTGATCCCGTATTTCCCAATGGCCACCCACAGGTGGCACAGGTAGCAATTCAGCAGGCGCAAAATCTGGGGAAGAATTTTTTGAACCAACCGGCAGCATGGCAACCTTTCATTTATAATGACAAAGGCTCGATGGCTATCATTGGCCGAAATAAAGCGGTGGCAGATATTCCTAAAAAAACACATTTTGATGGTTTTTTTGCATGGCTGGTGTGGCTTTTTGTACACGTGATGTCTTTAGTTAATTACCGAAACAGGCTGCGTACTTTATACAACTGGGTTGGCGCTTATTTCAGTAAAGATCAGGCCTTTCGTATGATCATTCGTCCCGACGGGAAAGATGATAAAAGTATCAAATAATGAATCAATCAGCTTTCTAGCCTTACATTTGCGAACAAGGTTTATATTTTATGAATGATTTTTTGAACGATGTTTTTTTGGGCAACACCGTGCGGCAATACCTGATTGTTGCGGTTATTATTATAGTCATGTTGTTGGCAAGAAAATTCATTGCGCACTATGTGGCGGGATTTATTTTCCGTATCATCAAACAGCGCTGGAAATCTATTGACAAGCCAACATTTACCGCCCTAGTGGCAAAACCGCTGGGCTTGTTTCTTGCGGTGCTGATCATTGTGATTGCATTGGATAAACTTGTTTTTCCCAAGGAATTGAATTTTTCAATTTACCGCATTTCACTAAAGGAGCTATTCGATATTATTGCCAAAGGAGCTATAATTGTCACGT
>MKRO01000159.1:0-6007 GCA_001896965.1 Sphingobacteriales bacterium 41-5 | reverse complement strand
CGATTTTATCGGTATTATGGTAAAGGAACGGTATGCCGGTGATGCGCACCGCTCGCGCAGCCAACTCATTTTCTTTTTTAAAGATTTTATTAAAGTGCTTCTGGCAGCCTTCGCTATTCTACTGATACTGAAATATTGTTTCAATTACGATATTAAAGGGCTTATAACCGGCCTCAGTATTGTTGGTGCCGCGGTGGCGCTTGCATTAAAAGAAAACCTAGAAAATTTTATTGCTTCGATCGTAATATTTTTCGACAAGCCCTTCACCACAGGCGATGTGGTAAAAGTGAATAATATTTCGGGAACGGTTGAAAAGATTGGGCTGCGCAGCACGCGCATCCGCTCTGATGACAAAACTTACATTACCGTTCCTAACAAACAAATGTCAGACTCTATACTTGATAATCTTTCTAATCCCTTGCAACGCCGGTATGTTTTAAAATTAGAAATAGCGGTCTCTACCAAACCCGGTCAGGTTCAGGAATTGGTGAGTGGCCTGACTGAAATAGTGAAAAATAGTGAGATACAGAACTCATCGGTATTTGTAACGGGTATCACGGCAACGGCGATTGTTGTTACTACAGAAATCTTTACCGGCAATATTCCGTTCAGCTCCTATCAAAAGGTAAAGCAAGCTTTAAACCTTCAGGCGCTGCAACTTTTAGAAACACTTGGAATAGAGGTTGCAGGGAAAAGCACGGAGGTAAACATCAATACGCAGGAGCCTGTACCGCCACCGGAAACTAAGATTTTGTAAGCAATGCCGCCAGCTCCTCATCAAACCGGCCGGTTTTGCCGTATTCTACAACACGGCCCAGTTCTTTACCTTTTTTGTAAACGATGATCGTAGGTACATTGGTTACGTTCAAAACATTCGTAAGATTGTTTTTGTCTTTTTTTGTGCGGTCAACGGCAACGAGTGTGACTTTATCGCTGTCAAATCCGGCTGAGTCTAAAATTGAAAAAAACCGCGGGATCACATAGTGAGAATCCTCGCACCAGGTACCTACAATTACCATAAAACTTACACTGTCTTTGTTTGCCGCAAATGTTTTAACAACGGGCGCTTTGGGTTTATAAATATTTTGTGCCCTTGCAAACCAATTATAAGCGCTGTCGCTTTTTAAGAGGCTTTCATTAATTAACCCAACATACATTTTGCTGCTGTCCCTGTCTAAAATAGTTTGATAAGATTGGGCATTTACAAAATACGCGGCACCAATCAAAACCGTAATCAATAATAAACGCTTCATAATTCAAATTTCACAGAGAGGATGGCCCGACTACCGTGTCAGGTTGCTTTTATAGATTATAAACTGGCTTTCAGTTCCAAAAAGAAAGATTTTATTTTTTCCAAAGACTGAACAGCCGTAAACTTTTCTTCGGCTTTTTTACTGTTTTTTAAATATTCCCTCGCGCCTTCAATCGTGAATTTGCGGCGGCGCAGCAGATCGTAAATCAAATACAGGTTTTTTACATCAACGGGGCGGAAAAACCTGTCGCCTTTGCCGTTTTTTTTAGGTTTCAGAATATCAAATTCACTCTCCCAATACCGGATCAGCGAATGATTTTCGTTGAACATGGTGGTAACCTCGCCCATGCTGTAATACTGTTTTTTAAAAAGCTCCTCGTCATCAGGAATCCCGATCAGATCCGCAGCAGCGCTATTTTCTTTTACCGAACGGCGGCCGCGGGCACCCTTCTTCACCACGGGCTCTTCAACGGGCACCGCATTTTCATCGGTATAGGGTATGGTTTCCGGTTCGGCAACTATTCTTTTTTCTTCAGACTTTTCTACGATGCGAGGCTCTTCCTCAATGTGCTCAGCAGTTTCCTCTACAGGAACTATTTCCGCCGGCTGCTCCGTTCTTTCTTCAACAGGCGCCTCCTGAACCGGCAACGGCTCACGCGGTTCCAAATGAGCCTCAGCTATATCCTGCTGCTCAACCGCCTCTTCTGCTTCTATTTGTTGTGGCGGGCGCAACGGGTTACGCTTCGGCTTTGGAGGATCAGTTTTTTCAACATCATCAAAAAATGAAAAAACACCCTGTGGTTGTTCTGTATTTGATTTTGACATAGTACTTACAAATCTACAATTTTAAATACAGGAATTTTTATTTACAATCCCTTTGAAGCCTTATCAGAATTAATAAGGCTTCATAAGGATTACATTTCCCTTTTCGGCAAAGCCTTAAACACTTTGAACGGAAGTTTTGTTTTGGGGTTGATAATCGCCCAGGCTGTTAAAAAGATGATCCAAAAATCCACAGTAAGGCTTTTGTTTTTATGATACCACATTTCCAATTCACCCTTATACGGCATAATCATCTTATTGTAATAATCAGTTTTATCCATCTTGGTATTGCTTAACAGCATCTCTTCATCGCGGAAAATCACAGAACCGATCCCCGTGATACCGGGTTTCGATTCATAGATTTTGTTCCTGATGTTTTCGGGATAAGCGCTTACCCCTTTTTCCACTAACGGCCGGGGCCCCACAATACTCATATCGCCCCTGATCACGTTTAATATTTGAGGGAGTTCGTTGATCTTTGTCATTCTCAAAAAACCACCGATGGGCAATAACCTTGGATCCCTGCGCACCGTGATCAGGCCCGTTCCCATATTGGGGGCTGTTCTTTAGCATGGTGGCAAATTTGTAAATATTGAAATACCTGTTTTTATAGCCGATGCGTTTCTGCAGATAAAATACGTGATACAGAACAATGTCAAAAAAATTTGTGTCAAAAAATTTGTGTCAAAAAAAAAGTGACACAAAAAAAGTGACACACAAAAAAATTTCTAACGATAAAACATACTGCTATGCAAAAATTCAGGAAAGAGCTCGGGTTGAGCCGGCAGGACCTGGCGCTGATGCTGAAAGTATCGAGCAGCGCCATCTCAATGTATGAAAAAGGTTTCCGTCATTTATCTCCCAAAGCTTCTGAAAAGTGGACGGAACTGCAACTGCTGTGGCAGGAAAACCGCAAAAAGGGCCCGCTCCCCCGGGGCATTGAAAAAAAATTTTTGCAGGTACAGCAGCAGGAAAACCTTTCGCTGCTCAACCTGCATGTACAAAGGGCTGCAACGCTTTCTATCGGTGTCACCCAGCTGTAGGCTTGAAGAACGATGACCGCCTGTCGAAAAAATTGAATTTTTTAAAAGGGGGTCATGCAGGATACACCCAAAGGCAGCCGCCAGATGGAATTACTGAGGAACAGGGAACAACGGGCGATGATTGACCTGGCCGGTTGTTGCCACTTTTTTAAAAGATACTCTGCTAAATAAGCGCCGTCCTGACCGGTAATACCGGTGATCAATGCTGTTTTTGACATAAAAAGATATTAGTTATAAACTACGCTTGGGTAAATCCTTAAACACTTTGAACGGAAGTTTTGTTTTGGGAATTGTTAATGATCCGGGCTATTAAAAAAGTTTAAATACCTGAAACAAATTTTGTCAATTTTTCTAAAACTCTTTCCTTGCTGCATTGTGAAACTACTATTTCACGCCCCTTTTTCCCTTTTTCGGTTACTTCAACCAACGAGGTAACATTAAGGTGGTTAAAAAAATCAATGATTGCAGCAGCTTCTGCATAACTAAACGCCCAACCCATTCCATTTTCCAAAATAAACTGCGGAATTTCCGTGTTTTTATTTCCCAAAAAGAGAATCGGTTTTTCGGCTCCTAAAATATTATAGGATTTAGAAGGAACTCCAACACCATAAAGCCGGTCACTTAAACTAACCAGACCAATATGACAGGCATTCATCATTTTATTCAGGTCTTTCCGTGGAAATGCTGGTATAAAACTCACATTATTCAATCGTTTTTCTGACGCATATTTTTCCAAAACCGGCTTCTCGGATCCACCACCAGCAAATACAAAATGTAACACCGGATTTTCAATCTTTTCAATAATGGATAAAAAACTTCTAATATTTTGCAGAATGCCATGGTTGCCGGCAAAAAGCGTCACAATTTTATCTTCCAAATGCAGCTTTCTAATGATTTCATTTCCCGAAAAAGGTTCCGGGACAACATTTTCCACATCGGCCCAATTCGGAATAACTTGTATATCATCATGTCTATACAATGGAAATCCCTTTAATAACAGGGCTTTCATATCCCTGCCTATTACAATTATTTTTTCAGCAGACGTCCGCGATCGGATGAATAGTTTTTTGATGGTTTTATATACCAGGCTGCTTTCTTTTGTATATTCCCCTGCAATAAGATTCTCAGGGAAAACGTCATGCATTAAAAGAATATATCTAAAGTCTTTAAAGAATTTTAAAAATGCATAAAGGGGTGTAATAAAAGCCGGATTAGAGATGACAAAAGCTTTTTCTCCCTTTTTGATTTTGAATCCCAAAATAAACAATCCGAAAGAAACGCCAATAACCCGAATAAGTCTTTTCAGGCTATGGTTTTTATCGAAGTTAAAATATTTCCACCTGTGAAAAACAATGCCCTCACCAAGATGGTCAGTTATATTTCCGGTTTTAACGCCATAATCTTTAGGACCGCAAATTACATGAACCTCATATATTTCAGAAAATTTCCGTGCAATTTCCGTTGCAATATTGCCAGATGCAATATCCGTATCCGGATAAAATACTTCAGAGACCAGCCAAATTCTTTCCTTCACCTTTTGCTTTGTTTCTATTTACTCCAAACCACGCGGTTGACGTAATCGGTATAACTTAAAATAATCCGAACCACTTTCTCCGATACATTCGGCATTGAATAATCTGCTACTTTTCGAAAGTTCCTTTCCTCACCCACATGCTGGTATTGCAACTGTACCAGCCCCTGCATGATCCTTTCGGTGGATAAGCCCACCATCATCACGCTCGCCTCTTCCATCGCTTCGGGCCGCTCGTGGGCGTCGCGGATATTCAGCGCCCGGAAATTAAGGATTGAACTTTCCTCTGAAATGGTACCGCTGTCAGATAATACCGCAAACGCATTCATCTGAAGTGCATTGTAATCATTAAAACCCAACGGTTTTAAAAACTGCACTTCAGGCCTTACGGTAACCTGCTTTTTTTCAATCATATTTCGGGTGCGCGGGTGCGTGGAAACGATAACGGGATACTGATATTTTTCAGCTATGGAATTCAATGTATCTATCAGGCCTGTAAAGTTTTTATCGGAATTAATATTTTCCTCCCGGTGCGAAGAAACCACGAAATATTTTCCTTCTTCAAGGCTAAGGCGCGATAAAACATCAGAATTTTTGATCCGGGGTAAATAATGATGCAACACTTCAAACATTGGCGAACCGGTCTTTATCACCCTGTCTGCCGGTAACCCTTCGCGCAATAAATATTCCCGTGCAATATCACTATACGTTAAATTGATATCCGCCGTATGATCCACAATTTTCCGGTTCGTTTCTTCCGGCACGCGCTGGTCAAAACAACGGTTGCCGGCTTCCATGTGAAAGATCGGTATCTGCCTTTTTTTGGCGGGTATAGCGCATAAGCAACTATTGGTGTCACCCAATACCAAAAAGGCATCCGGCTTTAATTCCTCCAGCAAGGGGTCTATTTTTATAAGGATATTGCCTACTGTTTCCGTTGCCGTTTTACCGGCCGCTTCTAAAAAATAATCAGGCCTGCGCAATTCGAGGTCCTCAAAAAATATCTGATTAAGCTCGTAATCATAATTCTGTCCGGTATGAACAATGATATGTTCAATGGCTTCAGATTTGTCCAGTGCCGCCAAAACTCTTGACAGCCTGATGATTTCAGGCCTTGTGCCTACGACGGTAACGACTTTTAATTTTTTCATTGTAAGGTTTTTTAAAGAGCCAAGAGGGAAAGGCGAAAGAGCCAAGGTGGGGAAAAGAGCCAAGGGGGGAAGTTTAAAGAGCCAAGGAGAAAGTTTAAAGAGCCAAGGGGGAAGTTTAAAGAACCAAGAGGGGAAGTTTAAAGAACCAAGGGAAAAGTGTGAAAAGAGCCAAGGAGAAAGATTTAAGAGCCAAGGCAAAAGTTAAAGG
>MKRO01000158.1:12664-13117 GCA_001896965.1 Sphingobacteriales bacterium 41-5 | reverse complement strand
TTGAGGTATATTTTACCTTTTGTATCAAATATATCTGTGGAACGCTCTACCTGTATTATTGTTTTAATGAGGGCAGCCCAGTCTGGGTCTAATATAAAATCAGCGAGGTTCTTTTTATAAACAGTAGTGGTTCTTTGTGTAAGACGACCATATCCGGGTTCAATTTTTTGTTTATGCTGCTCACAGCAAGTTTGTTTTTTTGCAGACACGACACATCTTTCAAAAGGGCTGATTGATTATCTTTAAGCTGTACCAGCACCCTATGGCCGCTTGCATTAGCCTGCTGAAAAGTTTTTTTTGGCAATGAAGGGCATCTGCACTAAAAACGCTGCAAGGAATTTGCAGATTTTTGAGCAACTTTTGAAAGGCTGGAATCTCGTTACTTTTATCATCAATGAGTTCGTACCTCAGAATTAATGCCTGATCGCTATCGAAAAATATTAGTTTTTGAAT
>MKRO01000158.1:6509-12544 GCA_001896965.1 Sphingobacteriales bacterium 41-5 | reverse complement strand
AAAAGCCCTAAATGCAGCTTCCATTTCCTGCTTACAGATTCCTTGTATGATATTGCGTAGGGTGGTATAGGCTGGTGGGTGTTTCCGTTGCAGACCGAGCTCTGTTCTTACATCATCAAACCTGTTTTTAATAAAGCGACTGATATCACGGTAAGATTTTGCGTTGCACAATAGAGCAATAACTGATAACAATAGTATCTTGTCTAACTCGTATCTTCACCCCTGTGGACGTCTGAAATTCCTGATGTCTGCAAAAAAGGTGGTAAGCATATTATGTAGATGTTTGTTTTTTAAGTCATTACAAAGTTATCCACATATCTATTGTTTACTGCCTTTTTTAGGTTTTAGAATTGAACAGCCCTGGTAAATCCTTCAAAAATTGGTGGCAATCTTATAAACTACTACATTTGCAGCCCTGCGGGGGATTAGCTCAGCTGGCTAGAGCGCTTGCATGGCATGCAAGAGGTCGTCGGTTCGACTCCGATATCCTCCACAAAATTTAAAAAGACGGATTCGCTCTGTCTTTTTTACGTTTAGTTTGAGCAGGGCGAAGCCCTGTTTTATTTAAATTTAAAGATAACTGTAATCTCTAAACTAACCGGGAAAATCCATTATTGAAACTCCATAGAAAATAACCCGCTACCCAAGCCTCAGTTCAATACTTCGATAAACTCAGTATAAACTTCGGCTTAAAACTTGTGGTTATGTGGGCGGGAAAATTTTGTTCTTTTGGTTTTACGATGGATAGTCGGCGGGTCGCCACGAAATGCAGGGACTTTCATGTAATAAACGACGCAGAATTATTTCCTGATTTGAAGCTCGTCCCTCCCCAAATAAAACCTCAACGCTGTTATCTTTCGTTTGTTGCTTAATATTCTTTACCTTCGAAATGATAAGGATTTCTCAAATTAAAATATTGCTTCAATGGAAAATCAATTTTCAAGAAAGGATTTTTTGATCAGATGCTTTGGTGCGGCAGGCATGTTTTTAGGCACGTCCGCTTTATTAAGTAGTTGTGGTTCGGGTGAAGAAACCAAGCCCGCCGATGCGGGAGCATCTTCCGAAAAGCCAAAATCAATGGTTGAGCAACCCGGCGCTTCGGGCGATTGTAATGATGTAACCGGTGTGGCTGAGGAAGAGGTGAAGAAAAGAGAAGCCGTACAATATGTTGCACAATCTGCTGATCCCGCTAAGCATTGCAGCGTTTGCCAACTATATAAAGCGCCTGAAGGAGGTTCTGCCTGTGGCGGCTGTACGCTGTTTCAGGGACCCGTTGCCGCTGATGCCAGTTGTATTTCTTTTGCACCAAAAGTTGCTTCTTAGTTTTTGAAAGTATTTGTAACAAAAAAGCTCTCGCCCTTTGGCGAAAGCTTTTCTACGTTGTTTTCAACTTTTATTTTTTTTAGATCAATTTAGTGCTTCTTTCAACAAACGCCGTTAAATCGGCGCCTGTAAGCATTCCCTGTGCCAGTAAAGCCAGGTCAAATGCCTGATGAGCCAGTGCGCTGCGTGTTTCAGGATTTGTTTCAGCAAGTATTTTCGTTGCCAAAGGATGGTTCGCGTTTACGGCAACTTTATACCTGTCTGGCATTTGGCCGTACATGCCCATCATACCGCCACCGCCCATCGCGGCCATATCCTTCATGCGGCGCATAAATTCATCCATCGTAACGGTTACGGGCATTCCTTCGGCGCTCAGGTTTTCAACGGCTACTTCCATACCCGGTTTCGTGATCGCTTTTGCAAAAATCTCTTTCAATTCTTTTGATTGCTCCTCGCTGAGGCTGCTTGTAATTTCTTCGCCTTTGTCAATGAGCTTTTCAAGCACATCGGCATCCACGCGTTTGATTTGTGTTTTTTCAAGGTCGCGTTCCAAATGACTGATGAAATGATTGTCCAGCGGGCTATCCATCAACAGTACATCGTACCCCTTTTTTTGAGCCGCCTGAATATAACCATCCTGCCTGTCGGCATTTACGGTGTATAGATAAATCACATTACCGTCTTTGTCCGTTTGATTCTCTTTTGCTTTATCGTGGTATTCGTTTAAAGTATAAAATTCCTTTTTAGTATTTGTAAGCAACACAAAGTCTTTTGCTTTTTCCCAGAACTTTGGCTCGCTGATGGAACCATACTTTACAAAAATGCCGATGTCATTCCATTTTTCTTGGTAGTTCTTCCGGTCATTTTTAAACAGTTCGGCAAGTTTGTCCGCTACTTTTTTCGTGATGTAAGTATTAATCTTTTTTACGTTGCCATCTGCCTGCAGAAAAGAACGAGAGACGTTCAACGGAATATCAGGCGAATCAATCACGCCATGCAACAGCATTAAAAACTCGGGAACAATGTCTTTTACTTCGTCGGTAATAAACACCTGGCGGCTGAACAGCTTGATTTTATTGCGTTGCAGCTCAATATCGTTTTTAATTTTAGGGAAATACAAAACGCCCGTAAGATTGAACGGATAATCCACATTCAGGTGAATCCAAAACAAAGGGTCTTCGCTGAAGGGGTACAGCTCGCGATAAAAATTAAGGTAATCTTCATCTTTTAACTCGCTTGGCGCTTTCGTCCAGATAGGAGCGGTTGTGTTAATGGTGTTGGGAACTTCAACCGATTTATATTTCGGTTTTCCTTCTTCATCTTCGCCATCCGGTTCACTTTCGGTACGCGTTCCAAATTGAACGGGAACCGGAAGGAATTTGGCGTATTTGTCAAGTATTTCCTGTAAACGATGTTCTTCCAAAAACTCTTTATTCTCTTCGTTCACATATAAAATTACATCGGTGCCTCGTTCTTTGCGCACGCCTTCACTAATCTCAAATGTAGTGCTGCCATCGTTTTCCCATCTGGCAGGTTCTGCGTCCGGCTGATAGCTTAAAGTTTGGATTTCTACTTTTTCAGCCACCATAAACGCCGAGTAAAATCCCAAGCCAAACTGGCCAATGATTTCATTGGCATCTTTTGCGTCTTTAAATTTTGCCAAAAAGTCTTCCGCTCCTGAAAATGCGATCTGGTTAATATATTTTTTAATTTCTTCGGCTGTCATGCCAATCCCGTTATCAGAAATGGTGATGGTTTTGGCTTCCTTGTCTAATTTTACCTGAACCAGCGGTGCGCCTAACTCCTGGCCCAATTGCCCAAGCGTGGCAAGCCTTTTAGCTTTTTGAACGGCATCAACAGCATTTGAAACCAGTTCCCGAAGGAAAATTTCGTGATCGCTGTACAAGAATTTTTTAATTATCGGGAAAATATTCTCTGTGTGAATGGAAATGGTACCTTTTTCCTGTGTCATAAATAATAATTTTTGCAATGATACATCAAATGCAATACCAGTATATTGCCGACTGGACAATTTGTCAGCAAGAATTTTAAGATATTATTGAAATTGAAATTTGTTTTAGGTATTGATTTTGATTGTAGATTAATGAAATATTTTAATCACTTAAAAAATTCTACAATTATGTCACTTGATTTGCCAGCAAAAGCACAGATACTCACAACTGAGCAGATAAGCAATTTGCAGCCCGGACAAACGGTTTTTCACTCCGAGTGGGGCAATGGAATCTTCCGTGGAAAACGGTTGGGTTCTGATGGAACTGAAAGGTTTGTAATTGACAATTACAACGATAACCTGGAGATGAAAGACCTTAACGGCGACTTATATCTTATAGACGGTGTTGAGGCAACCGGCCGTATTCCTGATTCTGATGATAGCTTTGTTCAAACACATGCCGCCGCTGCTGTTGATGAAAACGATGTTAACGACGTGTTCCTGAATAAGATGGAAGATGACCTTGATTCACTTTCGGGCCAATTGAATGAAGGCCGGGAAGATGTGGTAAGCGTTGACAGTGTAAAATCTTATCAAACTCAAACTTCGGACTTGCTTGCCAAGATAAACCGAGAAGTAGAATTTACAGAAAGCAAATTGAAAAAGTTAAAGGATCTCCGACAGTCGCTTTATACGCATTTGGGCAAAGTGGGGCATTTTTTGAATGAAGGCGATACTGCAACCGCTAAAAACATATTTGACAATGAAAACGTAGATAGGGCGAAAACCTTTATACAAAAAGAATCAAAGCGTTTTTACGAAGAGTTGAAGGACGAGATCAATGACCTTAAAAATTCCTTTGGGTTTAGAAATAAGCGAAACTAAGTTTGAAATTCAATCCGGCGAAAGCCGGATTTTTTGTAGCGTTTTGTTATCAAATGTTTACGATTTGATTACCGTTTTGTATTATGACTGTAAATACCAAAATTTGCAGCATGAAACGAAGCACGGAAATTTTTTCTAACACAGAGGAATGTATATGCGGAGTTCCATCCGACCATTAAAAAAAATAAAAAATATATGGATGAAAACTAAACTTTTCTTATCAGTTGTTGCACTTTTTTTTGTTGCGATTAGTCAGGGCCAAACCACTCGCGAGCTACAGGCCCGAAAAACAGGCCTTCCAAATGGTTGGACACTCACCCCGGCGGGTTATAATATCAATTTAGGCGATTTGCCTTTAAACCTCGTTATCAGCCATAATAAAAAATACGCTGCCGTTACCAACAACGGGCAAAGCACCCAAAGCATCGGGCTGGTTGATATTAAAAGCCGAAAAGTTTTAGATACTAAAATAATCGCTAAATCCTGGTATGGATTGGCTTTCAGCAATGATGATAAGTTTGTTTACGCCTCCGGCGGAAACGATAATCTGGTTCAGCGTTATGCAATAAGAAATAAGAAACTCATTTCAGTTGATTCATTTGTTTTGGGAAAAAAATGGCCGAATAAAATCGGCGCCGCCGGCCTTGCGGTGGATGACGTGCTGAACCCAAAATTATTTGTGGTTACCAAAGAAGACAACAGCTTGTATGTTTTTGATCTGAAATCGAAAAAAATTACACACAAATTACCGCTGGAAGTTGAAAATTATGCCTGCAAACTTTCCGCTGACAGAAAAGAATTGTACATCAGCTCATGGGGAGGGAAAGCGGTTTTGATTTACAATATTGCCACGCAAAAAATTACGCATAAAATACCGGTAGGAAGCCATCCCAATGAAATGGCATTAACAAAAAACGGAAAATATTTGTACGTGGCAAATGCTGATGATAATTCTGTTTCAGTTATCAATACCGGGGATAGAAAAGTAATTGAAACTTTAAATGCAGCCCTTTATCCCAATGCGCCAAGCGGTTCAACGAGCAACGGTGTGGCCTTGAGCGATGATGAAAAAACTTTGTATATCGCCAACGCCGATAATAATTGCCTTGCGGTGTTTGATGTTTCGGTGCCGTCAAAAAGTGTTTCAAAAGGATTTATTCCTGTTGGGTGGTATCCAACAAACGTAAAGGTTGCGGGACGACAAATTTTGGTTACAAACGGAAAGGGCCTCACATCGTTGCCAAACCCTGCCGGCCCGAACCCCACAGGTGCGAGGCAGGGTGTTTTGCATCACGCGGGAGACACTTCAAAACCTGCACCGGTACAGTATATCGGCGGCTTGTTTAAGGGTTCCCTCAGTTTTATCATAAAGCCAACACCTGAACAGCAGGAGGTTTACTCAAAAGCAGTTTATGAGAATACGCCCTATACAAAAGAGAAAGAACTCAACGCTGATGGTGAAGCGGGTAATCCCATTCCTTCGAAGGTTGGCGATCCGTCCCCCATCAAATATGTTTTTTATGTGATCAAAGAAAACCGTACTTATGACCAGGTTTTAAGCGATGTGCCCGGCGGCAAAGGAGATACGAGTTTATTGCTCTTCGGCGAAAGGATTACACCAAACCAACATAAAATTGTTAAAGACTTTGTGCTGTTCGATAACTTTTATGTCAATGCTGAAGTTAGCGCCGACGGACACCAATGGACGATGGGCGCTTATGCCAATGATTTTGTTGAAAAGACCTGGCCAACAAGCTACGGCGGCAGGGGTGGTACTTACCCCGGAGAAGGACAGAAAAAAATGGGTAATAACCGCGACGGTTTTATTTGGGACCTGTGCAAAAGAAGTGGTGTTTCGTATCGTTCTTATGGCGAG
>MKRO01000158.1:5246-6486 GCA_001896965.1 Sphingobacteriales bacterium 41-5 | reverse complement strand
TCCTTGCAAGGCCACATGGCTACAGGGTTTGCGGGTTATAACCTTTCAATACAGGATACCACGCGCTTCAGGCAATGGCGGCATGATTTTGATTCGCTTGTTGCGATGAACGCTTTACCAAAATTTAGTTCGATTAGATTGGGGAACGACCACACCGAAGGGATGCGCGCCGGCAAACGTACGCCTTTCGCACATGTTGCAGATAATGATTTGGCAGTGGGACTGTTGGTTGATTATATCAGCAAAAGCCCGATCTGGAAAGAGGCCGCTATTTTTATTGTTGAAGACGACGCACAAAACGGGCCTGACCATGTGGATGCGCATAGAAGCACGGCGTACTTGATCAGCCCTTATGTGAAAAGAAAATCTATTGATCATACTATGTATTCAACAACAGGGATGCTGCGCACAATAGAACTCATTCTTGGCCTTCCCCCCATGTCGCAATACGATGCTGCTGCAACGCCTATGTTCAGAAGTTTTACCAGCAAACCTGATTACACGCCTTTCAATCATTTACCGGCAAATATTGATTTGAACGAAAGAAATCCTGAGCAGGGAAAGCTTGCCGAAATGAGCGAAAAATTTGATTGGAGCAAGGAAGACGCAATTCCCGACCTCGTGTTCAACGATATTTTATGGCTGGGCTTAAAAGGCACGCCGGCGCCGGCGCCCACACGTTCTGCATTTTTAAATGTGAGAAACGATAAAGATGACGATGATGATTAGGATTGATGCGTTCTTGCTTTTTTTAAAAATCGCCAGGTTAAAAACAGTGCAGAAAAACTAAGCCCAATGATGAAGCCGAGCCAGATGCCGGTGGCTTTTAAATCATACCAAAAAGCAAGGATGTAACCGCCCGGTATTCCCAAAACCCAGTAAGCGATTGCAATAAAAACGGTGGGGATATTTACGTCTTTAATACCGCGTAAAAGCCCGGCGCTCGTGACTTGTATGGCATCTGAAATTTGAAAAACTGCTGCTAAAACCAATAGCCAGGTCGCAATCTGCACTACTTCCACATCATGATTAAAAATTAAAGGCAGGTATTTATTCAATGAAATAAATAAGAGGCAACAAAAAAATCCCCAAATCACAGCAAGTAGTAAAGTGCTTTTACCGATTACTGAAATTCTTGGCCAGTTTTTCATGCCGAAAGCATTACTCACCCTGATGGAACCCGCCTGCGATAATCCTAACGAAACCATGAACGTGAAAGAGGCGCACGAAAGCGCAATTT
>MKRO01000158.1:1482-5222 GCA_001896965.1 Sphingobacteriales bacterium 41-5 | reverse complement strand
TTGCGCTGATGGTTCCCACCAATATGCCGGAGATGGCAAATGCCCCGGCTTCCATGGCTATTTGCAAACTGCTGGGGATGCCAATTTTTAAAAGTTGTGCGATTGTTCGCTTTTTAAAATACCATTGATTACGGGCAACAGCCATGTATTTTTTAAAAATCCTGTGATTGAGAATGACTAATCCTAAAGCAATGAAAATTAATATTCGCGTGATTAGCGTTGCGTAGCCTGCGCCTACCAGTTCCAAACGTGGAAAGCACCAATGGCCGAATATGAGCAGCCAGTTTAAAAAAATATTAATCGGGATTGCTGAAACTGAAAGTGCCATTGCAGTTTTCGTGTATTGCAACCCATCGGCGAACTGTTTTAAAGCCATGAATAAAACCATGGGAATGATGGAAATGCTCATGATGCTCATGAAGGGAACGGCAAGTTTTACAACTTCAGGATCCTGCCCAATATGGTAAAGGATATTTTTGCTGAATATCAGGAAAAGTGAAATGATAACGGCGGAAACCGCGCAAAGCCAAAACCCGTTGTAGAAATAATGTGATACGAGTTGCTTGTCAAACCTGCCGTGCGCGAGGGAAACCATTTGCGCTACAGCGATGGTGATGCCGATGCCAAGGATAAAAGGAATATTGATGACGTTTAAAACCAAAGCGGCAGCGGCAAGTTGCTTGTATCCTACAAAGCCGATCATTGCCGTATCTATCAGGTGCAGCGACATTTGAGCCACCTCACCAAGTATCACAGGAATAGCGAGTTTCAGCGTATTACGTGTTTCGGTTTTATACATCAGGCAAAAATAGGGCAGCGTGAATTAAGCGAAAGATTTATGAAATGATTTTTGTGTTACGAATTTTGGTAGTGTCAAACGTTCTCCACCACCATCGCAGTCGCACCACCACCGCCATTGCAAATTCCGGCAGCGCCGTATTTTCCGCCATTTTGTTTTAGTACATTAATAAGTGTGACAATAATCCTTGCACCACTCGCGCCGAGCGGATGGCCTAATGCCACTGCGCCACCATTTACATTTACTTTTACAGGATCGAGGTTCATACGTTTGGTATTTTCAATTCCCACAACGCTGAATGCTTCGTTTAATTCCCAATAATCAATGTCGCTCATTTGCAAATCTGCTTTTTCAACCGCTTTTGGTACCGCGATTGAAGGAGTTGTGGTAAACCATTCGGGCGCCTGTTCAGCATCTGCGTAGCCAATAATTTTTGCGATGGGTTTTAGTCCTAATGCATCAGCTTTTTCTTTGCTCATTAAAACCAGTGCCGCAGCGCCATCGTTCATCGTGCTGGCATTGGCCGCGGTAACTGTACCATCTTTTTTAAACGCAGGATTAAGCGTGGGTATCTTATCAAACTTAACATTGAAGGGCTCTTCATCTTTATTTACTACAACCGGTTCTCCTTTGCGTTGAGGAATAGAAACCGGAATTACTTCATCATTAAATTTATTTTCATTCCATGCTTTCTGGCTGCGGGTATAACTTTCAATTGCAAAGGAATCCTGTTGGTCGCGTGTGATGCCGCATTCGCCGGCACATAGCTCTGCTGCCATGCCCATTGCATTTCCGTCGTACACGTCCGTAAGCCCGTCTTTTGCTAAACCATCAATGAGTGAAACGTTTCCATACTTATTACCCCAGCGCACACTGTCGGAATAAAAAGGCACATTACTCATGCTTTCCATGCCCCCTGCAACCACAATTTCTGCATCGCCCAACAAAATGCTCTGAGCGGCTATTGCAATTGCCTTCATGCCACTGGCGCAAACTTTATTCACCGTTGTACAATTAACGTTGTCGGGCAGCCCTGCAAATTTTGCAGCCTGTCTTGCAGGAGCCTGGCCTAAGTTGGCCTGCAACACACAGCCCATCAATACGTCATCAACGTCAGTAGATTTAATTCCAGCTTTTTCAATAGCGGCTTTAATTGCAATAGCGCCTAATTGAGTGGCAGAAAGGTTTTTCAGGCTTCCGCCAAAACTGCCCATTGGTGTACGAACGGCGGCAATTACATAGACTTCATTACGGTTCATCGTATTTTTTTATAAGGCAAATGTAATTGATTTGAGGTTGAAAGTATATCAGCAAGCCATTCTGAAAGGAATAAATTGTTGGTGTGTATTCAGGTGTTCAGGGAGCCACACCTTTCCACCATACGGTCAGGCGAGCCCGGTTGGTGGTAGCAATTCGGCCGGGCATATAATAAATAAAACGCTATATTTGACAGCATTTTAAACGTGAGTTATGAAAATTATAAATCTGCTTGTTTTTGTTGCCGTTATTATTGTTTCCTGTGGTTCGTCGAAGCCCGGAGTTGCTGATCCTTACGCCAAAGCGCGGGATTCTTCTTTTTCTTATGACATTATTCCGGGAGCTGACCAAACCGAAAAATATATCGATTACCTGAAGAATAAGAGGGTAGGAGGGTTGGCAAATCCAACTTCCCGCATTGGTAAAACCCATTTGGTTGACAGCCTTATCGCCCGCGGCGTGAAAGTGGTTAAAGCCTTCGGCCCCGAACATGGATTTCGTGGCGATGCATCGGCGGGAGCAAAGGTGGGCGATGCTGTTGATGCAAAAACTGGCATACCCGTAATTTCATTATACGGCGCAAAAAGCAAGCCCAGTGCGCAGGACCTGGCCGATGTTGACATCATGATTTTTGACATACAGGACGTTGGGGTTCGCTTTTATACCTACATAAATGTGATGGGAAAATTGATGGAAGCCTGCGCAGAGAATAATAAGGAATTATTGATTCTGGACAGGCCTAATCCCAATGGTTATTTGATTGACGGCCCAATTTTGGATATGAGTTTGAAATCGGGAATCGGAGCGTATCCTATCCCGATCGCTCACGGAATGACCGTTGGTGAATTGGCTTTGATGATCAACGGTGAGGGCTGGCTACCAAACAAAGCCAAAGCAAATGTAAAAATTGTTCCGGTTGCAAATTACAATCATGATATGCCCTATACCTTACCGGTAAAACCTTCCCCTAACCTGAACACTCAGCAAAGCATCCTGTTGTATCCAACGCTTTGTTTGTTTGAAGGAACCATCATCAGCCAGGGCAGGGGTACTCAATTCCCATTCTCAGTTTTAGGTGCTCCGGCGCTGAAAGGCAAGTACAGCTTTAGTTTCACGCCGGTGAGCATTCAAGGAATGGCCGAAACCCCACTGCACATGAACAAGGCTTGTTACGGACTGGATTTGAGAAATTACGATATGAGCAACCTCATAAAAGAAAGAAAAATCAATATTCAGTGGATGATTGATTTGTACAAGGCATATCCTGACAAAGCAAAATTTTTTGATATTAAAGCAAGCGACCCTCCCCGGCAAATGGGCGATATTAATAAACTCGCCGGAGTTTATGATTTCAAAAAGCAAATTGAGCAGGGCATGAGCGAGGAGAACATCAGAAAGACCTGGGAACCCGGATTAACTGCCTACAAAGAAATGCGTACGAAGTATTTGATTTATCCATAGGTATCTTATCTGCGTGTCCCTATTATTAATGTCTTAATTCTAATATTTTAGAACTTGCAGGAACAGTTTATAATAAAAGGAGAAAGTGAAATTGAAAGCTCTTCATGCATTTTAGCCCTGATTGTGGGGAGCGATTATTTTTCTTATGCTATCAGGGATGAAAACGATACGGTTTGTGAACTAAAAAGATTTTACTTTCAACGAACAACCGTTGAAAAACTTG
>MKRO01000158.1:0-1468 GCA_001896965.1 Sphingobacteriales bacterium 41-5 | reverse complement strand
TTCAATCCTGTTTTAAATAATGCGTTTCCCATAATTGTAACGGCTTTTGATTTTAATACGAACACATTGTTGCCTGTTGATTTTAACACAGGTGACAACACGCCGTTGTTATATTTGAATGAATCAGGGCAGCAGGATCATATTATTCATGAAGTGGTGCAGGAATGGGATTTGGCAAATGTTTATTCAATTCCTTATGATTTGCTGAACTGGGTCTTAACGCATTTTCCTTCTTCAAAATTCTGGCATATGCAATCCGTACAAATAAAAAACGCCACAAAAGGAATTGATGGGGGAAATATCAATCTTGAAGTACTCGATAAAAAGTTCAATGTTACGGTAGCAAAGAACGATCAGCTATTGCTGGCGCAGCAATATTTTTATGTATCGCCCGCCGATGTGTTGTTTTATTTGCTGAAGATCTGCGAAACATTTGGATTGAGCCAGGAAGCCGTACAATTGCATATTTCAGGATTGATCGATAAAAATTCAAAGTTGTTCAATACCCTTTATGATTATTTTTTGAACGTTGATTTGAACCGGGCATCGTGGAAGCAAAGCGATGAATATCCGGCACATTATTTCACTATTTTGAACCAACTGGCATTATGCGAATCATAAGCGGGGAATTGGGTGGCAGAAGAATAAATCCGCCCGCGAAAATGCCTTATACCCGGCCCACAACCGACATTGCAAAAGAAGGCCTCTTTAATGTTTTACAGCATCGCTTAAATTTTGAAGGGCTTAAAACGCTCGATCTTTTCGGCGGTACCGGCAGCATCAGCTATGAACTGGCGAGCCGCGGCGCAGGCGACCTGACGGGTGTAGAAAAGGACAATTCAATGTTTGATTTTATAAAGAAAACCGCTGCTGCGCTAAAGATTGAAAACATCAGGTTTTTTAAAATGGATGTGTTTAAGTTTTTGGAAAGCTGCAACAGCCAATACGATTTTATTTTTGCCGGGCCGCCTTATGCGCTTGCAACAATTGACGAAATACCCAAAATCATTGTAAAGAAAAATTTGCTTTCCGGCAACGGAATTTTTGTATTGGAACATACTCCCCGCAACAATTACAAGAATTTCGAAAAATACAGTTTCGAGAAAAACTACGGCACCACCATTTTTTCGTTTTTTAAAAACGGCGATAACAACCCCGCGTAATGGTTCAATAGTTGTAATCATTAGCCGAATGCGCCTAAGCGCGCGACCTCATTTTTCAGCGGTTGATTATTTTTTTTCGAAAATATAAACAGTTCAGTTATTCCCCTGATTCTGAGTGAAGAGGTTACCTGAGTCACTTTTAACATGTTAAACTTATGAAGCATTTGCCGTTAAGGTTTATATTTGCTCACTTAAATTTGAATTATGTCTGATCCCATGGTGAATAAGGTGCAGGAAACTGTCAATTATCTCAAAAGTCAAAACGTGCATGCGCCCCGGGTGGCGATAATTTTGGGAAGTGGCCT
>MKRO01000157.1:7940-10519 GCA_001896965.1 Sphingobacteriales bacterium 41-5 | reverse complement strand
AAACTATTTGCCTATTTGCCACACACTGCGGCAAAGCTTTTACGTGCGGCGCCCAGGTTAGTACAACTTTTGGCTTCCGGTTTTCCTTAAAAGTTTCTTTAATAGTGATTACATCCGTTAAACTTTGCAATGGATGAAGTGTAGCACTTTCCAAACTTACTACCGGAATGCCTGAATATTTTATGAACTGGTTAATATATAATTCGCTATAATCATCTTCCTTATTTTTCAACTGGGGAAAGGTTCTGATTGCCAGTACATCAAAATATTTCCCAAAGATTGGCGCCGCATCTTTCACATGCTCCGATTTATTGCCACTCATAATTGCTTCTTCCTCAAACTCCAGCTGCCAGCCTTCATTGCCCACATTAAAAATGACAGGCTCCATTCCTAAATTTCGTGCGGCCACCTGAGTGCTTAGCCGTGTGCGCATACTCGGATTTAAAAACAGGCAACCAATGCGCTTTCCTTCGCCCAAAGCTTTGTCTTTAAAAGGTGCAGCTTTATATTGCAATGCTTTTTCTGCAAGTGCGTTAATGTTTGTAACGTCTTCTGCACTTATGAAGTTTTTATTTTTGAGTAGTGACATATTTTTAGTTTGCCGAATGCTTAGGGCAGAATGCTAAACGCATACTGAACGGAGCATCCTAATTTTTCCGAATAGCTTTTATAAGGTTAATAAGTTTTGCTTTTAGTTCTGCGCATATAATTATAACGTGCTCATGTTTATCTTTAGGTAAATAGCCTAATTCAAACCCAAGATAACAAGCATACTCAAGTTCATGAGCCGATCCTAATAAATTGTCTAAAAAATGAGCGAAATCCTTATCAGTATTTCTGCCACACCCCTCAACAATATTTAAGGGAATTGAATACGCAGGTCTTTTAATTTGAGAAACCAATTCAAATTGTTCTGATTTTAGGAAATGGATAATTACACTCTTATAAATATAAAGTGTTAACTGATGAGCCAAGGCAAAAACATCATAATTTTTATAATCTCGCATACGCAGATGCTAAGCATTAAGCATTAGGCGTTCAGCTTTCTGCAATTCAATCTCCTCTTTCACGGCTTCAATAAACTGTTCGGCATCTTTTTTCTTCAAGGCCAATGACGGCAGCAGCCTTATCACATTGGGCTTTGCTTCGCCTGTAAAAATTTTTTGATTGGCTAAAAGATTCTTCTTCAGGGCGCCAATTTCCTGCGGCACATCAAAACCGATCATCAATCCGCGGCCGCGAATATTTTTCAGCTCAGGAATCCGGGATAACTCTTCGCGCAAATATTTTCCCACCATTACAGCATTTCCCATCAGCTTTTCTTCCTTCATCACCTCCAGCACTGCCAACGCTGCCGCGCAGGCCAGATGGTTGCCGCCAAAAGTAGTTCCCAACTGAAAATGTTTGGCCTGAATGTGCGGCGCAATAATAATTCCCCCCACAGGAAAGCCATTGCCCATTCCCTTCGCCATCGAATAAATATCGGCATTCACACCGGCAAAATCGTGACTAAAAAATTTACCGCTCCTGCCGTACCCGCATTGCACACTGTCGGCAATGTAAACCGCACCGTATTTATCGCAGAGGGCACGAATCAATTTTAAAAACGATTCACTTGCTACGTTAATGCCACCCACGCCCTGCATACCCTCAATAATGACTGATGAAATTTCATTGCCGTGCCTATCAAAATGTTCCTGCAAAGCCGCTTCATCGTTATAAGGCAGAAAGGTTACATTATCCGTTTCATTCACAGGCGCTACATAATTTTTATTATCGGTAACAGAAACCGCTAAGGAAGTTCTGCCGTGAAATGCTTTATTAAATGCTACGATTTTTTTTCGCCCGTTGTGAAATGATGCCAGTTTCAAAGCATTCTCGTTTGCTTCGGCGCCGGAATTACATAAAAACAACTGGTAATCTTCTTTGCCTGAAACTTCTCCCAGTTTCTTAGCCAGTTCCTGTTGTAACGGAATTTTTATGGAGTTGGAATAGAACGCGATTTTTTCCAATTGTTCTTCTATTCGCTTTACCCAGTGCGGATGTGTGTGGCCGATGCTAATGACCGCATGGCCGCCATAAAGATCAAGATATTGGTTTCCATTATCATCCCACACGTAAGAGCCTTTTGCTTTTACGATCGTAACATCATTAAGCGGGTAAACGTCGAATAAATTCATTGCCTTTCAGTTATATAGTTTAAAAAGCCCGGCCGCAATGGCAACCGGGGCTATAAAATTACTTAAAAACGCTAAGAAAGCCGGCGTTAATATTAAATTTCTGTACTACAATAAAAGAATGTGAAACTTTTATTGCCTTTTTCATGTTATTTGCTTTATAGTTTTTTAAATGAGTAATTTTGTCGAATGAAATTTTTCCAAACATTTTTCTTAATATTTATTTTCTCAATTGCTACTATTGCTGTAAAAGCCCAATGCTCCATTTGTACAAAAACAGCGCAACAATTGGGAGACGGGCCTGCGAGTGGTTTAAATACCGGCATTTTATACCTGGGGGCGGTGCCCCTGCTTATTATCGGATATGTTGGTTACCGCTGGTGGAAAACCGAAAAAACACAG
>MKRO01000157.1:1753-7912 GCA_001896965.1 Sphingobacteriales bacterium 41-5 | reverse complement strand
TAAAACCCTAAAATTATGTTAGAACAAATCACGCAATTAGTGAAGCAATATGGGCAACAGGCGATTGTTGATAATCCCGAAGTGCCTAATGACCTGAACAACCAGGTAATGGCTGAAGCGGCCAATACAATTACCGGTGGCCTGCAGAATATTTTAAGCGGCGGAGGTTTACAAGGCTTGTTGGGGCTGTTTGGCGGAAACCAAAACCAAAGCAGGGGCGGCATTTTGAGTAATCCGATAGTGGCTATGATGGTTGGCCATCTGGCAAATAAATTAGTTCAAAAAATGGGATTAGACCCGAGTCTCGCTAATAGCATCTCTAATAATATCATTCCTAATGTATTAAACAACATTACACAAAGAACGGTGAGCGATGCACCGCAGGACAATGGGTTTGACCTCAATGACCTTGTGGGCGCTCTCACGGGCGGTGGCGGTCAACAAGCATCAGGAGGAGGCCTGGATTTACAGGATCTTTTAAGGCAGTTTACGCAGGGCGGCCAGGCAAACGTTGATGCAAATGTTGAAGCGCAGATCACAAGGCAGGCTCAAAATCAAAACCAGGGAGGTGGGCTGGCGGATCTGATTGGTGGATTTTTTAAATAATTCATATCAGATTTAAACTTTGGCTCAATTTGTGTTTATAATAAATCAGTTCTTATTATTAAACTTTTATTAAAAAAAGAATTCCTGTATAATAAATTACCGGGATTCACGTTTAATTATCAAGACTATTTACGTTAGAAGATAGTCAATTTTCTCATAAGCAGTTAGTTTTGGTTGCGACCCCTGTTTCCACAGGGGTCTACTTTTTTTAGAATAATCGTTAAAATAAAAATTTAAAAAAATCTCAACCAAAATAAAAATGGCACAGTAATTGTTTTATTATAATCAGAACACAGAAATTTAAAAGATAGTCAATTTTCTCATAAGCAGTTAGTTTTGGTTGCGACCCCTGTTTCCACAGGGGTCTACTTTTTTTGCTATATTGTTCAATGCTTTTCGGATATCGTTTTATCGTTTAGTTATCAATTGCACGAAAAAAGCCTCCCACTTACAGGAGGCCCGTTCAACTACTTTGCAACATGGCTAAACTCTTCTTCGGAAAATCAGATTTAAAATCGCCAGGATAATTATCGCCCCTAAGGCTCCGGTTAAAATGGCGCCAACAACCCCAGCCCCAAGCGAAACTCCAAGCTGCCCCAGTAGCCAGCCGCCAACAAACGCTCCCACTATACCTACAATAATATTTCCAATCAGCCCAAGGCCGCTGCCTTTAAAAATTACCGAGCCTAACCAGCCCGCAATTGCTCCTACGATTAAAGTCCATAAAATGTCCATAATTTAAGATTTACAGGGTTTAATAATTTGTGTACACTTATCTATACCTAAATATTATGCCAATCGTCGACCCTAATTAATTATTTCAGTGGTAATTGTTCCTAACATTCAGGCAATGTTGTTTCTTTGCTACATGAGCGAGATAACATATTCTTATTCCCAATTATACAACTTTACTACAGCGGTTTTTTCAAAAATTGGTTGTAATGAGAGTGATGCTGCTGCGGCAAAAGTTCTTTTATCAGCCGATTTACGCGGTGTAGATTCGCACGGTGTGGCAAGGCTCAACGGTTATGTTCGCCTTTGGGATGTAAAACGGGTCAATGCAACACCGCAAATAAAAACCATTCACGAAACACCTTCAACAGCAGTGGTTGATGGAGACAGCGGCCTCGGCTTAGTTGTAGCGCCATTAGCAATGAAAATTGCGATCGAAAAAGCGCTTAACGTGGGAACCGGTTGGGTAAGTGTGCAAAACAGCAATCATTATGGCATTGCAGCTGCTCATGCAATGATGGCTTTGGAACATGATATGATTGGGATTTCAATGACCAATGCAAGCCCGCTGGTAGCGCCAACATTTTCAATTGACAAAATGCTTGGAACCAATCCAATTTGTGTTGCAGTGCCTGCGGGCCAACAACCGGCTTTTGTTGCCGATCTGGCTACAACCACCGCAGCAAACGGAAAACTTGAAATTCTTCAAAGAAAAAATAGAGACACTCCTTCTGGCTGGGTGCAGGATGCGGAAGGAAATCCTTCAACAGATGCAAACATCCTAAAAAAAGGCGGCGCACTTTTGCCGCTCGGTGGCGACAGGGAACATGGCAGTCACAAGGGTTATGCACTCGGCGCTGTGGTAGATATTTTTTCAGGTATTTTGAGCGGAGCTAACTATGCGCCCTGGGTTCCGCCGTTTCCGGCTTATGTACCGCTGCCCCAAAAACAGCCCGGCAAAGGCATCGGGCATTTTTTTGGCGCAATGCGCATTGATGCATTTCGCCCGGCAGATGAATTTAAAAAAGATATGGATGACTGGATTACTGGGTTCAGAAATGCCAAACCATTGCCGGGACACGAAAAAGTTTTAGTACCCGGCGACCCCGAACGCGAAATGGAAATTGAGAGAATGAAAAACGGAATCCCATTGATAGAACCGGTGGTGGAGGATTTAAAAAAACTGGCAGAAAGATTTGAACTGGCTTTTTAAAAAATGAGTTTTATCTTTGACGATTATCATTTTTACAACCAAAAAATTATTTATATCAAATGAAGATAATGAAGTTCGGGGGTACCAGCGTAGGTAAACCCGATAGAATGAAACACATTGCATCACTGCTTTTGAACGAACCCGAACCTGCCGTGGTGGTACTTTCGGCACTATCAGGAACCACGAACACGCTTGTTGAAATCGGCAACAACATTGCTAAAGGCGACCGGCATTCCGCACAGCAGGTCATTACCAAACTTGAAGATTATTATCAGGCGTTCATCAGGGCGCTTTTTGAAAAAGACGAAACTTACAATAAAGCAAAATCGATCGTTGCTGAACATTTTGATTTTCTGAACATCATTCTTAAAATATCTTTCAGTGAAGCATTGAGCAAAGATATTTTAGCCCAGGGCGAACTGCTCTCAACAAAAATTTTCAGTACTTATCTTCAGGAGATAGGTGCCGATTATGCGTTATTGCCGGCGTTGGAATTTATGAGTATTGATGAAAATGAGGAGCCTCAAATCGGTAGCATCAGAACAAAGCTCACGCATTTACTGGAACAACACAAAGACAAAAAAATATTGGTCACGCAGGGTTATATCTGCCGCAACGCAAGAGGCGAAGTTGACAACCTGAAACGGGGCGGCAGCGATTACACCGCATCACTCGTCGCGGCAGCCATCAACGCATCAGTTTGTGAAATATGGACCGATATTGACGGTATGCACAACAACGACCCGAGGATTGTTGACAAAACCGTTCCGGTTGAACAGTTGAGTTTTGAAGAAGCGGCGGAGTTGGCTTATTTCGGTGCAAAAATTTTACATCCCGCGTCCATTTGGCCTGCACAGCAATACAAGATTCCGGTAAGGTTGCTGAACACGATGCAGCCGGAAGCAAAAGGCACGTTAATCACACAGGAAGCCGCAAGTACCGGCGTAAAAGCCGTTGCAGCAAAGGATAATATCATTGCCATAAAAATAAAAAGTGGCCGCATGTTACTGGCTTACGGGTTCCTCAGAAAAATTTTCGAGGTGTTTGAAAAATATAAAACACCAATCGATATGATTACTACTTCTGAAGTAGCTATGTCACTCACTATTGATACACACGACCATCTTGACCAGATCATAAAAGAACTGGAGGCCCTGGGAAGTGTGGAAGTGGATGAAAACCAAACCATCATTTCGGTTGTGGGCGATCATATTAATGAAACGCCGGAAATCATAAAAAAGTTATTTGGTTCGCTTAGAAATACCCCCATTCGCATGGTTTCTTACGGTGGCAGCAAACATAATATTTCCCTGCTGGTAGCCGCAGAACATAAAAACCAATTACTGCAACAGTTGAACCATGGTATGTTTGGATTGTAGTAAAGTTGACAGGTTAACAAGTTGATATGTTGAAAGGGTTCCTTGTTAACTTTTAAACCTTTAAACTTTTCAACTAAATGAAATTATATTGCATTCCCGGTTTTGGTGTGGACGAAAAAATATTCGGCAGGCTGAAACTCAATGCTGACCTACATTTCATTAACTGGCTCGATCCTTTGCCAAAAGAAACGCTGAAAGATTATGCAGCACGAATGGCTTCTTCAATTGATGATGCATTCCCTGTTTTACTCGGAATTTCTTTCGGTGGGATGATTGCGCAGGAAATTGCAAAACTGCGCCGGGTGAGGCGGATCATTCTAATATCGAGTGTAAAATCAAGAAGTGAACTGCCCAAACATTTGAGGATCACCGGGCGGCTAAGGCTTGATAAACTATTTCCCGTAAAAAAAATACCCGAAAACGAAAAGGCTTTCTCACTGGCTAACAAACGCCTTGGCGCTTTTAGCGGCGATGAGCAAAAAATGGCGAACAGTTATCGCCGGTCAGCAAACCTGAACTATGTAAACTGGTCTTTTGATAAAATCCTTAACTGGAAAAACACTGAATGCCCGGAGGGAACCATTCACATTCACGGCAATAAAGACCGCATCTTTTCAATAAAAAATATCAGGCCAACCCACTTAATCGAAAACGGCACACACATGATGGTGTGGAACCGGGCAGATGAAATTAGTACGATTATTAATGAAGAATTGGAAAAATTAGAAACACAAAAAAGGCGCTAAGAAAACACAAAAAAAATTTGTGAATCTTTCAGCCGTCGCGCGTTAGTAGAAATTACTTACTGCCCGTGAATATAATCCTGCAAATGATTGATGGTTTCTTTTTGCTGGCGGATGGTTTCATTTACTACGTCAGAAACTGAAATCACTCCTGCAAACGCATCGCCGTCAAAAACAGGCAGGTAACGAACATTATGTTCACTCATGAGTTGCATACAGCGCTCCAGCGAATCTGTGGGATTCAAAGTTGGCAAATCGGTCGACATAATTTCATCCACCTTTGTATCACTCGAATGTTTTCCCTGCAATATGACCTTTCGGGCGTAATCCCTTTCCGTCATAATGCCTAAATACTTAGCCTCATCGGCTACCACAATGGCTCCAATATTTTTATCGGCCATGGTTTGAAGTGCTTCGTAAACCGTAATGCCCGGAGGGCTGGTGAATGCTCCTTTTGATTTTCTCCCCAGAATAGTAGATACCTTACTCATTTGGCTGGATTTAGTTTAGGCTAATATATCGAAAAAAAGGAGAAAAGAAAAAAAAATTGCCGTCATCAGTAAAATCACGGCTATTTGCATTAATCATTCGTGCATTCAAAACCGGTTATTTCCCGTAATCTTTTATCACATTGTAAAGTGTGCCCCTTTCAATCGGCTGTCTTTTAGCCTGGCGAATCAAAGCCACGAGATCTTCGGTTGACATGCTCGGCGTTTGTTCTTCGGCGCCGGCCATTGAGTAGATTTTAGTGGTATCATCAATCGTTCCGTCAATATCGTTCACCCCGAAAGAAAGTGAGAGTTGTGCATTTTGCCGGCCAAGCATAGGCCAGTACGCTTTCAGGTGCGTAAAATTATCCATGTAAATTCTTGCGATGGCGTAAAGCCTCATATCCTCTATCAGGGTTGATTCTGCAACATGACTCATATCGTTATCAAAATTGCGAAATTTGAGCGGGATGAAGGTGTTAAAGCCATTCGTTTCATCCTGCAAACTGCGTAAACGGCTCATGTGGTCAACACGGTCAGCATAACTTTCAATATGCCCATAAAGCATCGTGGCATTGGTGTGCATGCCTAATTGATGTGCGGTTTTATGAATGTGCAGCCAGCCAGCTGCATCTACTTTATCAGCACAGATTTGCTGCCTCACTTCCGGTGCAAAAATTTCAGCGCCACCGCCTGGAAGGCTTTCCAGCCCGGCATCTTTGAGGTATTGCATCCCTTCTTCAACAGTTTTTTTGGCTTTGCGAAACATATAATCGAGTTCCACTGCAGTAAAGCCTTTGATGTGCAGATCGGGCCGGTGAGCCTTGATGTTTCGTAATAATTGTGCAAAAAATTCAAGATCCATTTTAGGATGAACACCACCCACAATATGAACCTCAGTTACGGCCTGGTTATCGTAGCTCTTTACAATATCGAGCATTTGCTGCATACTCAGCTCCCAGGCTTCCTCGCGTTTGGAATATAATTTACTGTAGCTA
>MKRO01000157.1:0-1717 GCA_001896965.1 Sphingobacteriales bacterium 41-5 | reverse complement strand
CAGGCATTAGTAGGTTCAATATGAAAATTTCGATTAAAATAAGTTATATCGCCGTGTTTTTTCTCGCGAACATAGTTTGCCAAAGAACCTACAAAACCTAAACTTCCCTTTTCAAATAAAGTCACACCCTCTTCATCGGTAATTCGCTGGCCTGCATATACTTTGTCTGAAATATTTTGTAAAGATGAATCTATTTCCGGTAAAACTTCTGTAATAAACGCTTCGCTCATGTTTGAAAAAATTTGCGCAAAGATAACCATGATTTAAAAGATTAATGCCATGGATTTTTTTTAGAAACGATAACCCGGCAAAAAAAGAAGTAATTTTTTTTAATAGCTCAGCATTTTTCACCTTATCTTCAATGCTGAATTTTTAACTGTTTACTGTATGAGCATTCGGTTTCGGCTTATTCTTTTAAGTTTTTTTCAATTCTTCGTTTGGGGCGCCTGGCTAACTACATTGGGTTCTTACGGCTTCGGGTTTAAAAGCTGGACGGGCGCTGAGTTTGGCGCTGTTTTTTCCACGCTCGGCCTTGGCTCCCTCGTGATGCCCGCCCTGGTGGGTATTATTGCCGACAGGTGGCTGAACGCGGAAAAACTGTACGCTATTTTACATATTTTGTACGGCATTACCATGTTTATACTCCCCTTTATTGATGTGCCAAACACCTTCTTTTGGGTACTGCTTGCCGGCATGTGTTTTTATATGCCAACGATCTCTTTATCAAACGCCATTTCATACAGAATATTAAAAGACAATAACTACGATGTTATAAAAGTATTTCCGCCAATCAGGGTTTGGGGTACCATCGGGTTCATTGCGGCCATGTGGATCACAAACCTTGTGAGCGACCCAAAATCTCCACTTGAAGCCGGCCGGCAATTGGGCGAAAGCATTGCTTCGGTAACAGGCCATGCCATTAATGCCAACCAGTTTTATATTGCAGGGCTTTTTGCTGTTATGTTGGGATTGTATGCTTTCACGCTGCCCGCGTGCCCGCCAAAAAATGAAAACCGGGGGTCAAAATCTTTTATTGACCTGTTAGGATTGAACGCTTTCAGATTGTTTGCCAATTACAAAATGGCCACCTTCTTTATCTTTTCAATGTTCCTTGGCGCAGCCTTGCAACTTACAAATATGTATGGCGATACCTATTTAAAAGATTTTGAAAAAATACCGGAGTATGCCGATTCCTTCGTGGTGCGTTATTCAACCATGATCATTTCAATATCGCAGATATCGGAAACATTATTTATTCTGGCAATCCCTTTCTTCCTGAAACGGTTTGGTATTAAAAAAGTGATGCTGATCTCTATGTTTGCCTGGGTGCTTCGTTTCGCCCTTTTCTCCTACGGCAACCCTGAGGAATTTTTCTGGATGATCATTTTGTCAAACATCGTGTACGGGATGGCATTTGATTTTTTCAATATTTCCGGTTCATTGTTTGTTGAATCTTCTACCGATGCAAAAATCCGCTCCTCAGCGCAGGGGTTGTTTATGATGATGACAAACGGTTTCGGCGCCATAATGGGCAGCATTGTAAGTGGCTGGATGATTGACAAATACTACACTTTACCAAGCGGGATGAAGGACTGGCACGGCATCTGGCTGGTTTTTGCAATTTATGCCCTCATCGTAGCGATTTTGTTTGCGATTGCTTTTAAACACAAGGAGGAAACAGTTGCCGCAGTTGTAAGTGGGCATTAAATTGAAAACA
>MKRO01000156.1:6198-6637 GCA_001896965.1 Sphingobacteriales bacterium 41-5 | reverse complement strand
TTACAATCCGGATAAAAATGATTTTAAACTGGTCATGACCAATTATATCAATACCATACTCAGGGATGATAAAAAAAGGCTATGGATTGGAACAACAAACGGTTTCTATTTACTCAGTAAACCTGATGTGCAACAGGTCAGGCTTACTTATTTGTTGTATGAGGGAAGGAACAAGAAAGCATTTTCAAATGTTCAAACCATCATCCAGTATGATAGGGGTCATTTATTGCTGGGAACAGATGATGGCATTTTTAGGGTAACTATTAATAAACATGGACGTCTGGCTGGTGCAAAAGAAAATATTCTGGAAGGAATTAATGTGATCACTTTATGCAAAGATTCGGTAGGAAATATTTGGGCAGGTTCAAACAAAAGCGGGGTCTATAAAATTGATCCTTCCTTTACAAAAGCAGCGAATTATACATCTGGCCACACACGG
>MKRO01000156.1:0-6134 GCA_001896965.1 Sphingobacteriales bacterium 41-5 | reverse complement strand
TTTAAAAGGGTTAAACAGATACCGCCCAACTGGTCATGAATTCGATAGTTATGTTCATGAAACTTCGAAACCTTATAGCCTTAATTATAATTCAATTTACGATATTTATGAGGACAGACAAGGCTCCCTTTGGGTGGGAACATATTATGGAGGCGCGAATATTAAAGAGGCGTTCCAAACAAAATTTACAATTTATCAAAATGAGTTAAAGCCAAACAGCCTCGCAAGCAACATCATCAGCGCTATCGCAGAAACGCCAAAAGATCATCTTTGGGTTGGCACAGAAGCGGAAGGGTTGAACCGGATTGATCTTAAAAACAATAAAATAACAAGGCTGAACCTTGATAACAAAAAACTGCAAAGATCAAACCTGGTAAAAGCATTATTCAAAGACAATAATGAAGCGTTATGGGTTGGGTTTTTTAATGGCGGCTTAACACACCTTAAAGATGTCAGTAAAAAAATTACAAACTTTACTACAGAAAATAGCGGCTTGAATTCTAACAACGTAACAGCAATTGCTGAAGACGGTCGGGGTGAGTTATGGGTAGGCCATCAGGATTATGGCATAAATGTTATTAAACCCGGAAGAAACCGGATTTTTAAGATCGAAGAGGTATTCCCTGCTGTAGAACTTGAAGACTCTGGAATAACTTATCTTTACAAAGATTCAAAAAACAACATGTTTGTAGGCACTCGCACCGGTGCATGGCTGTCCGAATACAACGCAGATAACAGTAAGCAAACGATTAAAAGAATATTTCCGCTTAAAGATCAGAAAGTATATATCAATTGTATTGTTGAGGATGATTTAAAAAGGATTTGGATGGGCACTTCAATAGGGCTTGTTCTTTGGAATGCAAACAAAATCCCCGTAATTTATACAACTAATAATGGCTTACCGTCCGACAAGGTTGTGGGTATTATACCTCTCGGGAACGATAATTTATGGTTAAGTACGAACGGGGGTCTGTCAAAATTTAGCGTGGCAAATAATCATTTTAGTAATTATAATATTCATGATGGATTGCCATCCGATGTTTTTAATTTTCAATCGTTTTACAAAAATACCGATGGCCGTATATTTTTCGGAAGTATTAACGGACTGGTTACATTTTTATCCACTGAGATTGAAGTGAACAATAATAAACCTGAAGTTGCGCTAACGGGGCTTTTGGTCAATGGGAAACAGGTGTGGCCCGGTGATGAAACAAAAATCCTCCACGCTTCATTAGATGCTGTAAATGAAATAAAGCTGTTCTATAACCAATCAGATGTTGAAACGGATTACGCGGTATTGAATTTTATCAAACCCGAAAAAAACCTATCCGCTTACAAGCTTGAAGGTTATAACAATGACTGGGTTTACAACAATGATCACAAGGCTGTTTTTACAAGGTTGCAACCGGGTTCATATAAACTCTATATAAAAGCTGCAAATAATGATGGTATTTGGAATATGCCTGCGCAACTTTTAAGTATCAGGGTGTTGCCTCCACTTTGGAAAACCTGGTGGGCTTATTGTCTTTATTTTCTATTGGTATTATTGTCAATCTTCATGGTTTTCCGCTTTTTAAATTCGAGGGCGGCGCTTAAAAGAAAACTATATTATGAACATGAACTATACCTGCGGCAACAAGAACTTCAAAAAATGAAAACTGATTTCTTCACTCATATGTCGCATGAATTACGCACACCCCTCACTTTAATTCTCGGCCCTACAGAAATGCTACTTGAAAATGTAAGAAAGAAACATGATGAGAAAATGCTGGTTTCAATAAAATCAAATGCTGAACGATTGTTAAATCTCACCAACGGGTTAATGACACTTTTGAAAGCAGAATCGGGCGTATTAAACCTGAATGTAAAGCCTGAAAATCTTGTCCAATTTGTTCAAAACATATTTGATAATTTTTCGTTGCTAGCCCGGCAAAAAGATATGCGCTATTCTTTATCGTTTGATGATAATCCAATAATCGTGAAATTTGACAGGCACTACCTCGAAATTGTTATTACCAACCTATTGTCCAATGCTGTTAAATTCACCCCGGTCGGTGGAGAAGTAAAGTTATCTATTACCAACAGGCCTGAAATGGTTGATGTGGCCGTTTGTGACAATGGTCCCGGCATTGATGACGGGGATGCAGGCGGGATATTCACTCAATTTTTTCAGGCCCCCTCGAATAAAAAGAAGAATGAAGGTTCAGGTGTTGGACTGGCATTGTCAAAAAAAATAATGTTATTGCATGAAGGTGAATTAACCTTTAGGTCATCCCAACACAATGGTGGTAATCAAACATGCTTTATATTATCTTTGAAGAAAGACGTATAACCCAAAGGCTTGCATTATGGGGAGAAGTACCATTTTAATAGTAGAAGATAACGATGAATTAAAGAGTTTTTTAAGTCTTTGCCTGGAGGGTGATTACGAATTGTTTCTTGCAGCAGATGGGGCCGAAGGTCTTCAGAAAGCTTTTGAAAATATTCCCGAACTTATTATTACAGATGTTGCAATGCCGCTAATGGATGGCCACGAGTTCTGCCGAATCGTAAAAAATGATGAACGAACAAGCCACATACCGGTTATAATGCTCACCGCTAAAGTTGAGTTAGAGGAACAAGTAACAGGCATAGAAAGTGGCGCCGATTTGTACCTGACCAAGCCATTTAGTATAAAACTTCTTCAGTCGTATATTAAAAACCTTCTTAAAACAAAGGAGCAAATAAGGCACTATTATACTCAAAAAGTATTATTGGAACCTTTGGATGTGGACTTGGGCAACGTTGACAGGAAATTCATGGAGCGCCTCATGAATATTATCAATGCTAATTTGGGCAACGCCGACTTTCATATTCATGATCTTGCCAGGGCAATGAATATGAGTACGGCCGTATTATACAAAAAATTCAACGCACTCAGTCAGGTATCAATTGGAGAATTCATTAAATCTCTTCGTTTGAAAAGAGCGGCGTTCCTGCTGATTGAGCCAGGCGCCCTGAATATCTCTGAAATTGCCTGGGCTGTTGGTTTTTCCGACAGGAAATATTTCAGTAAAGAATTTAAGAAAGCGTTTGGCTGCACTCCTTCGGCATACGTTGAAAAAACTGCGGATAGGGACTGATTATCGCCGGTATAAAATTTTGCCCCCTTTTAGAAAGGATTTTACCCTTCTCAAACAGTTTTATGTTGCAATTTTGTGCTGATTGTTTCTCACAAGGCTTCGGCAACAAAATAATAACGATATGCAATTAAAAACCAGCATTTGCTTATTTCTAATCTTGCCCTTTTTGGCTTTTTCCTGCGCAATGCCGGTTAGGGTTGTTGAAAAAAGCAGTATTAACAGAGTGATCTCGGTTGCTGAGCAACAATATACAAAAATGCTTGAGGCAAACAAGAATCTTACCAAATATCCCAGAACAACAAATATCGACGGTAACACAAAATATGTTGGCATCAGGGATTGGACGGGAGGTTTTTGGCCGGGAGGTTTATGGTATTTGTATGATTTTACAAAAGAAAACCAATGGAAGGATGCTGCAGTTAGATGGACTGAAAGCCTTGAACAAAACCAATATAACACCTCACATCACGATATAGGCTTTATGATGTATTGCAGTTATGGTAATGCGTTGCGTTACGCCCACAGTAAAAAATACGAAGACATTCTGGTGCAATCTGCAAAATCACTAATCGCCAGATATAACCCCGTTGTAAAATCAATAAAATCGTGGAACACCAAAAAATCGTGGGCAGAAAACACATGGTATTTCCCTGTGATTATTGACAATATGATGAACCTTGAATTACTGTTTTATGCTTCAAAAAAAACAGGCGATCCTGTGTACAGAAATGTGGCAGTTAACCATGCCGAAACTACCAGGAAAAACCATTTAAGAAACGATTATTCTTCCTATCATGTTGTGGACTATGACACTCTAACAGGAAAAGTATTGTTTCAACAAACCAATCAAGGCTTTTCCGATAACTCACAGTGGGCCCGTGGACAAGCCTGGGGAATTTATGGCTTTACGGTCGTTTACCGCGAAACTCGGGATAAGAAGTTTTTAAATACAGCCCGCGAAATGGCCGATTTTTATATCAGCAATCCAAATTTACCAAAGGATAAAATTCCTTATTGGGATTTTAATGTAAACCAGGCTGGCTACAAAGCCGATTGGAAATATGATGCGTCAAAATTCAATTACATTCCAAGGGATGCGTCAGCGGCAGCGATTACCGCATCAGCCCTTTTGGAAATGAGCCATTATTTGGGCATAGAGGGAAAAAGATACAGAAATTTTGCAATTGAAACGCTTCGTTCTTTAAGCTCTCCCGAATATTTGGCTGAGCCCGGAACCAATGGATTTTTTATACTCAAACATTCAACGGGAAGTTTTCCCCACGGCTCCGAAATAGATGTTCCGCTTGTTTATGCAGATTACTATTTTTTAGAAGCCTTATTGCGCTATCAGGATAAACTATCTTTTTAAAAAGTACTACACTTACCATAAAAATTAAAACGATGAATAGCTTCTTATTACAAAAACTACCTGTCGTAATGGCGTTGGTGTTGGTGGCATCATATGCCAGCTCTCAGACAGTTTCAGGCACTATTTTCGATCAAACCGGAACGCCACTTAGCGGAATTTCTGTTCAAAACAAAAGAACAGGAACCGGAACCGCTTCGGGTGTGGATGGAACTTATTCTTTACAGGCTACTATGGGTGACTCCATAATTTTTACTTCAATCGGTTATGAGAGAAATGCAATAAAAATGGCTACCCCCACACACAATATTATTTTACAGAACACTGCTAATACACTATCTGATGTAGTGGTGGTTGGCTATGGCACGCAAAGAAGAGGCGATGTCACTGTTTCCATTGATAAGGTAAACATCACTGATCTCAACAAAGCGCCCGTTCGTTCGTTTGATGAGGCGCTGGCAGGTAGGGTAGCTGGTGTTCAGGTAACCTCAAGTACCGGCCAACCGGGAGCAGGTACCAATGTCGTGATCCGCGGTAATAACTCAATTACACAGGCCAATTCGCCATTGTATATAGTTGATGGTTTTCCGGTAGAGGGTGCCGATAACAACCTTTTAAACCCGAATGATATAGAATCCATGGAAGTTTTAAAAGATGCATCAGCTACTGCGATTTATGGGTCAAGAGGCGCTAACGGCGTTATTATGATCACTACAAAAAAAGGCAAGGAAGGCCCGCCGGTGGTTCAGTTTGGTGCATCTTATGGTATTCAAAAGGTTACGAAATTTATGGAAATGATGAACCCCTATGATTTTGTGGTTCAGCAGTTGGAAAGGGATACAACCACAAACAATACATCAAACCCCACATATATTTATTTAACGAAACCCGGCAGAACATTGGACTATTACAAAACTGCGTCCGGAGTCGACTGGCAAAAACAGGTTTTGCGTAATGCGCCAATCCAGGATTATAATATATCACTAACAGGGGGTAGCCAAAATACAAAATATGCCGTGTCTGGAAATATCCTGAACCAGGATGGTATTATCATTAATTCAAATTATTCAAGGTATCAGGGACGTGCGGCCCTGGATCAAAATATTGGGAAAAAATTCCGTACCGGTGTGAATGCTAACTACACTTTCACCAGGCAAAAAGGTATTGCACCCTCACAATCCAACAACAGTGCTACCACAAATATTATGTACAGCGTGTGGGGGTACAGGCCAATTGAAGGGGCAGAAACCGACCTGTTGAATTCGCTTTTTGATGAGGATATTAACGGCGCTAACGACTATCGTGTAAATCCTGTACTGAATCTCAATAATTTACACCGGCTTCAAAAGATCAAAAACCTATATGCAAATGCTTACGTTGAGTATCATATTTTGCCAGGGCTAAAGTTCAGGACAACCGGCGGAATCACTTCTTATAACAGAACAGCAGAAGCTTTTAATAATTCAAATACCCAGTACGGCAACATTCGGCAGGCTAACAGGGTAAACGGCGGTATTGACTTTTTTGAAAGAAATACGTGGATCAACGAAAACATACTTTCTTACAATAAACGTTTTGGCAGCCATAATTTAGGATTGACGGGTGTGTACTCCTCGCAGGCATCGAACTATAATGTATACGGCGTC
>MKRO01000155.1:6038-9473 GCA_001896965.1 Sphingobacteriales bacterium 41-5 | reverse complement strand
TTTGGTTTAAAAGCCATTCAAAACAACGGCATGGGTGCGGTAATGAAGGATGGCGTGATGCGCTTTTTTGCAGTTGAACATTTAATGATAATGATCATCGCGATTATTTTAGTACACGTCGGTTATTCTTTTAGCAAGAAAAATATTTCTGATGCAAAAAAACATACCAAAACCACTTTGTTTTATATTTTGGCCTTGCTGGTGATGCTGGCAGCTATTCCCTGGCCGTTCAGGGAGGCGGGTATGGGCAGGGGCTGGATTTAAGATATTATGCCCCGTTAGAGTCTTTTATTTTAAGTTGCTGATACCCGAAAGGGAGATTAGCAATAGTCTTTAAGCTCAGAATTGTTAACGAAGTTATCAACCCTTCCCTCGGGAGGGGCGAAGCAGGAGCCTTAATCTTATTGTTTCTTCGTCAGGGATGGGCTTCCCAGTTCCACTACCTCACAATCTTTAATATTTGAACCATCGATCGTAAACCGAACGATGGTTTTTACTTTATGCCAGCCCTGGTTGCCAGCCGCGCCGGGGTTCATGTGCAGGCATTGTTGTTTGTCATCGTAAATTATTTTCAGAATATGTGAATGCCCGCTGTTAAAGTGTAAGGGTTGTTCTGCAATAATTTGCTTTTTGGTTTCGGGGTTATATTTTGGCGGGTAACCGCCGATATGTTTCATCATCACCTTTACACCTTCGCAATTAAAAATATTTACTTCGGGAAAGACCGAACGAATTTCCTGCCCGTCAATATTCCCGTAAACGCCACGCAACGGCCTGAATTTTTGAAGTGCTTCAACCAGGTCTATATTTCCAAAATCTCCGGCATGCCACACTTCGTCACATTGTGCAAAATGTTTGAAAACAGACTCGTCTAAAAACCCGTGAGTGTCGGAAATAAGGCCTATTCGTTTCAAAACAATATTTTTTAAATTATTGATGCGAAAATAAATTTTCCCACGGAAATTTGATTGTGAATCGGTATTCGTAACTTTAGCACAATCAAACTTAATAATATGAAACTTACAGACTTAAAAGCCGGAGATTGGGTGAGAATAGATGATGAGGGCGTCAACAGGGAAGGTACTGTTGTTCGTGTAAGCACAGAGGACCATGAAGTGTGTATTGATAACGGCATTCAGGAGTTTTGGTACAGCCTCGACCATGTGTATGGCGTTCCGCTGAATGAGGAACAATTAATGAGGCTTGGGTTCGAAAAAAAGGAAGCGGAAGAAGGCGTGAAATACGGAAAAGGTGCTTTCAGGATTTGGGTTCCCGCCTCAAATGATTTCTCCCGTTCAGAGGTTTGGTACCGCGAAGATCGCCGCCATTTTGACCGTCCGTTAATGGTTCATGAACTTCAGAATGCCCATTTGCAGATGACTAAAGTGCCGATGGACCAGGCTGGGTAGCCCGTTCTTAAACTTGAAAAATATTTAATGAGGCCATTCGTTTTAATGAATGGCCTCTTTGTATCTTAAATTTGCAGGCAAGTAACTATCTATAAAATGTATAAATTATTGTAAATTAGCTGGTTATAGTTATTACAATAAAACTCCCGGCAAAATTTTATTGATTATTAAGGGATTAGTTCCCTGCGATTCAAATTTCCGGGGCGGGTATTATTTTTATTCATATAATCTCCCTATCTTTGCAGCCCAAAATTTTTATGGCTAAACAACCTTTAATTAAACAAGACGGAGTAATCCTGGAAGCCTTGTCCAACGCGATGTTCAGGGTGAAATTAGAGAACGGGCATGAAATTTTGGCAACTATTTCGGGAAAAATGAGGATGCACTACATCAGAATTTTACCGGGTGACAGGGTGGGATTGGAGATGAGCCCTTATGATTTGACAAGAGGAAGGATCAATTTCCGTTATAAAAATTAAGCTGAAATCTTAAAAAAATAAAAAAATGAGAGTAAGAGCATCCATAAAAAAGCGTAGCGCCGACTGCAAAATTGTTCGTCGCAAGGGAAAGCTTTACATTATTAACAAAAAGAACCCCCGCTACAAACAAAGACAAGGATAGTCTTAATTAAATAATTAAAAATTAATAATTAGATATGGCTCGTATTGCCGGTGTTGATTTACCAAAAAATAAAAGAGGCGAAATAGGTCTTACCTATATTTATGGTATTGGCCCTTCTACTGCCAAATATATTCTTGACAAGAATAATATTGAGCGCAGCAAAAAAGTGAACGAATGGGACGATGACGATCTGAACGCCATTCGCCACACAATCACTGAAGAACTGAAAGTGGAAGGTCAGTTGCGCTCTGAAACGCAAATGAACATCAAACGCCTTTTGGATATCGCTTGTTACCGTGGTTTGCGTCACAGGAAAGGCCTACCGGTTCGTGGCCAGCGTACAAAAACCAACAGCCGTACCCGTAAAGGGAAACGTAAAACAGTTGCGGGCAAGAAAAAGGCCGCTAAGAAATAGGCTTCGACAAGCTCAGCCTGACATTTTTGTCATGTTGAGCCCATCGAACCATGCACCATTTTTTACTGAACTGATTACGGATGCCCGGTGCAGGTGGAGGGTTAGTTCAGGGTCTCGCATAAAGCGGGATTTATTTTTAAACTTAAAGATTACCTGATTTTCAAATGGCAAAAGCACAATTAAGCGCAAAAGCTGCCGCAAAAAAAAGGATCGTAAAAGTAGATTCTTACGGCGATGCGCACATCTCAGCAACTTTTAACAATATTATCATAAGCCTTACCAATAAAAGCGGGCAGGTTATAAGCTGGAGCAGCGCCGGTAAAATGGGCTTTCGTGGTAGCAAGAAAAATACTCCTTATGCCGCTCAAATGGCTGCAGCAGATGCTGCTAAAGTTGCGGTTGACGCGGGTTTGAAAAGAGTGGACGTTTTTGTAAAAGGCCCTGGTAGCGGCCGCGAAGGCGCTATCCGTTCTTTATCTCAAAGCGGTATTGAAATAGTGATGATCAAAGACGTTACGCCTTTGCCTCACAACGGCTGCCGTCCTCCAAAGAAAAGAAGGGTATAAGCCCCGCTAATCCCCGGAGGGGGAAATTAACAACAGCAATTAAAGTTCTTTTTATATAAATAGGATAATAATTTTTAAATTAAAATTCTATTGCCAGATTCAATGAGGCTTTTTTAAGCCCCTTCTTCGGAGGGGTTGGAGAGGCCGTTTCATTTTAATTAAAGGGTACTCAATTTATTTTTTCCAAAGCTTTTTAGTGATTGACGTACCGGTTTCTAAAAAAGCTTAAATGAAAGTATAATTATGGCACGTTACAATGGTCCTAAGACCAAAATCTCCCGTATTTTCGGGGAGCCTATTTTAGGCAATGGTAAATGGTTGGGTAAAAACAGTAACCCTCCCGGTATGCACGGCGAAAAGCGCAAACGTAAAACCCTTGGTGAGTACGCATTGCAGCTTCGCGAAAAGCAAAAAGCAAAATACA
>MKRO01000155.1:2185-6005 GCA_001896965.1 Sphingobacteriales bacterium 41-5 | reverse complement strand
TTGAGCAAGCTAACCGCCGCAAAGGCGTTACCGGTGAAAACCTTATCAAATTACTTGAATCCCGTTTAGACAACACAGTTTTTCGTATGGGTATTGCACCCAGCCGACCTGCTGCTCGCCAGTTGGTAAGCCACAAACACATTGAGGTAAATGGCGATGTGGTGAACATCCCCTCGTACCAGTTAAAGGCAGGTGATGTAATTACTTTGAAAGAAAAAAGCAAAGCAAATACATCTATTACCAGCCAGGTTCGCGCAAAAAATCCAAAATTCGGATGGGTTGATTTTAACGAAACGGAGATCAAAGGTACTTTCATTACTTACCCTGAGAGGGAAAATGTTCCTGAAAATATTAAGGAATCATTGATTGTAGAGTTGTACAACAAGTAATTTATTTGGTTACAGGTTGCCGGTTTACCGGTACTTGTAACTGTTAACCCCGTCCGACCCGGTCATCCGGGAGGGCAGTAACAAAATCTAAAATATGGCAATTTTAAATTTTCAGCAACCCGATAAAATTATTCTGCAGAAGGCTTCTGATTTTGAAGCCCAGTTTGAGTTCCGCCCGTTGGAACCAGGCTATGCAGTAACAATTGGTAATGCGCTTCGTCGTGTTTTGTTAAACTCCCTAGAAGGCTATGCCATTGTGGGTATCAAAATAGAAGGTGTTGACCACGAGTTTGCAACCATCAAAGGAATCAGCGAAGATCTCGTAGAAATTATTTTAAACCTGAAACAGGTTCGCTTTAAAAAAATTGTTGATCACGATGTGACTAACGAAAAAATTTCGTTGTCGGTTAAAAATCAAACTGAATTTACGGCGGGAATGATTGGCGAAAACACACAGTCTTTCCAAATTATGAACCCTGAATTAGTGATCTGCACTTTGGATTCTTCTACAAAACTGGATATTGAATTAACCATTGGTAAAGGCCGCGGCTATGTACCTTCTGATGACAATCAGGTTAAGGACGCACCTGTTGGTTATATTCCTATCGATTCTATTTATACGCCAATCAAGAACGTAAAATACGCCGTTGAAAATACGCGTGTGGAACAACGCACCGACTATGAAAAATTAGTTATGGATGTTGTTACAGACGGTACTATCCACCCTGAAGAAGCGGTAAAACAAGCAAGCCGCATCCTTATTCAGCACCTGATGATCATTACTGATGAAAACATTACTTTCGACAATAAAGAAGAAAAGAAAGAAGACATCGTTGATGAGCAAACGTTGCAATTACGCAAGATGTTGAAAACTCCTTTGGAAGATTTAGATCTTTCAGTACGTGCATTCAACTGCCTGAAAGCAGCGAAAATCAATTCTTTAAGCGAGCTGGTTCAATACGAGCAGGAAGACCTGATGAAGTTCAGAAACTTTGGCCAGAAATCTCTTTCTGAAATTGAGCAGGTGTTAAATGAAAGAGGCCTCGGCTTTGGCATGGACCTTCAGAAATTAGGGATCGATAAAGATGATTATTAAGAACTCCCGCTAAAGTTCTTTAAGTTAAGATGATACCTGGAAGGGGAGAAATTAAAAGTTCTTTGTTCTAAAATTAGTAATGGTTTACCCTTTCTTCGGGGAGGGCGAAGCAGAACCCCTGAAATAGAAATGCTCCAACAGGGTGGGGCTAAGCCACAATTCCTGACACGGTGTGGCTGAAACATTAATAACAAAAATCGGATAGTAAGAATTGGCTAATTGTCAAATTATCTGATTGTCAAATTTAAATGTCATGCGTCACGGAGACAAAATTAAAAATTTAAGCCGCACTAAAGCGCACAGGGATGCTCTATTAGCAAACCTTTCATGCCAGTTGATCCAACACAAACGTATCGTTACAACTGTTGCAAAAGCCAAAGCGCTTCGCGTATATGTTGAGCCGTTGATTACAAAAAGTAAAGACAACACCACTCACCAGCGCCGTATTGTTTTCAGCTATTTGCAGGATAAAACAGCTGTTACTGAGCTGTTCAATAATATTTCAGCAAAAGTTGCTGGCCGCCCAGGTGGTTACACACGCATTATTAAGCTGGGCATTCGCCCCGGCGATGCTGCTGAAAAAGCAATGATTGAACTGGTTGATTTCAACGAAATTTACGGTAAAGGAATTAGTGAAGATAAAGGCGCTGCTAAAAAAACACGTCGTCGTGGTGGAAGTGGTAAAAAGCAGCCAGCAGAAGCCCAGCCTGAAGAGGCTGCATTGGCTGTAAAGGAAGAAGAGGCTGTTGAAACTGCTACTGCTAAAGCTGATGATACAACTGATGACATCACTAAAATTGAAGGGATCGGGCCTAAAGTTGCAGAAATTTTTGCGGCTGCAGGCATCACTACTTTTGCCCAGTTAGCAGCTAAAACAAAAGAGGAGCTGGAAGCCATTTTAGATCCTAATGGAGGTGTATATGTAGCAATGGACCCCACAACCTGGCCACAACAAGCACAATTAGCTGCTGATGGCAAGTGGGATGATTTACAGACTTTACAAGATGAGTTGAAAGGCGGAAAAGAAGAAGCTTAATTGCTCTTTATTTTCATCTGATAATACTGAATGCCTCGCGGAAGCGGGGCATTTTTTGTGGCTTTAGGGTTAACTTTTATGATCTCGCGCGAAGCTGGCTGGCTTACGCCTCAGCACCACTTAAATATCGTTTACTGTAAGGTTCAAAGGGGGCACTGTGTAAATAAACTAATACCAGTTAAACACCATAACAGATTCCCGGCCGACCATATTTTCAATTCCCTGGTAATGAAAGCCATTACTTTCAATTTCGCTCATTTTGTTCAGCGTTGCTTCATTATCATTTTCAGGATTGATTGGTAAATGAAACACACCTTCTTTTTCATCAACACACCTAAGACCGAGTTTTTCCGCGAGAACACCCATAATATTAATTTTCATTGGTAGTATAAAAGATTTTCAATAGTCGTTTGCTTACGCAAGATAAAAAGTCATTTTCTGAAATATTGAAGAATACTGTTAAAAAATAGTTGCATACCTGTTATATTTTTTATTCTTTCATACATTGTTCGTATAGAAATTTTACCGCAAAAGTTGGCTATCTTTACCCACTATCAAAATTATGAAAAGTAAATGCATCAATCGTATAAACAGCCCGATGAACTTGGTTATTACGGTGAATTTGGGGGTGCCTTCATACCCGAAATGTTGTACCGGAACGTGGAGGAGTTGCAGGAAAATTATTTAAAGATTATCAACAGCGAGTCCTTTCAAAAGGAATACCAATATCTTTTAAAAGATTATGCCGGCCGGCCAACGCCGCTTTATCATGCTCAAAGGCTCAGTGAACAGTACGGAGCAAATATTTATCTCAAACGGGAAGATCTCTGTCACACCGGCGCTCATAAAGTTAATAATACCATCGGGCAAATTTTAGTAGCAGAAAGGCTTGGGAAGAAACGGATCATTGCCGAAACCGGCGCCGGGCAGCACGGCGTGGCAACGGCAACGGTTTGTGCTTTGAAAGGACTTGAATGCATTGTTTACATGGGTGAAAAAGACATTGAACGCCAGGCGCCCAATGTTGCCCGTATGAAAATGCTTGGCGCAGAAGTAAGGCCTGCAACCAGCGGCAGCAAAACTTTAAAAGATGCTACTAATGAAGCCATTCGCGATTGGATTAACCACCCTGAAAATACATTTTACATTATTGGAAGTGTTGTAGGCCCGCATCCTTATCCTGACATGGTCGCGCGTTTTCAAAGCGTGATCAGCGATGAAATTAATTGGCAGTTGAAGGAAAAAACCGGCGGCGAATTGCCAAAGGCTGTGATTGCCTGCGTGGGCGGTGGCAGCAAT
>MKRO01000155.1:443-2146 GCA_001896965.1 Sphingobacteriales bacterium 41-5 | reverse complement strand
GTTGAAATTATTGCGGTGGAAGCCGCAGGTTGTGGTGTGAACAGTGGCATGAGCGCCGCTACAACCCAGCTTGGCAAGCCCGGCGTTTTGCATGGCAGCAAAAGTTTTGTAATGCAAACTCCTGATGGCCAGGTTGTGGAACCGCATAGTATTTCAGCGGGCTTGGATTATCCGGGTATCGGGCCGATGCACGCGAATTTATTTGCATCCGGCCGCGGAAAGTTTTTATCGGCAACAGATGCAGAAGCGTTGGAAGCCTCATTTCAACTTGCAAAATTGGAAGGTATCATTCCCGCTTTAGAAAGTGCCCATGCGTTAGCAGCACTCAATCAATTGCAGTTTGATAAAAATGATGATGTTGTGATCTGCCTGAGCGGGAGAGGCGATAAAGATATGGACACCTACATGAAACATCTTGGTGTGTAACTCCCATTGTAATTTTCCACGAACTTCGAACATTGAACTATGAGCCGTTTACAAAATCTTTTCCAAAGAAAACAAAATCATATTTTAAATATCTACAGCACGGCGGGTTATCCTAATTTGGACAGCACTTTGCCCGTGATGAAAGCTTTGCAGGAAAATGGCGTTGATATCATTGAACTTGGTATGCCATACAGCGACCCGCTCGCTGATGGAGAAACAGTTCAGCATAGCAGTTCGGTTGCACTTTCAAATGGTATGACCATTAGAAAGTTATTTGAGCAACTGCAGGATTTTCGCGCTAATATCTCTATTCCGGTGGTGGTGATGGGTTATTTGAACCCTTTGTTGCAATACGGGTTTGAAAATTTTTGTGCAGATTGCGCCAAGGCCGGTATTGACGGACTGATCATTCCCGATATCCCTGTACATGAATATGAAAAAAATTATAAAGCAATCGTTGATAAATACGGCCTAGATTTTATCTTTTTAGTCACCCCTGAAACTTCAGAGGAACGTGTTAGAAAGCTCGATGAATTAAGTTCAGGATTTTTGTACGCGGTATCATCATCTTCAACAACCGGAAACGAGAAAGATTTTTCGTTAGTGGAAAAATATCTACAAAGGCTTCAAACCTATAATCTAAAAAATCCGATACTTGTTGGCTTTGGCATTAAAGACAAAGAAACTTTTACCAAATCTTGTAAATATGCTAACGGCGCTATCATTGGATCGGCTTTTATTAAGGCGCTCGGTAATGGTTCGTCTGAAGAAGTCGCCGCTAAAGAATTTATTTCAGCAATTCTTGAAAACTGAAAAATTATAAAATCCTTTGCGGGAATATAGTTTTGCATCAAAAGGATTTTTTTTTCTGAAAATTTGAGGATTATTTTTTACCCTCATGTTTCGGTTCTTAACGGGGGTGTGTAAATTTTTAAATCGGTTGCCAGCTTCTAAATAAAGAGAAAATGAGTAAATTGTCAGTATCAATTGCTAAACAATTACCAATAATAATTCAATAATGAGATACTTGTTCCTTTTGCCTTTTTTATTCAGTTCATTTTTTATTCGTGCGCAAAGCGCTCAGCCCAACGTGATTATTATTTATGCCGATGATTTAGGCTATGGAGATTTGGGAAGTTACGGCGCCACAAAAATCAAAACGCCCAACCTGGATAAATTGGCGGCATCAGGCATTCGCTTTACAAACGGTCATTGCACGGCTGCAACCTGCACTCCTTCACGGTATTCATTATTGACGGGCATGTATCCCTGGAGAA
>MKRO01000155.1:0-437 GCA_001896965.1 Sphingobacteriales bacterium 41-5 | reverse complement strand
CGGCAATACTTCCGGGTGATGCGAAACTGATCATACCACAGAACAAAGCAACCCTGGCAACGGTTTTTAAAAAGGCAGGGTATCAAACCTCAATCGTTGGTAAATGGCACCTCGGCCTTGGCGATGCGGTGCAAAAGGACTGGAATGCTGACGTGAAGCCCGGCCCGCTTGAGTTGGGCTTTGATGAATCATATATTTTTCCGGCAACCGCTGACAGGGTACCCACAGTTTTTTTAGACGGCCATAAAGTTGTGGGCCTCGAAAAAAATGATCCTATTGAAGTAAACTATAATGAAAAGATTGGTACTGAACCCACCGGCCTTGAGAACCCAGAATTACTGAAAATGAAAGCCAGCCCCAATCATGGCCACAACAACACGATCGTAAATGGCATCGGCCGCATCGGCTGGATGGCCGGTGGAAAAACCGCCCGTTGG
>MKRO01000154.1:12606-12921 GCA_001896965.1 Sphingobacteriales bacterium 41-5 | reverse complement strand
CCAATGCTCACGGAGCTTTTGGAAAAGAAAGAATATCCCGAATGGATGGCGAAGTTTAAAGAATACCAGGCAGAAGAAGAAAAGGAATGTATCAATCCCGAAAAACATCCTACAGGTGATGTAATGAGTATGGCCGAAGCCATGGATGTGTTGAATGAACTCACAAATGGTGATGCTATTATTGTAACCGATGTTGGCCAGCACCAAATGGTAGCCTGCCGCTATGCAAAATTCAATCAAAGCAAAAGTAATATCACCTCCGGAGGCCTTGGCACGATGGGCTTTGGATTGCCCGCGGCGATTGGAGCAAAACAC
>MKRO01000154.1:9465-12400 GCA_001896965.1 Sphingobacteriales bacterium 41-5 | reverse complement strand
ATGCTCGCAAAATCCTACGGCATTGAAGGAAACAGAATCGACAAGCGTGAAGACTTAAAAGCTGCAGTAAAAGCAATGCTCGATCATGACGGGGCATACCTGCTTGAAATAATGGTGGGTAAAGAAAACAATGTGTTCCCGATGGTTCCGCAGGGATGCAGCGTGGCGGAAATCAGGTTGAAATAATTAAGGGAATGTGGATCTCAAATCTCTATGATACAAAACATGCATTCGTATCGTGTTACTGAGAGGAGATTATTTCGGTTGGAAGTCGTTAATAAAGCAGTAGTCTTTAAAAAATAAATGATCGCTCATTTAATAAAAGAAGCAAACGAAATAACAGCAAGATTTGTTCAAATAAGTAAAACAACAAAATTCAACAAATCAAAAAATATAAAATCGTAATTCACAAACTATAAATTCATGAAAAAGGAATATACACTCACAGTTTATGCGGAAAACCAAATTGGTTTGTTATCGCGCATTGCAATTATTTTTTCGAGAAGAAAAATTAATATTGACAGCCTCAACACTTCTCCATCAGAGATTGACGGTATTCACCGTTTTAATATTGTGATTGATGAAACGGAGGAAGTAGTGAAAAAACTTTGTCGGCAGATTGAAAAGCAGGTGGAAGTTTTGAAAGCGTACTACAACACTGCCGAACAAATTGTGTGGCAGGAATTGGCCTTGTACAAAGTGCCCACTGAACAGGTGACTGAAAAAATACTTGTGGAACGCATCCTGCGGCAGTACGGGGCGCGTGTTGTAGTGATCAGAACCGACTATACCATTTTTGAATGTACGGGCCACCGCGAAGAAACAGAAAAACTCGTTGAGGTGCTGGGCGGTTACGGCCTGATAGAATTTGTACGCAGCGCCCGCGTGGCAATCATTAAAGATAGTGAGGGCTTCCACAAACGCATTAAAGCATTTGAGGCAAAAGAACCACACGAGGACGTGATAGAAAACGAGTTCCTGAATGAAAACGAAAAAGTATTCAGTATGTAGTTTGCAGGTAATAGTTAATAATTAATAATTGATGGTTGATTTACCTCTAACTAAGTTCTATAATCGATGAAAACCAGTAACCGTAAACCGGTAACTTTGATTCATGAACAAAGAACAAATCAATCAAACCAGATTCGTAAAATTTTAAACAAAAAATAAAAATGGCAAAATTAAATTTCGGCGGTGTTGAAGAAAACGTAGTAACCCGCGAAGAGTTTCCTTTGAGCAAAGCTCAGGAAGTATTGAAGGATGAAACGGTTGCGGTGATCGGCTACGGTGTGCAAGGCCCGGGGCAGGCGCTGAATCAAAAAGAAAACGGCATCAACGTGATTGTTGGCCAGCGCAAAGATTCAAAAACATGGGACAAAGCAATTGCTGACGGCTGGGTTCCCGGTGAAACTTTATTTGAAATTGAGGAAGCGCTCGAAAGAGGTACTATCATTTGCTACCTGCTCAGCGACGCGGCTCAAATTGCTTTGTGGCCTACCGTTCAAAAATATTTAACACCGGGTAAAGCATTATATTTTTCTCACGGTTTTGGCGTTACTTTTAACGAGCAAACGGGAATCATTCCTCCTAAAGATGTAGATGTTTTTCTGGTGGCTCCAAAAGGCTCGGGCACTTCCCTTCGCCGTATGTTTCTTGAAGGGCGCGGCCTGAACAGCTCCTATGCTATTTATCAGGATGCAACCGGCAAAGCAAAAGACCGCGTAATCGCATTAGGTATTGCTGTGGGAAGTGGTTATTTATTTGAGACTGATTTCAAAAAAGAAGTGTTCAGTGACCTTACCGGCGAGCGCGGCACTTTGATGGGCGCTATTCAGGGAATTTTTGCAGCACAGTACGAAGTGCTGCGCAGCAAGGGCCACACCCCTTCTGAGGCTTTCAATGAAACTGTGGAAGAATTAACGCAATCGCTCATGCCGCTTGTTGCCGAAAACGGTATGGATTGGATGTATGCCAACTGTTCAACAACTGCGCAGCGCGGCGCATTGGATTGGTGGAAGAAATTTAAAGACGCTACCCAACCCGTGTTTGAAGAATTGTATGGAAGCGTTGCCGCCGGTAAAGAATCGCAACGCTCGATCGATAGCAATTCGCAGGCCGACTATCGCGAAAAACTGAATGCAGAGTTGCAGGAACTTCAGGATAGCGAAATGTGGCAGGCGGGTAAAACCGTTCGCAGCTTACGCCCCGAAAACCAGGCGGTATAAGGTTTTCACTAATACGGTTTAAACAAAATGGCGCCTGGGGACTTTTAAAAACCTCAGGCGTTTTATATTACGTCTGTCATTTACAGCAATACAAGAATATTCTATCATGCTAATCGTTGCTATTAATGGTGGGAACCAGGTTGCCATTTCAACAAGGATGATGCACGAAAACAAATAGTATGGAACTAAATTTTAAAGCCGCATCGGAAAGATTGAAGGGAATCGTATTTCGTACTCCTCTGCAACTCAATGCCAATCTGTCCCGAAAATTCAATTGCAATGTGTATTTGAAAAGAGAAGACCTTCAAACGGTACGCTCTTACAAAATTCGCGGCGCTTACAACAAAATCAGTTCACTATCCGAAGAACAAAAAGCCAAAGGCGTGGTATGCGCCAGCGCCGGCAATCATGCGCAGGGCTTCGCACTTAGTTGTAAAATGCTGGAAATAGAAGGCGTTGTATTCATGCCGTCTATCACGCCGATGCAAAAAATCAATCAAACAAAAATGTTTGGCGGCGATAATATTGAGATCGTTTTAACCGGCGATACTTACGATGATTGCGCCAAAGCGGCTATCGAATACGCGCACCTGAATGATATGATCTTCATTCACCCGTTTGATGATGAAAAAATTATTGAAGGGCAGGGAACGGTTGGTATCGACATTTTGGAAGAGCTGAAAGATATTGATTTCGTTGTGATTCCTATC
>MKRO01000154.1:3062-9388 GCA_001896965.1 Sphingobacteriales bacterium 41-5 | reverse complement strand
ACCGGAAGGCGCTACATCAATGAAAAAAGCTTTAGAAGTCGGACATCCCGTAACCCTTGAAAACATTGACAGATTTGTGGACGGCGCTGCGGTAAAACGTGTGGGCGATAAAACTTTTGAAATTTGCAAACAGGTATTAGATCAGGTATTGGCAATCCCCGAAGGAAAAATTTGTTCAACAATTTTAAAACTCTATAACAAAGACGCAATTGTTGTTGAACCGGCAGGCGCTTTGTCGATCACTGCCTTGTATTTTATGGGCGAAGAGATCAGAGGCAAAAACGTGGTATGCATTGTGAGCGGCAGCAATAATGATATTGACCGCATGCAGGAAATAAAAGAGCGTAGCCTGCAATATGAGCGAATAAAACATTATTTTCTCATCAATTTTGCGCAACGCCCCGGCGCCTTAAAAGAATTTGTAAATAATGTACTCGGCTCCCACGATGACATTACAAGGTTTGAATACATGAAGAAAACCAATAAAGAAGCCGGCCCGGCACTTGTAGGTATTGAGTTGAAAGAACGAAAAGATTATTCAGGCTTTATTGAGCGCCTTCAAAAATCAGGGTTTGATTATACTGAGCTAAATAAAAACGATTCCCTGTTCGGGTATTTGGTTTGATCAGGGAATTTGCAACATCACAATTTTCCCGTCCATTGTTGTGGCGATGAGTTTTTTGTCGCTGATGAATTGAACATCATGCACCAGCGTATTCGAAATTTTATGAATCCATTTTGTTGAACCGTTATTTTTATCAAAAGCAGCTATTACGCCTTTGTCGCTCATGGCGTACACCAAACCCTTCCTTTCTGTGATCACCGAAGGGTTTAACTCATATCCAAAAACATTATCTGTTTTCCATTTTATACTCGCTGAATCTGCATTTGCGTCAACTGCAATCAAATGTCCCTGCATGGCTTTGGCATAAACGGTTTTACCATCCTCAGAAATCCCGATTGATTCCCTCACCCAATCATCATCCCATTTGTGTTTCCAAATTACATCGCCGGTTGTGGCGTTTAAAACGGTCATGAACCTGTCCGGCGCTACTATAAATAACCTGTTGTTTGTAATAACGGGCAGGCAGGATGCAGCCGAAAGCATTCTGTTCGCATTGCCACTTTTGTAAATCCAAATAGCACGGCCGGTCTTTGCATCCAGACAATAAAACTCATTTCCCCACCCACTAAAATATATTTTACCGCCGTTATAAACCGGTATTGATTTTACAAAACCTTTCACCCCGCCATATTGCCATTTAAGTTTCCCGGTAACGGCATCCAAACATCTGAACACACCTTCCGATGAACCAAAAAACAAATCATTATTTATTAAGAGCGGAGAGGCAACAATTGCCTTATCTGTTTTAAACACCCACAATAACTTTCCTGTCGCTGCATCAATACCATAAACATTTCCGTCAGTAGATGTGACATACAGTTTATTATTGCCAACAACGGGTGTGCTGTAAATCTTTCCATTGGTTTGAAAAACCCATTGCAGTTTCTTTTTCAAATAATCAAACGCCAATACCTTACCTGATGCATCCGGGGTTATAATAAAATTTTTGAAAAGCGTGAACCCGTTCCCAATATCAGCATTGTGTTGGTAACGCCAGGTTTCGTTTACCAAAGGATATTGTTCGTTGATTGCATAAGATGGCCTGCTATACTTTGCAGTGTCAGCGTTAAAGTTGTGATTGAATAACCTAATATTCGCCCAGGGCTTTGCTGTTGAAACGCCCGGGCGGCGGGTTTGATAGATGGCGGAGTCATTTCTGAAAGTAACAATATTGTATCCGCCAACTGAGTCTTTTGCACGTAAATTCGATCTGCCTTTAATAGCAGGGATTCCTTCATAATTGATGAACCCATTGGCATGATGATGCCCGTGAATGTAAAGTTGTGTGTTATACTTTTTTAATCGGCCGGCCACATCGTACCAGTTATTCAACGATGAGTCCAAAGGATAGTGGTTGATAAAAATAATGGGGGCATTTGGAGGAATCGCTTTCAGTACAGAGTCCATCCATACGATATGATTATAAGGAACCTGCCCCGGGCTCATTTTCATGTTAGGGCCGCAATCATTCCCAAGAAAATAATATTTATCGTATTTAAAAAAGAAAGTCTCCGCACCAAAAATTCTTTTGAAAGAATTGGTGCCGCTCTCGCTCCAGTTGTCATCGTGGTTACCGGGAATAATGTAATAAGGTTTGTTTAACGAATCGAGAATTTGCTTTGCCAATAGTATCTCATCATCGCTGCCAAACTCGGTAATATCGCCTGAAACAATAACAAACTTAATATTTCCGTTAGAATTAATATCAAGGACAGTTCTTCTTAAATCGGTATCTGCATCATGCGAACCGATATGCGTGTCGGTAACATGTGCAAACTGAAACCCTTGCTGGGCAAATATTTGAAAGGAATAAAAGACAGTGAACAGGAAAATAAAGTACTTCTTATTAATGCTAAATTTCATCGCTGCAAGATAAATAAAATGGCAAAGTCGCACTTAAAAAATTGATGGGCGATCTCGCCAAAACGCTATTTGTGTAGGATCTCCTTCACATTCTTGGTAATGTTATTTGTAATCTGTTCTATTGGCAGATCATCAGGGTCTAAACCAAAAGGATTTTCAATTGATTCGGCAATCAGCTCAAGCGAGGTTAAAACATAAAAAATAAAAGGCACCGCTGCAATCACAAAATAACCCATCGAAAATACAAAGCCAACCGGCAAAGTCATCACGTATAGCACTACAAATTTTTTAATAAAAGAACTGTATGAGTAAGGGATAGGAGTGTTTTTAATACGCTCACAGGCGCCGCAAATATTTGTCATCTCCTCCACTTCTTTACTCAGAATAATCAATTGTTCCCCGGTAATTTTTTGCTCGTGATGCAAAGCTACAATATGGCGGTAAATTAAGTTTGCCACCTGGTTCGGTGCATGCTTCTCATTAAAATTAAGCTCAGGATGGTTCACCTGGTCAAGCATGTAGGTTGTGTAGTCTGATCTTAAATGGCTAAACAAACTTTGTGCAAATAACGGAATTGCTTTTCTGAAAATATTTCTATGGTTACGATCGTCCTTTGCAAGAAATGCGTTTAGCTTAATGGCTAACGTTCTGCTGGCGTTTGTTAAGCCACCCCATTGCCTCCTTGCCTCCCACCATCGGTCGTAAGCTGTATTGGTTCTAAACACAAGCAGAAGTGATAATGCAAAACCCAGCAGGTTGTGTACCTGCGTAATATTCTTCAGCCAGCTTTTGTCAGAAAGTTTTAAATATTCAAGTTCGAGGTAGGCTATGCCCCAGGAAACCAATGCCGCCAAAATGATGTAGGGCCATAATTTTCTAAACGTATCTGACCTGTGAATTTCAAATACTGACCGGAACCAATGCTTGGGATTATACACTACCATTCATCAAAAATAATAACTGACTATTTAAGAACCTGTTTAAAAATTCTCATTGATTTCGTTTCGTTACAAACCCGAAAAATTATCTGTCGACCAAGTAAATTAAGTACTACCCGCAGCAACTTCTATTTTTCCAAAATCTACACGGCTCTGCTTTAATTAAACCTTAAAGTTTATATGCGGCCTATGCTAAATTTTTCGTAAATTGATTTTATGACATTGAGTGAAACCCATAATTCTTTTAGCTTTAAAAGGCGTGCGGGCAACAATCAGATTACTAAATAATATCTAAAAAAATATAAAAAATATTAGATATTTTACAAAATTACTAATCGCCGGTAGTGTTTTTGTTCAAACCCCGGGCAATTGTCGTATTTTAGTACGCTCGCGATTTGCCCACTCCATTTTGAAAAGCCAAACATTTTAAAGTAAACTTTTTAAAGTACTTATGACAGAGAAAAAAGGACTATACGACCCCTCATTTGAACGCGACGCATGCGGTATTGGCTTTGTTGCGAACATAAAAGGAAATAAAAGCCATGCTTCGGTTTCTGATGCGCTCACTATCCTTGAAAACATGGAGCACCGTGGCGCCTGTGGCTGCGAGCCCACAACGGGTGACGGGGCCGGCATCATGATACAGATCCCGCATGAATTATACTACGACGAATGTCTAAAACTTGGCGTTACACTACCCTCGGCTGAGAATTATGCGGTAGGTATGATTTTCTTTCCGAAACAAATAAGGACCCGCGAAGAGTGCCGGGATATTTTTACACGCGCCGCTGAAAAGCTGGGAATGAATATCCTTTGCTGGAGGCGGGTGCCAGTAAACAATGATGGCATTGGACCTTCCGCATTAAGTGTTGAACCGGACATTGAGCAGGTTTTCATTGAACGGCCCGCTCATGTAAAAAATTCAGATGAGTTTGAACGTAAATTATTTGTACTGCGTAAATATTCAACGCACATGTCGGCGCCCGCTGTGAAAAAGGATGAAATAGGTTTTTACATTTCATCGCTTTCATGCAGAACCATTATTTACAAAGGCCAGTTAACCAGCCATCAGGTAAGAACTTATTATGACGACCTTACTGACGAAAGGAATGTAAGTGCGTTTGGTTTGGTGCATTCACGTTTTGCAACTAATACATTTCCATCATGGCGGTTGGCGCAACCTTTCCGCTTCATTGCGCACAACGGAGAGATCAACACCTTGCAGGGAAACCTGAACTGGCTTCGCTCCGGTGAAAAGAGTTTTGAATCTCCGTTATTTACTGAAGAAGAAATGGACATGCTGGTACCAATCGTAAGCAATGCGAAAAGTGATTCAGCGTGTTTGGATAATATGATTGAATTGCTCGCAATGAGCGGCCGCTCGCTTCCTCACGTAATGATGATGCTGATTCCCGAAGCATGGGACGGCAATGAAGAAATGAGCCAGTTGAAAAAAGATTTCTACGAGTTTCACGCCTGCACGATGGAGCCCTGGGACGGCCCCGCCTCAATTTCTTTTACTGACGGAAAAATTATCGGCGCCACGCTTGACAGGAACGGCTTACGCCCTTCACGGTATTGCGTTACCAATGACGACCGCGTGATCATGGCTTCGGAAACAGGCGCTCTGCCTGTTGATCAAAGTACGGTTATTGAAAAAGGCCGGCTTCAACCGGGCAGAATGTTTGTGGTGGATATGGAACAGGGCCGCATCATCAGTGATGAAGAATTAAAACAACAAATCTGTTCACAAAAGCCTTACGGCGATTGGCTGAACAAACATAAAATACGTTTGAACGAACTGCCTGAACCGCGCGTGATGTTCACCCACCTTAGCGACGAACAGGTGTTCAAATATCAAAAAGCTTTTGGTTATACCAGTGAAGACCTCGAAAATATTTTGATCCCGATGGCGGTGGATGGTAAAGAACCAATCGGGTCAATGGGAACTGATGTACCACTTGCAGTATTGAGCGATCAGCCGCAACATTTGAGTTCTTATTTCAAACAACTATTTGCACAGGTTACCAACCCGCCTATTGACCCGATACGTGAAAGAATGGTGATGTCGCTGGCGATCTCCGTGGGTGCGGTTGGCAATACTTTGGTTGAAGATGAACTGGATTGTCACGTTGTGACTTTGAAACAGCCGGTGTTGGGAAATTATGAGCTGGAAAAACTGCGCAGTATTGATACAGGCATTTACCAGGCTAAAACTTTGCAATGTTATTATGTGGCAGATGGTAAGCCCGGCTCGCTGCAAAGAGGCGTTGAAAGAATTTGCCGTTACTCCGAAGATGCCGTGAATGAAGGGTATGAAGTGATTGTACTGCAGGACAGGGCTATTGATAGCGATCACCCTGCTATCCCTTCTCTGCTTGCGGTTTCAGCAGTGCACCACCATTTAATTCGCAAAGGCCTTCGCGGGAAAGTTGGTTTGGTGGTTGAGGCCGGCGATGTTTGGGAAGTGCATCACTTTGCCTGTTTGTTGGGTTTTGGCGCAACAGCTATCAATCCCTACATGGCGCTCTCATCAATCAGAACCATGAAGGAAACCGGCAAAATCAAAAACGATATCTCTATTGAACAACTGGAGAAAAATTACATCAAAGCTGTTAGTGACGGGCTTTTGAAGGTATTCTCTAAAATGGGCATCTCTACTTTGCAATCATACCAGGGAGCGCAAATATTCGAAATCATTGGTTTGAACCAGGATGTTGTTGATCGCTATTTCACCGGCGCTACCTCAAGAATTCAGGGCATTGGCCTCGATGAGATTGCGCGTGAAAATCTTGCCAAGCAACTATTCGCTTTCAGCAAAAAAGATGTTCCTGTAAACCAGTTGCCAACGGGCGGCGTGTATCAATGGAAACGCAAAGGCGAAGCGCACATGTTCAACC
>MKRO01000154.1:0-3047 GCA_001896965.1 Sphingobacteriales bacterium 41-5 | reverse complement strand
TTTGTTGCGATACTCAACAAAAATGAACGATTACAACCTCTTTAAAAAATATACAAAACTCATAGATGATCAGGGGGTAAAAGCGATCACGCTTCGCAGCCTTTTAGATTTTAAACGCAGCCGCCCATCTATTTCTATTGACGAGGTAGAACCTGCTGAAAACATTTATAGAAGGTTTGCAACAGGTGCCATGAGTTTCGGCTCAATCAGTTGGGAAGCACATACTACACTTGCCATTGCAATGAACCGCCTTGGCGGCAAAAGCAATACCGGTGAAGGTGGTGAAGATGAGCAACGTTACACGCCGCTTGAAAATGGCGACAGTATGCGCAGTGCCATTAAACAGGTTGCCAGCGGGCGTTTTGGCGTTACCAGTTTGTATTTGGCCGAGGCTGATGAAATTCAAATTAAGATGGCGCAGGGCGCCAAGCCGGGCGAAGGTGGACAATTGCCGGGCCACAAGGTTGATGACTGGATTGGTAAAACGAGGCACTCAACACCGGGCGTTGGATTAATCTCTCCACCGCCTCACCACGATATTTATTCAATTGAAGATTTAGCACAATTAATATTCGACCTGAAAAATTCAAATCGCCATGCGCGTATCAATGTGAAGCTGGTAAGTAAGGCAGGTGTGGGAACCATCGCCGCCGGAGTAACAAAAGCAAAAGCAGACGTGGTGCTAATTTCGGGTTATGATGGCGGTACGGGTGCATCACCTGTCAGTTCTATTCGCCACGCGGGTTTGCCGTGGGAACTTGGTATTGCTGAAGCACAGCAAACTTTAGTAAAAAATAAATTGCGCGGTCGGGTGGTTTTACAAACTGACGGGCAACTGCGCAGTGCGCGAGACATCGCAATTGCAACTTTGCTGGGAGCAGAGGAATGGGGCGTAGCTACCGCGGCATTGATTGTTGAAGGTTGTATCATGATGCGCAAATGCCACCTGAATACCTGCCCCGTGGGTGTTGCCACTCAGGATCCCGACCTGAGAAAACGCTTTAATGGTAAAGTAGAACACGTGGTAAACTTTTTCCAATTCCTTACACAGGAACTTCGTGAACTGATGGCCGAGCTTGGTTTCAGAACCATTAACGAAATGGTGGGTCAGGCGGATGAACTGAAAATGCGCGACGGCATCGACCACTGGAAATATAAAAACTTAGACCTTTCCCCATTACTATATCGTGAGAAAGAGGAAGAGGGCATCAGCGTTTACGCATGTGAAACACAGGATCATTTGATGAGCGATATCCTCGACTGGAAATTACTTGAAGCTGCAAAACCAGCGCTTGAAAATGGTGATAAGGTAAATGCAAGTTTCGATATCATCAATACCGACCGGGCTGCAGGTACTGTCCTTTCGCACGAGCTTACAAAAAAATATCGCAGTGAAGGTTTGCCGGATGACACCATTCACTTTAAACTGAAAGGCACAGCCGGACAAAGTTTTGGCGCATTCTGCAACAGGGGCATTACTCTTGAAATGGAAGGCGATGCCAATGATTACTTTGGTAAAGGGTTGAGCGGCGCGAAACTTATTGTTTACCCCGATAAAAAAGCAGGTTTTGTGCCGGAAGAAAACAGTATTATTGGTAACGTAGCCTTTTATGGCGCTACAAGCGGTGAGGCATTCATTCGTGGTAAAGCAGGTGAAAGGTTTGCGGTGCGTAATTCCGGCGCAAGTGTGGTGGTAGAAGGCGTTGGTGATCATGGTTGCGAATACATGACCGGCGGCAGAGTGGTGATATTGGGTGATACAGGCCGCAACTTTGCAGCCGGTATGAGCGGCGGTATTGCATATGTGTATGATGTGAACCAAAAGTTTAGCAACAACTGTAATATGGAAATGGTTGAACTCGATCCGGTTGATGAGGAAGACCTGAACTTTTTGCAGGATATGATTAGTAAACATCATCAACTTACTGAAAGTACAGTAGCCAAATTCTTACTCGATGACTTTGAAAACCAGGTGAAAAGTTTTGTGAAAGTACTGCCAAGCGATTACAAGAAAATTTTAAAAGCTAAAGCTGAACTTTCAAAAGTACAGAGCCTCGACGCAGAGCAGGAACAAAATTTAAACAGCAAATAAATCTAAAATTTAGTCGTGGTAGCGGTACGAACCACGGCTAGATTTAGATGAATTATGATCGGGACCTACACGTGTGCGACGCCCGGCCAAAAAAATCAATCTTCGCCAAGCATGGCATTACTGAAAATGTAAATAGTAAAAAAAGAAAACAGTAAATATCAAATGGGTAAACCAACAGGATTTTTAGAATTTACGAGAGAATACCCGCAGAAAAAATCTGTGGAAGAAAGATTAAAGCACTACAAAGAGTTCGTGGATTTGTTTCCGGAAGAACAGTTGAACAAACAGGCCGCGCGCTGCATGGATTGCGGCATACCGTTTTGCCACAGCGGCTGCCCGCTGGGCAATGTGATACCGGAATTTAACGATGCTGTGTACCGCAAGGATTATAAAGAAGCTTATGACATTCTTACCTCAACAAATAATTTTCCTGAATTTACGGGGCGCATTTGTCCTGCACCTTGCGAAAGTGCCTGTGTGTTGGGTATCAACCAACCGCCCGTGGCAATTGAGGAAATTGAAAAGCATATCATTGAAATTGCTTTTGAAAAAGGATTTGTAAAAGGCAAAGAGCCGAACATGCGAAGTGGTAAAAAAGTTGCGGTAATCGGTAGTGGCCCTTCAGGGCTTGCCGCTGCGGCACAATTGAATTATGCCGGCCACAGCGTTACCGTTTTTGAGCGCGATGAGCAACCCGGTGGTTTGCTGCGTTACGGCATCCCTGATTTCAAATTAGAAAAATGGGTGGTTGACCGCCGTATTGCTGTGATGCAGGAAGAAGGTATTGAATTTAAATGCCACGCTAACGTAGGGGTGAATATTAATATCAACGACATTCTGCGCCAGTTTGATGCAATTGTATTGGCAGGCGGCAGCACCAAACCCCGCGATCTTCCAATTACCGGACGCGAATTGAATGGGGTTCATTATGCGATGGACTTTTTAAAACAAAACA
>MKRO01000153.1 GCA_001896965.1 Sphingobacteriales bacterium 41-5 | reverse complement strand
ACAAAAAAACATCCGGTGGAGCGAACTCAACAATGTAATCATGAAAGATGACCTGTTGACGATTGACTGTAAGAACAATAAAGTATATCAGCATCTCATTAAAGGTTCAGAACAATACGCAGAAGAGCAAGAATTTAACGACTTTTGCAGGAATCAATTAAGCAAATGAGTTTATCGCAATCTCCATACGTTGTTTACTCTGATGGTAAAGGAAATATTTTCGAAGACATGTCTCTTTATGCAACCGGCCGTAGCGGCTGGGATGCATACCCTGTTCCCAATGAAGACTGGATAGAACTTCCCGAAGGTGGCTCTTTGTACGAACTGCCCGGCCGGCGCGGCATCGGCATCGATGTAAATACAGGTGAAATGCGGCTTTGTGAAAAAGGATGGGCTGTGGCGGCGTTCATTCCACCGGCACATACAGGGTTCTATTTGTCGGCATACGAAACATTGCCCGATGCACCTACCCTGCCGCTATTTTGTTACACGGCCGCCGGTTGGCTGAATGATAAATTTTATGTTCCTGCCGTTAGAATTGAACAAGACATTCGCCAGGAATGCAAAGGCTTTGACTCGAACAAAGTTGAGGACGGCATCGGATATTTAATTAACGCCTTTCCACAAAACAGGTTAATCAAACACCTTGCTGAAAACTGCGCGCTCACCTATCATTGCCCGGCGGCAAGAAATTATTTTATGGGCAGATGGGAATGCCCCGTACCGGCTTCATCGGCCTGCAATGCCAATTGTGTGGGCTGTATTTCTTTACAACCCGATGAAGAAGAAATTGTATCACCGCAGGATCGTTTGAATTTTAAACCCAGCGTTGAAGAAATTGTAGAATTTACTGTCCCGCATCTGGAAACGGCGCCATTTCCGCTCATCAGTTTTGGCCAGGGTTGCGAAGGCGAGCCTTTGCTCATGTGGAAAACGATAGAACAGGCCATCATTGAAATCAGGAAACATACTGATAAAGGAAGCATCAATATTAACACAAACGGCTCAAAGCCCGATGCGGTGAAACGCTTATGTGAAGCAGGTTTGAACTCGATACGGGTAAGCACCAACAGTGCACGCAAGGAAATTTATACCCCTTATTACCGACCGAATAATTATGAATTTGAAGACATTGTTGAAAGCCTGAAAGTTGTGACCGGTTTTGGCGGCTGGACATCGTTGAACTATTTTGTATTTCCCGGCATGACGGACAGCATGGACGAATACGAAGCGTTAAGAAAACTAATCAGGGAAACGGGCTTAAAGATGATCCAATGGCGCAGCTTTAACATTGACCCCGATTGGTATCTTCGCAAAATCGGCGTTACTGAAACGGGAGAATGCATGGGTGTAAATCAAATGATACAACTCATACGCGAGGAATTTCCTGATTTAAAATTTGGTTATTTTAATCCGCCGATGGAACGCATCAAAGGAAAATTTGAAGTTGATTTCGCACATTAGCGGCTGTATTAAAGGCAATCATTTTTAATTGCAGCTAATTTAAAACTGGTATAAATTTTGGTAGTTTCACAGGTATATTTTCTAACTACTAAATTTTAAATTATGAAAAAATTATTTTTTCTGTTGCTGATCGGGTTTGTAACAATTTTCTCTCTAAACTCATGTGAAGAAAAAACTGATAATGTTCCTTCGGGCACATATACCGGTAATATCAAAGAGGTTGAACCTTCAAAAAGTGAAATTTATGTGAGCACCGAAGACGGAAAGACGTTAGAATTGTATTTCAGCAATGCAACAAAACTTACACAAAACGGCCAGACGGTGCCTTTTTCAACATTGAAGGAGGGCCAAAAAGTATCGGTTGAAGTGAATAACGTTGGGGGTTCTTTAGACCCAATAGCAGTTGATATTCAGGAATAAAATTATTCAGCCATTTTTTTTAGAAGGCTACAACATCATCCCGCAGCTTTTTTGAAACGCTTATGCCGTGGAAAACGGTTTAAAATATTGATGTATCAGGCTTTTTCAAGATAGCGTTTTAATACCTCCCGCTGTGCATCATCCCCTTTTACAATTTGGTATTGTTTACTTTTCAGAGCGTAGAAGATTTTGTTCCGCACAATTAAAAATGATGGAAACAGCCTTGCAGCAAGCACTTTAGGAATTTGAAGCCGCTCATTTACATCTGCATCCAGCAAATGCCGGATGCAGCAGGTGTGAAGGTATTTCAACCTTTTTCGCTGGCTCACATTGTCATAAACCGGGGAGATCAAATTTTCATCAAGTAATGCTTTGGCAAGCAAAACCGAATCTTCGTCCGCGGCCGGCTGAATAGACGACCATAAATAGAATTGCTCCGTGGCTTCTTTAGCATTATTGGGAATATAGTTGACGGGTATCCCAATCAGGTATCCAATATATTTCCAAAGATGAAATAAACTGTCTTCCTCGTATTTCGAAATCTTCATTCCCAACTTTTTCAACCCCAGCAAAAATGTAAGGCTAAAGCCGATGTAGGTAGCCATCATGTCCCAGCTATTGATCGGCAAGCCCCATTTTTCTGTGTCCCACTCCTTCACTTTGCCTAAAATCATCAACCGCGAAAATGAATGTATCAATCTTGTTGAAACGCAAAACCTGTAACCATCTGCATGAACATTCATTGCATCTTTTCTTGTAACCGTAATCCAGAAATTTAATGTATCCCTCAAACGTTTGACAGCGCCTTTTTTCAGCGCTCCGGTAAATATTAAGGGTTTGTTGAGGAAAGCGTAGTCATAACCACCCATTAATGTAAAATCCCGCAAAACAATCAGTGCGCTCAAGCCCGATCTCCTGCTTAATTCCGAAGCAGCAGCAAGCATCTTTTTATCTAACCATTCAGGTACCTGCTGCATTTGCAGTAACATACTTTTTAAATTCGCTGTAATATTTTCATCTGCACTGATTTTATGCCGGGAATAGTCGTCAATCTTTTTCATCGCCTCTGCAAAAGGCATTGCGAAGAAAATTTCCTTTGCTGCGCTGTCCCCAATTTCATCTACCTCGTAAAACAGCTTTGAGAATTGATCAAACTTTTCGAACGATAATTCCGCGCCTGCCCAGTCAATCATATATTTTCCGGTTCCTTTCTGCCAAAAGTTCTTAAAAAAATCTGTTTGATGGTATCGTGGTTCAATTTTCATGATACGTTCCGTAGGAGGCTAAGTTACGTTAGCGAGCTTGCCGTCCCAAAATAAATAATAGCTATTTTTGACCACTCAAGTAAAAAATGAAAACAGGCACATTAATAATCGGCCAGGGAATTTCCGGTACATTTCTTTCATGGTTTTTACAACAAGCCGGTGAAGATTTTGTTGTTATTGATGATGGCAAACCAAACGCTTCATCACGCGTAGCAGCGGGTTTGATTAATCCCGTTACAGGCCGCAGGGTCGTAAAAGTATGGATGGATGATGTGATCATTCCCTTTGCAGAAAAGGTTTACAACGAAATCGGTAGTTTTCTTAATATTCATTCTATAGACAAAAAAAAGATCGTTGATTTTTTTCCGAATCCGTTCATGAAAGAAAGTTTTCTGAAAAAACTAAAATTAAAAGAAGACTATATTGGTCTTATTGACGATGAAAATTTTCTAAAAGATTATTTTAATTATGAATTTGGAATCGGTACAATTTTCCCCGCCTATGTCATTCACCTGAGCAATATTCTACCCGCGTGGAAAAGCTATTTGCAAGCAGAGCAATTGCTTTTTAATGATGTTTTCAGTTTTGAAGAATTAGTGGTAAATACTAATCACATTATTTATAAACACATCGAGGCCGAAAGAATTATTTTTTGTGATGGCGCCGATGGCTTCAATAATAAATACTTTTCCCTACTGCCCTTTGCTTTAAACAAAGGTGAAGCAATCATTATTGAAGCGAGTGATTTACCACAGGAATATATTTACAAAAAATCAATGATATTGGCGCCTCTATCGGAAAAAGGTTTATTTTGGTTAGGCACCAATTATATTTGGGACTATGCGGATAACCTGCCAACCAAAGAATTTCGTGCAACCGCCGAACAAACGCTCAACAATTGGTTAAAAGTTCCTTATAAAATCATTGAACACAAATCATCCATCCGCCCCGCAACCGTTGAGCGCAGGCCGTTTGCGGGTTTTCATCCTGTGCACAAAAATATTGGGATGTTAAATGGCATGGGTACCAAAGGCTGCTCACTTGGGCCGTATTTTGCGCACAAGCTCACGAAAAATATTTTGAAAGGAACGGCTCTGGAAAAAGAAGTTGACATCAGTCGCTTTGAAAGAATTCTATCATTGTAGATTAAGATTTTTTTTACACACACCTGTTAATAAAAACATCACACCAAAACCAATCATTTTGTGTTAACCTTGCATTGGAATTATTCAACAACGAACCCTTTTTATCAGATCAATTTAACGTTATAAGAATGGCAATGCTTAGTTACCAACAGGAGGCAGCTTTATATAAGCTGAACCAAAAACTTGTGAAGGATCATACCGAGTATGATTATTTTGAATTGCTCGATATTTTTCGCCAGTTGGAAAACGAAGGATATGTGAACCTGGATAAAAAAACTCAGTTTTCAGATAAATTTATTGTGTACAAAACGACCAAGGGGGCGTCCTATCATTACAACTGGTTGCACTCCGAATTCAGGTGAGGTTAATCTACCCGTCGTCGGTTTCCAATAAAAGCCCGCCGCAGAAGCGCGACAATTAATGCAAATAACGCGGACCCGAGTATCGACCAAATCACGGGAAAAGGTTTTCCTTCGATGTTGAGATTCCACAGTTCCGGCAAACCAAATTGCCCCGCCAGCCACACTCCAAAGTACGCGCCTATAAATCCCACAAAAATTGAAACCAGACATCCTCCGAGGCTGTAACCGGCTAAAGATTGACCGATAGAACCGCAAATGGCGGCGATTGCTAAGAGCAGAAAAAATCCCCAAAAAGTCATAGCGATAAATTTAGTGTTACAATCATCTAACTGCATTTATCATGCCCAAAATGTTTCCCGGGAAATTTTCGAAATGAAAAACGAACTGTAACAAATCAGGTTCTGCACTTGCTCTGGCTCTTATTATTTTTCCTGAGTAAAATACCCGCTACTATCTCGTCAGGGTCTTTCTAGGTTTCATAAATTCTTTGTACTTGTCATTGATATAAACCAAAAGCGTAGTACGGTCACTTTGCCGCGCGAATTTATACGAGGGCTTGTATTGGTACATGAATAATTTTAACGAGTCTCCTTTCAACCCTGTAACGCTGCTTACCCAGCCTTCGGGAAATATATGATTGATATAATAATCTTCTTCTTGTTGCTTCAGCCGCTTCTTTAATTTTCGGGTTTCTTTATTTCGTTTTGAGAAATAACTTACCGGGCTCAAAACAATGCCCACACCCGCTTCGGGCGTATTGCCACTAGTTACTGACGTTTTCCTGTTATAAATATTCCGGTACAATGAATCCCTTCGATAGCTTGAATCTGCTTTATAATCGCTGGTAACTGTAACGGTTGATAAAGTGTTATCTAAGTCAATTAAATACACATCATAACCCGATCTCAGTAACTCAAATTCAACTTTAACTGTATCAATTTTAAAGCCTAAGGAGAAAAACGTTACCTGATCGCCTTCAACAGCGTCAATGCTGTAAGAACCGTCTAACCGCGAAACAGTAGCTTTTTTTGTATTGATGTTGACGATTGAAACCCCTGTTAAGCTTGATTCATCTTCAGACCTGAAAACCTTTCCTTTTAAAACGGATTGAGCTCCGGATATTAGGGGAAACAGACAAAGGAAAATAATAACTATTCTGAGAGGCATACTCGAATTTATAACAACGAAATAAAACTAATTGTTAAATACTTTTCTATAAAGTACATTAATCATATTACCCATAAATTATAAAATGTATTATCTTGCCTCAATAATTAAGAGGTATTTATGAAGATATCAAAGGATTTTAAAATTGGTATCATAGGTTTGATTGTGATTATTGTTTTTTTGATGATTGTAAACTTCATCAAGAAAAGCGATCTGTTTGATCGGGATATAAAAATTCAAGCAGTTTTCAATACCGCATCAGGTATTGAGTTAAAGAATCTCGTACTTTTAAAAGGATTACCTATTGGAATTGTAGATAAGATGGAACCGGCCGACCGAAATATGACCGGAGTTAAGGTGACCCTCAAAATCAAACCCGATATTAACATCCCTTCAAATTCTGTTGCAGCGCTTTCTCAGGGCGGCCCTTTGTCACCCAAT
>MKRO01000152.1:580-6845 GCA_001896965.1 Sphingobacteriales bacterium 41-5 | reverse complement strand
TGCATCCAAATGGGGAAGAGCGGCCACCGCTTTTAAAGAATTGATTGATGCAGCTACTGCCGCAGGGTACGGGCTTTATTATGAACATAATAATGATGGGTCCATCGATCCGTTCATGTCATATTACAACCTGTCACTCAAGAAGTTTTCTGAAGGCAATAAAGAAATATTGTGGGGAAAATCTGATAACCCCGATCAAAACGGATTTCAGGCGCACCACCTGCCTATCGGAATCGGCGGCAACGGCGGTATGGGCGTTACTCAGGAGTTGGTGGATGCGTTTTATATGAAAAACGGGTTACCCATTTCTGATCCTGCTTCAGGTTACTCTGAAAGTGGCTTTTCTACGACTGATGAAAGCAGAACGACCAGGTGGAGAGGCGGCGGGCCTAACGAAGGAACCGTTACCACTATCGGTACTTTTAATATGTATTGCAATCGTGAGCCACGTTTTTATGTTTCGGTTATTTTTGACAACGCATGGCTGGGTGTAGACAACAGAAAAGTGAATTTTGTTCAGGGTGGTGCTGATACACGGCTGTCTTTTGATGCTCCGCAAAACGGTTACAACGTGCGCAAGCGTATCAGCTTGGATGTATTTCCGCGCTTGGGAAGGTTTAGTTATCAGCCCGGTATTTTATACCGGATGGCCGAAGCCTATTTAAGTTATGCCGAGGCATTGAATGAATCTTCTCCCGGCCATCCTGATATTGCGAAATACGTAAACCTTATTCGCGAAAGAGCTGGCATTCCGGCGCTGCCTGCCGGTCTTTCTCAGGCTGATATGCGGGAAGCCATTAAAAGAGAACGCCGCATTGAGTTTAATTGCGAAGGAATCCGTTTTAACGACATACGCAGGTGGAAACAGGGTGAGCAATTCCTGAATGTAGCTCTGTATGGTATGAACTTCAGGGGTACCGCAAGAACTGATAATGCCACTAACCCCAATGCGTTTTTCAAAAGAACGTTTTACAAAAACAAGTCATTTTCTAAAAAGATGTACCTGTGGCCGGTACCGCAGGCACAAATGGATATCAACCCGAATCTGGTTCAGGCCCCCGGCTATTAAAAAACAAGCTTAATAAAATAACGCCATGATAATTGAAAAAATATTTAGTAGAAAAAAAAACCTGCTTTCTTTTCTAACCTTTTTCCTCCTGCTGCTTTCAGTCAGTGCCCTTAATTCTTGTCAAAAGCCGCGCAGTTTGCCTGAGTCTCCCATTTCCGGGCCGGCAACAGTAGTATTAGATAAACAATCAGTATCTCTAATGGCGGGGGAAACCGTGGTACTCAATCTCAGCCAGGAAAACGGGGACAAATTTGTAAAGCCATTCGAATATTCTATTTCCGATCCTAAACTGGCAACCATTACCAGAACTTCGGCCTATTCAGTAAGCGTAAGAGCTTTAAGAAAAGGTACCGCTGTTATAAAATTCGTTTCAGATGCAGGTGATCAGGAACTGACAGCTACGATTAATATCAATGAGTTGCCGTCAGACAATATCACCCGAATATTGGCAATAGGCAACAGTTTTTCGGAGGATGCTATTGAAAACTACCTGCATTCTATGATTACAGCCACAGGCGATAGTGTTATAATCGCCAACCTGTACATTGGAGGCTCATCTTTGCAGGATCATCTGACAAACGCTAAGGAAAACAAATCCGTTTATTCCTATAGAAAAATTGGTACAAATGGCGTAAAAGTAACTACAGAAAATTTTTCAATAGAACGCGCAATTACCGACCAACGTTGGGATTATATCAGCTTTCAGCAGGTAAGCCAAAATTCAGGGCAGTTCAGCACTTACCAAAATACCCTGCCGGAACTGTTTGAGTATGAACAAAACAGGGAGTTTTATTCAAAAACCAAATACGTTCTTCATCAAACCTGGGCGTATGCGCAAAACTCCACTCACGACGGGTTTAATAACTACGGACGCGATCAGCTTACTATGTACAACGCCATTGTAGATGCTGCTGACCGGGCTTCTAAACTGGTACCCATTAATGTTGTGGTGCCTTCCGGTACTGCAATTCAAAATGGCAGAACAACTTTTTGGGGCGACAATTTTAACAGAGACGGCTATCACCTTGATCTGAATGTGGGCCGTTATCTGGCGGCATGCACTTGGTATGAAGCGTTGTTTGGCAAATCGGTGGTAGGCAATCCTTTTAATCCGGGCCTTTTTTCACTTTCTCCAATTGAAATGGAAATGGCGCAGCATGCGGCCCACGCGGCGGTTCTAAATCCTAAAGCAATAACGGATATGACAGCGTATAAAACCATCAGCTCGGCTGCTTTTGTCAATCCTGTTTTTGTGGATGTTGCGCAGTCAGCACCTGTATTTGGCTGGAATGGATTAACAAGCCCTGTTGAGGGTACTACGATTCCCTTTTTACGGGATCAGGACGGAAACCTTACAAGAATATCTTTAACTATTATCGAACGGTTCAACAACTCTAACCTTGATGGAGTACAAAACACAACAACTCCGTTTAATATGCCTGCTGCAGTATCAAGAATTTCTTACTATGGCAATTCAAAAGCAGCTTTCCTTGGTTTGTTAGTTAAGCAAAGTGTATTAAGAATCGCCAATTTGGATCCTGCGAAAAGTTATAACTTTTGTTATTTTGGTTCGCGCGGAGGAACTAATGAGAACCGACAAACGAAATTTATTGCAAAAGGGCAAAATGAGGTAATCGCATATCTGAATACGGGAAATAACGGAACCAATATCGCGTGTACCAACGGTGTTAAACCTAATGCTAATGGCGTTATTGATATCACCATTACAGCAGGGGAGTCTAACGACAACCCGACTGGTTTCTATTACCTTAATGCGATGCGGATTACCCCTCAGTAATTTTTTTAAATGATTACAAGATGGGGAATATTCGCCATATCCAAACGATATTGACGTACGATTTAATATAATTAATGAGTATAAAAAGATTCTTTATTGCAAGTGCAGTTTTACTCCTGGGTATAACCAGCCGGGGGCAACAGGTTATTAATACAGAAACCGAATTAAAGAAACTTGCAGACCTTTCATTGCTGCCCCGCTACGTTGAGGGCACATTTATAAAACAGGAATCTTCGTACGACCGTACAGGTGGTAACGATGATGGCTTTAGCGGTAAATACTCTTTTCTGCGTAAAAATGAAGGTGGCGGCCTGGTAATCTTTGAAGCAAAAGGGCAGGGCGTTATTGAAAGGATATGGACGCCCACGCCCACCGATGATACACTCGATTTTTATTTTGACGGTAACAGCCGGCCGGGCCTTTCAATTAAGTTTCGCGATTTGTTTAACGGCACTGTGGCGCCTTTTATCAAACCAATTGTTGATGCTTATGTGGTGGGCGGGTATTACAGCTATGTTCCCATCCCGTATTCAAATGGTTGTAAAATTGTCTTCCGGGGCGAGAAGATTATGTTTCATCAAATACAATACAGGGAATATGACAAGCGTTATCGTGTACAAACATTCAACCCAATATTTTCAGCTGCACAAACAAAAACCTTGAACGATGCTGCTGCGCTTTGGAAAAACAATGAAAGAAGCGTTTTCAATTTTTACAAAACAGCAAATAAAATTGAAGCAGAAAATTTACTGCAGCCCGGCCAGTCAAAAGCAATAGCCGATATAAAACAAGGCGGCAGGATATTGGGATTAGAAATCATGCCATCAGCTTTATTTGAAGGCGAACACAAGCAATTAGATCTCAAAATAACCTGGGATAACGCCGCTGAACCCGCCCTATTTGTTCCCCTCGCAGATTTTTTTGGTTATTCGTTTGGTGAGCGTGCAATGGAGAGTTTGTACCTTGGCGCCACTGAATCAAAATTATACAGCTACATGCCCATGCCGTTTGACAAGGCTGCAAAAATCGAGATCGTTCACCGTGCCCATTCTTTGGTTAAAGATCAGCAACCGGTAAACATTCGCTCTGTTGTTTATTATTCCAACACCAAACGAAATGCAACTACCGAAGGAAAGTTTTATGCCTTCTGGAAAAACAATACGCCGGAGGCTGGCAGGCCTTATGTTTTTTTGAACGGTAAGGGTAAAGGGCACTACATTGGCACTGTGATGAATGTGCAGGCACTAACGTACACTGATTTTACCGAGTTTTTTGAAGGCGATGATTCTACGGTAATTGACGGCATCAACAACATTCACGGTACCGGCAGCGAAGATTATTTTAACGGCGGCTGGTACGCGCAGCCTGGCGGCTGGACCGAAAGAGGCGGCGCACCCCTCAGCGGTTGTTTAAGCTATTCCATACCGCTAAGCAGAACGGGAGGGTACAGGTTTTATACTACTGATAAACTGCCTTTTTATAAAAGCATTTATCACAGCATGGAGCATGGCCCCGTAAATAATAACCGCCCGGTACAAAATGTGTCAGTAGCCATGTACTATGCCGAAGCGCCGGTAGAGCAAAATGTTGCTCCCGCAAATGGCCTTACAAAAAATCCAATACCACCGGAGTTTACTTTTTATACCAACTTCTTAAAACATTTAACTTATAACGGCGATTTTGAGTTTCGCAATGGCAATGCAGTGATAAATGGCGCCGATAACGCATCTGTAACTATTAATGTAAATGAATTGCCGGGCGGCCGGTATAAAATGTACCTGCATAAAATTGCATCCGCTGCCGGTAACTTTGATGTACGTATTTCCGATTCAAAACGCATACAGGATTGGCAAACCATAAACTTAACGGCTGATAACAGGCGTGAAGATGTTTATCTGGGAGAAGTGGAGGTTAATAAAATTGATATTCCGCAGATGCCTGTAAATATACTTTTCCGCTCCAAAACCTCAAAACCCAATATAGAGTTTGGCCGCATCAGGTTTGTGAAGCAATGACTGAGGTAACTATTTTTTATTTGGAAGATTGATGTTTGACATTTAAGATTGTGCAGGTAGCTACTCATTTATAAAAAATCAGACATAAGTTGTCTTCAATATCGTAAATTTATCAGACATGCTATTATGACCAAAAAAGTATTACTGAAAGATATTGCAAAAGAAGTGGGGGTTTCCACGGCGCTGGTTTCTTATGTGCTCAATGGCAAGGCAAAGGAAGCCAGGGTGGGGGATGAAATGGCCAAAAAAATTAAGAAAGTTGCTAAGAAATTAAATTACCAGCCTAACCTTATTGCTCGTGGCTTGAAATCTGGCCGCACTAAAACGCTCGGCCTGATTGTGGCAGATATTTCTAACCCATTCTTTTCGATGCTCGCGAGGTTCATTGAGAATGAAGCCGACCGGCATGGATATACGGTGATCATTGGCAGCAGCGATGAAAAGTTAGATAAATCCCAAAAACTTATTGATACATTTTTGAACCGGCAGGTGGATGGCCTGATTATCGCCCCGGTAGAAGGCTCCCGAAACCAGATTAACGCATTGAACCGGATGCACATTCCTGTAGTTCTCGTAGATCGCTCTTTTAGCGACAAAGACCTTAATGCCGTGATGATCGATAACCGTAATGCCTCGTTTAAAGCCGTGCAGCTATTGCTTGAAAACGGGTATAAAAAGATCGGTATGATATCGTATGATACGAGCCTTTCGCATATGCAAAACAGGGTAGCGGGTTATAAGGAGGCACTGCGGGAAAGCGGCGTTGAAGTAAACGAAAAGCTTATACGAAAGGTATCTTACGATTCGTTCACCAACGATGTGTTTGGGTCTTTAGATTATTTTTTGAAAGCCAAAAAACCTCTGGTTGACGCACTTTTCCTGGCTACAAACTCCATATCAATTGCGGCACTGAAATATATAAATGGACTTAGTATAAAAGTTCCCGAAAAGCTGGGCCTGGTTTGTTTCGATGAAAGCGAAGCTTACGATTTCTTCTATTCGCCCGTCACCTATGTAAAGCAGGAAATGCCGCTGATTGGGGAGAAAGCTGTGAATTTGCTCATGAAAATTATTGAGCAAAAAACGAACAACCGCGAATGGTGTGTTGTGCCTGCAAATATTATTGTGGGTGAAAGTTCTGGTTAAGAAAACCGGCTTTGAAATATCAACGGGTTTAGTAATAAAGAGCGGTTGTGTTCCCACTATTTGAATTGCTCAGGCTTTTAGGTGGTGCTGCCGAAAAGTGTTTTTTAGGACAATTATAAAATGATTTAAAAATTTTGGTAGTTTTAAAAAAAAGTTTATTTTCGTTCTGCTTAAACGAGTAAGCCAGCTTGACAAATGAGTAGCCCAGATTTTGCGATTGATGCTTTTTTCTTTTTG